>NZ_CP012898.1:3636250-3992500 GCF_001310225.1 Pseudalgibacter alginicilyticus | reverse complement strand
TGCCCTCACTGCTGCAAAACATTTTATAGCATTCGGAGTTTGTCAGGAATTGGTAGGCGGTGAAGCCCCCGCATCCAATCAGTAGCTCTACCTCTATAAAACTATGTTGCAACGCTGCACCTAAATGCATTTCGGGGAGTACGAGCTATTTCCGAGTTTGATTGGCCTTTCACCCCTACCCACAGGTCATCCGAAGACTTTTCAACGTCAACCGGTTCGGTCCTCCACTGTATGTTACTACAGCTTCAACCTGCCCATGGGTAGATCACACGGTTTCGCGTCTACCACTACTAACTAAAGCGCCCTATTCAGACTCGCTTTCGCTACGGATCCGTGACTTAATCACTTAACCTTGCTAGCAACGGTAACTCGTAGGCTCATTATGCAAAAGGCACGCCGTCACCCCAAAGGGCTCCGACCGCTTGTAAGCGCATGGTTTCAGGTTCTATTTCACTCCCTTATTCAGGGTTCTTTTCACCTTTCCCTCACGGTACTAGTTCACTATCGGTCTCTCAGGAGTATTTAGCCTTATCGGATGGTCCCGACTGATTCATACAGGGTTTCACGTGCCCCGCACTACTCAGGATACCACTATCTAAACATTCTTTACCTATACCGGGCTATCACCGTCTATGGCCTGTCTTTCCAAACAGTTCTAGTTCATCTTGCGTCGAATATTGTGGTCCTACAACCCCGGTATTGCCGTAACAACACCGGTTTGGGCTAATCCGCGTTCGCTCGCCACTACTAACGGAATCACTTTTGTTTTCTCTTCCTCCGGGTACTTAGATGTTTCAGTTCTCCGGGTTTACCTCCCTTAGGATACTATATCTTCAATATAGTGGGTTGCCCCATTCGGATATCTACGGATCAAATCGTGTGTGCCGATCCCCGCAGCTTTTCGCAGCTTATCACGTCCTTCATCGCCTCTGAGAGCCTAGGCATTCCCCATGCGCCCTTATTTAGCTTATTGTACTTTTTGCTTTTTTAATGAGTTTCATTAATTAACAACCGTAATCGTTAATTAAATTTGACTAATTAGATATCGCTCGTAGTGAATCTAATTAATCGCAATTATTATTATATATACATAGAATAAATCTATTTATATTTTCATGTATCTTTTTTCAATATGTCAATGAACGTGTGGCGAATCGCCACTGATAAATTATCAGTAGACGACGTTAAGCCGTTGTGGAGAATATCGGAGTCGAACCGATGACCTCCTGCGTGCAAGGCAGGCGCTCTAGCCAGCTGAGCTAATCCCCCATTTAGAATTCAGAATTTTGAATTCAGAATTTCGAATTGTGAACCCCAACTTCCAGAATTTCCTTTATTTAGTAGTTAGTAGTCTCAGGCAGACTCGAACTGCCGACCTCTACATTATCAGTGTAGCGCTCTAACCAGCTGAGCTATGAGACTCTACTAAATTGTTATTTTTAAATTAACAGCAATGAGAATAAACTATCTTTTGTAATAGTTATGATACTTTTTAGTCGTCTTTCTCTAGAAAGGAGGTGTTCCAGCCGCACCTTCCGGTACGGCTACCTTGTTACGACTTAGCCCTAGTTACCGATTTTACCCTAGGCCGCTCCTTGCGGTGACGGACTTCAGGCACTCCCAGCTTCCATGGCTTGACGGGCGGTGTGTACAAGGCCCGGGAACGTATTCACCGCATCATGGCTGATATGCGATTACTAGCGATTCCAGCTTCACGGAGTCGAGTTGCAGACTCCGATCCGAACTGTGATAGGGTTTATAGATTCGCTCCTGGTCGCCCAGTGGCTGCTCTCTGTCCCTACCATTGTAGCACGTGTGTAGCCCAGGACGTAAGGGCCGTGATGATTTGACGTCATCCCCACCTTCCTCACAGTTTGCACTGGCAGTCTTGCTAGAGTTCCCGACTTGACTCGCTGGCAACTAACAACAGGGGTTGCGCTCGTTATAGGACTTAACCTGACACCTCACGGCACGAGCTGACGACAACCATGCAGCACCTTGTAAATTGTCCGAAGAAAAGTCTATCTCTAAACCTGTCAATCTACATTTAAGCCCTGGTAAGGTTCCTCGCGTATCATCGAATTAAACCACATGCTCCACCGCTTGTGCGGGCCCCCGTCAATTCCTTTGAGTTTCATTCTTGCGAACGTACTCCCCAGGTGGGATACTTATCACTTTCGCTTAGCCACTCAGATAAATCCGAACAGCTAGTATCCATCGTTTACGGCGTAGACTACCGGGGTATCTAATCCCGTTCGCTACCTACGCTTTCGTCCATCAGTGTCAATACATTATTAGTGATCTGCCTTCGCAATTGGTATTCTATGTAATATCTATGCATTTCACCGCTACACTACATATTCTAACCACTTCATAATGATTCAAGATAACCAGTATCAAGGGCAATTCTACAGTTGAGCTGCAGACTTTCACCCCTGACTTAATCATCCACCTACGGACCCTTTAAACCCAATGATTCCGGATAACGCTTGGATCCTCCGTATTACCGCGGCTGCTGGCACGGAGTTAGCCGATCCTTATTCTTACAGTACCGTCAAGTCTCTACACGTAGAGGTGTTTCTTCCTGTATAAAAGCAGTTTACAACCCATAGGGCAGTCTTCCTGCACGCGGCATGGCTGGATCAGAGTTGCCTCCATTGTCCAATATTCCTCACTGCTGCCTCCCGTAGGAGTCTGGTCCGTGTCTCAGTACCAGTGTGGGGGATCCCCCTCTCAGGGCCCCTACCTATCGTTGCCTTGGTAAGCCGTTACCTTACCAACTAGCTAATAGGACGCATACTCATCTTCTGCCGTAACCTTTAATATAAAGCCCATGCGGACTATATATACTATGCGGTATTAATCCAAATTTCTCTGGGCTATCCCGTAGCAAAAGGTAGATTGTATACGCGTTACGCACCCGTGCGCCGGTCGTCAGCGGAGCAAGCTCCCTGTTACCCCTCGACTTGCATGTGTTAGGCCTGCCGCTAGCGTTCATCCTGAGCCAGGATCAAACTCTTCATCGTTAATTTTTATGTGTTAACCATATTTATAAAATATAATCAACATCTTTAACAACTAATCAGAATCTCTAGTACTCAAAATGGTCTATTCTCTTTGTTGACTTTAATCGTTTCCAATTAAAATCTTACGCTGTCAATTCAATATGTTTATGAACTTGTTTTCTCTTTTCTTAACTCGTTTCCTTGCTAAGCGGGTGCAAATATAAAACCCTTTTTTTAATCCACAAATGTTTTTTGATATTTTTTTGAAAGTTTTTTTCAAACTTAAAAACTAATAAACAAAACATGTTTCTGAACTTTTTGCCTCAACAACTGTTGCTGTTTTAAGCGGCTGCAAATCTACAACCTTTTTTGAACTGACAATGTTTTTTTTCGTTTTTTTTGAAAAGTTTTTTTTACTCCCTTTTTATACCTAAAACTGTTGATGAACTTACCGCTTCACTTAGCCAATGCCTTGCTTAGCGGGGTGCAAATATACCACCCTTTTTTATTCCTAAACAAACTTTTTATTGCCTTTTTTATTATTATTTTAATAACTTTATTTTAACACCATATTTACCAATAAGTTACAAATAAAAATAATTGCTGAAATTATTACACATAAACAATCTCTTCTTCATAAAAATAGATTTAAAACACTATTCTAACCTATTTATTACTAATTATTCGATCTCTATACTTAAGTGAAAAACAATATCCCTTAATTAAAATCAGTGAATTCTAAGATTAATAACTTCAAATTACTAAACTATATATACTTCATAAAATATAAGAATGTTAAAATTACAAAAACATCTCCTGCCAATAGCTTTAGTTTTTTGATAAATTTTACAAAAAAAATAACTAAGCCTATATTTTACATACATTAAAATTATACCTACAGATATATTGGATGTGTTTATTTATACTATTATCTTTGCATCCTGAATTTAATTTTATTTAATGATACACATAACATTACCTGATGGCAGCGTAAGAACGTTTGACCAAAACGTAACTCCAATGGATGTTGCAAAAAGTATTAGCGAGGGTTTTGCTAGAAATGTAATTTCAGCAAACTTTAATGGTACCACAGTTGAAACAGTAACACCTTTAACCAAAGATGGCTCACTAATTTTGTATACCTGGAATAATACCGAAGGGAAAACCGCTTTTTGGCATAGTTCTGCTCACGTTTTAGCTCAAGCTATTGAGGAATTGTATCCTAATGCTAAACTAACCATTGGTCCTGCTATTGAAAACGGGTTTTATTATGATGTAGATTTTGGAGAAGCAACCGTTTCTGAAAAAGATTTTAAGAGTATTGAAAACAAAATGATAGAGATTGCTCGTGGAAAACATGATTTTAAAATGCGATCTGCTACAAAAGCAGAAGCTTTATCATTATATGAGAGCAATCCTTACAAAACAGAATTAATTGAAAATTTAGAAGACGGTACTATTACTTTTTGTGACCACTCTACGTTTACTGACTTATGTCGTGGTGGTCATATTCCTAACACAGGAATTATTAAAGCTGTAAAAATATTGAGTGTAGCAGGTGCTTATTGGAGAGGCAATGAGAAAAACCCGCAATTAACTCGTGTTTATGGTATTTCTTTTCCTAAACAAAAAGAATTAACCGAGTATTTAGAAATGCTTGAAGAAGCTAAAAAGCGAGACCATAGAAAATTAGGAAAAGAATTAGAACTTTTTACTTTTTCAAAAAAGGTTGGACAAGGTTTACCTTTATGGCTACCTAAAGGTGCTGCTTTACGCGAACGCTTAGAAAACTTTTTAAAAATTGCACAAAAAAAAGCAGGTTATGAAATGGTCGTAACACCTCATATTGGTCAAAAAGAACTTTATGTGACGTCTGGTCATTATGCTAAATATGGGGAAGATAGTTTTCAACCCATAAAAACCCCAAAAGATGACGAAGAGTTTTTATTAAAACCTATGAACTGTCCACATCATTGTGAAATTTACAATAGTTCACAATGGAGTTATAAAGATTTACCTAAACGTTATGCAGAATTTGGTACCGTATATAGATATGAACAAAGTGGTGAATTACATGGGTTAACTCGTGTTAGAGGTTTTACCCAAGATGATGCTCATATATTTTGTATGCCCGAGCAATTGGATAAAGAGTTTAAAGATGTTATTGATTTAGTACTTTATGTATTTGGATCTTTAGGGTTTGAAAATTTCACAGCTCAGGTTTCTGTTCGCGATCCTGAAAACCCAGATAAATATATAGGTGATGTTGCTAATTGGGAAAAAGCAGAACAGGCTATAATAAATGCAGCGACAGATAAAGGTTTAGATTTTGTCATTGAAACAGGTGAAGCAGCATTTTACGGACCAAAATTAGATTTTATGGTAAAAGATGCTTTAGGAAGACGTTGGCAATTAGGTACAATTCAAGTAGATTACAACCTTCCAGAGCGTTTTGATTTAACCTATAAAGGTAGTGATAATGAACTCCATAGACCCATAATGATTCACCGTGCTCCATTTGGAAGTATGGAACGTTTTGTTGCATTATTATTAGAACATACAGGAGGAAATTTCCCACTTTGGCTTATACCCGTTCAAACTATTATATTATCAATTAGTGAGAAATATGAAAAATACTCTGAAAAAGTTTTAAATTTGTTAGAAAATGACGAAATTCGCGCCCTCGTTGATCATAGAAATGAGACCATAGGTAAGAAAATTAGAGAGGCAGAAATGCAAAAACACCCCTATATGATTATCATTGGCGAGCAAGAAGAACAAGAAAACAAAATATCTGTGCGTCAGCATGGTGGAGAAGATTTGGGAATGATTTCTGTTGAAGAATTTTCAAAAATTATAAAAAAGGAAATTAGCAAAACGTTAAAATCGTTTTAAAAATAAGTTTAACTTAAAAACATAAAGCCATAGCAATTAGAAGAAGACAGCAACCCAGAAGGGTTTCACAAGAGGATAAACACAAAATTAACTCTAAAATTACAGCGCAAAAAGTACGCCTTGTTGGAGACAACATAGAAATTGGTATTTATACCAAAGGTGATGCTATGAGAATTGCAAACGAACAAGAGTTGGATCTTGTGGAGATTTCGCCTAATGCAGACCCTCCCGTTTGTAAAGTTATGGATTATAAAAAATTTCTTTATGAACAAAAGAAGCGTGATAAAGCCATCAAGTCCAAAGCGACTAAAGTGATTGTTAAAGAAATTCGTTTTGGTCCTCAAACAGATGACCATGATTACGAATTTAAAAAGAAACATGCCGAAAAGTTCTTAAAAGAAGGAGCTAAACTTAAAGCATTTGTGTTTTTTAAAGGACGATCAATAATATTTAAAGAACAGGGCCAAATTTTATTATTAAAATTGGCTCAAGATTTAGAAGAACTTGGAAAAGTAGAACAAATGCCAAGGTTGGAAGGTAAACGTATGACTATGTTTATTACTCCAAGAAAATAGCTCTGGCTACACTCAGTTTACCGTTATAAAAAAATTAAAGCTGAGATTACATTTAAAATATGCCCAAAAGGCGTTAAAAATAATTAAGCGAAATAATTAAAACTAGGAGAAAAAAATGCCTAAAATGAAAACAAAATCTAGTGCTAAAAAGCGTTTTAAGCTTACAGGTACTGGTAAAATCAAAAGAAAACATGCTTTTAAGAGTCACATCTTAACAAAGAAGTCTAAAAAGCGTAAGTTAGCACTGACTCATGATACCTTAGTAGATAAGTCAGACGAAGCTAATGTTAAATTGATGCTACGTTTAAAGTAATATCTATTTAACCGGTTAAAACAAATTATAAACCCTGGAGTTAGGCAAAGCTAAAAAGTGTCGATTTTTATCGGCCGCCTACTACAAAACACATTTAAAATTATGCCAAGATCAGTAAATTCTGTAGCAAAAAGAGCCCGAAGAAAAAAGGTGCTTAAACAAGCAAAAGGTTACTTTGGAAGACGTAAAAACGTTTGGACAGTAGCTAAAAATGCGGTTGATAAAGCGATGCAATATTCGTACAGAGACCGTAGAGCAAAAAAGAGAACATTCCGTGCCCTATGGATCACGCGTATTAACGCTGGTGCCAGAGAACATGGTTTATCCTATTCTCAATTTATGGGGAAATTAAAAGCTAATGATATCGAATTAAACCGTAAGGTTTTAGCAGATTTAGCTATGAACAACCCTGAAGCTTTTAAAGCTGTAATAGAGAAAGTAAAATAAGGCGTTTCGCCTATTGTAAAACATATTATTCGCTTAATAAAAAATCCGATTCGAAAGAGTCGGATTTTTTTTATACATTATTATAGAAAAACTGTAAAGCTTAGTTTAATACTTTTGGATGACTTTTAAACAGATTTTTAACTTTACCTGCAAGAATATTTTTAGAGTAAGTAGAATATTTAACTATAGTTGGTAAAGGGTCATAAATAGCGTAAACAACTGGTGTATGACTCAAAATAAACTTAAAGTTAAATATTAAAAATATATTCTTCTTAAAACTCTTAAATAGCCCTTTTAAATTTAAATAATCTATAAATCTGTACTCTGGAGAATCAAAGGTTTTATTTAAACTAGCTAAACAGTAAAGATTGGGAAAGTTAATTCCAGCAATTAAAGAGGCGTCTAAAGATCCCCAATACCTAGCATTTATCTCTATGACTTTGAATTCTTTAGTAGTCATATCATAACGTAAATCTATATGTGATACGCCTGACCAATTAAGTGATTTCATCAAGTTTTCAATGGTTTTATATAAATCTTCATCATAGACAAACTTTGCTCCTAATAAAGGTCCAAATGGCTTTGAATTAGCCATTGTTGCTTTTTGTATAGTGAATGCCAAAATAGAACCAGATTTACACAAAACACTACAACCTATATCATAACCTGTAACATACTTTTGAATAATTAGCTTATTCACTAATTGTTTATTATTTAATAAATAGTTTTGTAATTCTTCTTTACTATCAAATAAATGTACCCCTTCTCCCCCACCTGATTCTAAAATAGGTTTCACTATAACCGGAAAACTTAAGTGATCAAACTTTAAAGAATCATACTTTGAAAACAAAATAGTTTTTGGAAACGGTATATTATTAATTGATAAATGTTCTACTAAATTCCATTTATTATTAGCAGTCATAAAACATTTATAATCGGGCAATAAGCATAACTTATCTTTAAATAATAATTGATCTTTATGCTTTAAAAGCATTTCAATACCATGTTCACATATTGGCATTATTAAATCAATATTATGAGCCTCTGTTTCCTTATTAATATTATCAATCCAGTTGTTAGCATCCAGTGTTTTTGGGAAATAAGAAAAATGATAAATATGTCTGGAATAGCGCATTGAAGGAAACCTTTCATTGGAAAGAATAAAGATTTTTATACCCCGGATTCGCGACAAACTATTTACCACATAAATTAACAAATGGCTTTCTCCATCAGGAATTAAAACATTTAATCTCATAAAATTTATATAACTTTCCCATTACAACGAAGATATTATAATATTTTACCTTAAAAAAGAAAAAAACACTTTATGAGTGTTAAAATAAGCTGATTATCGAACAAATTAAACTCATAAACTGTTTTTTTTGCTTTAGTAATAATGAAAATGATAACTTAGTAAGTTATTTACTACTTATATCTTTTACACCTATTGATTTAAAAATATAAAAAGTCCAGTTTAATAACTGGACTTTTAAATTATGTTAATCTATTTGGTATAAATTATTAGATTAGTTTTAAAACAACTATTTAGTATTCTGCTTTTTAATTAAATTTAATGCAGAGCCTTCATTATACCATGCTATTTGTGCAGCATTATAAGTATGATTCAATTTAATAGTATTCTTACTTCCATCTTCATGAACTATTTCAAGCATTAATGATTTATTAGGAGCAAATTCATTCAAATCAATAAAATTAAATGTATCATTTTCTTGAATTAAATCATAATCTGCTTCATTATCAAAAGTAAGTCCTAACAATCCCTGCTTTTTAAGGTTTGTTTCATGAATACGTGCAAACGATTTTACAATAACAGCAGCGACACCTAAGAATCTTGGTTGCATAGCTGCATGCTCACGAGAAGATCCTTCTCCATAATTATGGTCTCCAACAACAATGGTTTTTATACCTGCTCTTTTATATTCGCGTTGTACATCTGGTACTCCTCCATAATCTCCTGTTAATTGATTTTTAACAAAGTTTGTTTTTTGATTGAAAGCATTAACAGCACCAATTAATGTATTATTAGCAATATTATCCAAATGTCCACGAAAACGCAACCAAGGGCCTGCCATGGAAATATGATCAGTTGTGCATTTACCAAAAGCTTTAATTAATAATTTAGCACCTGTTATAGAGTTTCCTATCGGCTCAAAAGGTGTTAATAATTGTAACCGCTCTGAATCGTCTTTAACTGAAACTTGAACGTGACTACCATCAGCTTCAGGAGCTAAATATCCGTTATCTTTCACTTCAAAACCTTTAGGAGGTAATTCCCAACCTTGTGGTTCTTCAAACATAACCTCTTGTCCTTCTTCATTAATTAACTTATCTTTCATTGGATTAAAATCCAAACGACCAGCTATAGCTATAGCTGCTGTTAATTCAGGTGATGCCACAAATGCATGTGTATTTGGATTGCCATCAGCACGCTTAGCAAAATTTCTATTAAATGAATGAACAATACTGTTTTTTGGAGCATTTTTAGGATCGTTATATCTTGCCCATTGCCCGATACATGGTCCACAAGCATTTGTAAATATTTTTGCATCTAATTTTTCAAATACTTTAAGAATACCATCGCGTTCTGCTGTATACCGCACTTGTTCTGAACCTGGATTAATACCTAATTCTGCTTTCATTTTCAACCCTTTATCCAAAGCTTGCTGAGCAATTGATGATGCTCGAGACAAATCTTCATAAGATGAATTGGTACATGACCCTATTAAGCCCCACTCTACTACAAGAGGCCAATCATTTGCTTTTGCTTTTTCTGACATTGGTACACCTACTTCTGTTGACAAATCTGGAGTAAACGGTCCGTTTAAAAGCGGTCCTAATTCAGTCAAATTAATATCTATAACTTCATCAAAATACTGTTCAGGATTAGCATACACCTCAGCATCTGCTGTTAAATGCTCTTTCACTGTATTGGCCGCATCTGCAACATCAGCTCTTTCTGTAGCGCGTAAATAACGCTCCATAGATTCATCATAACCAAATGTAGAAGTAGTAGCTCCTATTTCAGCCCCCATATTACAAATAGTACCTTTTCCAGTGCATGACATTGATGTAGCTCCAGGTCCAAAATATTCAACAATAGCTCCAGTTCCTCCTTTTACAGTTAAAATTTCAGCCACTTTTAGTATAACATCTTTTGGTGCCGTCCAACCAGACAGTTTTCCTGTTAACCTCACGCCTATTAATTTAGGGAATTTTAATTCCCAAGCCATTCCAGCCATAACATCAACTGCATCTGCTCCACCAACACCGATGGCAACCATACCTAAACCGCCTGCATTTACAGTATGAGAATCAGTTCCAATCATCATACCTCCTGGAAATGCATAGTTTTCTAAAACTACTTGGTGTATAATCCCTGCTCCTGGTTTCCAGAAACCAATACCATATTTATTGGATACAGATTCTAAAAAATCAAAAACTTCGCTGCTTACACTATTAGCATGTTTTAAATCTGTAGTTGCACCTTCCTTCGCTTGAATCAAATGGTCACAATGAACCGTCGTTGGAACAGCTACTTTTGTTTTTCCTGCTTGCATAAATTGCAACAAAGCCATTTGAGCTGTTGCATCCTGACAAGCAATTCTATCTGGAGCAAAATCTACATAGTCTTTACCTCTTTCAAATGCTTCCACAGGTGCTCCATCCCACAAATGAGAGTATAATATTTTTTCAGAAAGTGTTAGTGGTTTTCCGACAATTTCACGTGCTTTATTAACACGTTCTGCCATTTTGGAATAAACCCCTTTTATCATATTGATGTCAAATGCCATAGAATATATTTTAATATTTATTATATAAGTTAACTAAGATACAAAATAAAGAAAGACTATAAAAGTGGTTTATCAAATTGAAAGCATAAAAAATCCCGAGTGAAAAACTCGGGATTGTAAAATATTAGTATTTAACACTTAATTATCTAACTAATTCTTTTTGAGAGGGTTTAAATTTAGTTAAAACAATACCATCAACAGCTGCTTCATATTCAGCCATAGTAGGGGTTCTCCCTAAAACCGTAGACAATACTACCACGGGTGTAGAGGATAATAAAGACTCTCCTTTTTTCTCCCCAGAATCTTTTACAACTCGACCTTGAAATAAACGAGTAGATGTTGCCATAACAGTATCTCCTGGCTCAGCTTTTTCTTGATTCCCCATGCATAAATTACATCCTGGGCGCTCTAAATAAAGCATGTTTTCATATTTAGTTCGTGCTAATCCTTTTGGTGCATTATCATCAAATTCAAAACCTGAATACTTCACCAAAACATCCCAATCACCTTCAGCTTTCAACTCATCAACAATATTATATGTTGGAGGAGCAACAACTAATGGTGCTTTAAACTCCACTTTACCTTGTTGCGCCTCAATATTTTTCAACATTTGGGCCAAAATTTTCATATCTCCTTTATGCACCATACAAGAGCCTACAAAACCTAGGTCTACTTTTTTAGTACCTCCATAATAAGATAATGGGCGAATTGTATCGTGCGTGTAACGTTTTGATACATCGTCATTATTCACATCTGGATCAGCAATCATTGGTTCTGCTATTTCATCTAAATCAATAGCTACTTCTGCATAATATTTAGCATTAGCATCAGGCCTTAAAGATGGCTTAATACCTGTTTTAAGTTCTGTTATTCTTGTATTTGCTTTATCTACTAAACCTTTAAGAACTTGATTAGCATTATCCATTCCTTTATCAATCATGATTTGGATACGGCTTTTTGCTATTTCTAAAGATTCTATTAACGTCTCGTCTTCAGAAATACAAATAGAAGCTTTTGCCTTCATTTCTGCTGTCCAGTCTGTAAATGTAAAAGCTTGATCTGCGGTTAATGTTCCAATATGTACCTCGATGATTCTTCCTTGGAATACGTTTTCACCTCCAAACTGCTTAAGCATTTGTTGTTGTGTAGCATGTACCACATCACGAAAATCCATATAAGATTTCATATCACCCTTAAAAGTAACTTTTACAGATTGTGGAATCGGCATGGTAGCTTCACCAGTAGCCAACGCCAAAGCAACGGTTCCTGAATCTGCTCCAAAAGCAACACCCTTAGACATACGCGTATGTGAATCTCCCCCAATAATGATATCCCAATCACCTACAGTAATATCATTCAAAACTTTATGAATAACATCAGTCATAGCATGGTATTTCCCTTTAGGGTCGCGTGCTGTAATCAAACCAAAATCATTCATAAACTTCATTAACCTTGGTATATTAGCCTTAGACTTATCATCCCAAACAGAAGCAGTATGACAACCTGATTGGTAAGCACCATCAACAATTGGAGAAATAACGGTAGCCGCCATCATCTCTAATTCTTGGGATGTCATTAAACCTGTGGTATCTTGAGAACCTACAATGTTAACCTCTACACGAACATCAGACCCTGCATGCAACACTTTGCCAGGCGTTGTTCCAACCGCATTTTTATTGAATATTTTTTCTACAGCTGTTAAACCTTGTCCTTCAATAGAAATTTCTTTTGAAGCGGCATAAACCTGAGGCATTTCAATTCCTAAAGTTTTAGCTGCAAAAGTTTGTAGTTTTTTACCGAAAACCACCGCATAAGAACCACCTGCTTTCATGAATTCCACTTTTTGTGGTGTAAATGCAGCAGAAATATCTTTTAGTACGGTGTTGCCATTATAAAGTTTTTTCTCTTTAGTATTAATGGTAAGAACCGTACCTGTTTTAACGGAATACATTTCTTCTAATACTGGCTCTCCATCTGCATCTCTCACTGTATTTCCTTCAGCATCTTTTTTCTGCACCCAGTTTTTAAGGTCTAAACCTATCCCTCCAGTTACACCTACAGTGGTCAAAAAAATTGGAGAAATACCATTTGTCCCAGCAATTACTGGGGCAATATTGATAAACGGTACATAAGGACTTGCCTTAATACCTGTCCATAAAGCCACATTATTAACTCCAGACATTCTGGATGACCCTACTCCCATAGTTCCTTTTTCTGCAATTAGCATCACACGCTTATCTGGATGCGCTTCTTTTAAAGCTAAAAGCGCTTTTTGCATATCTTTGTTGTGTTCAAAAATACACTGACCATGTAACTCTCTATCAGATCGAGAATGTGCATCACCTCCTGGTGACAATAAATCTGTAGAAATATCACCAACCCCAGCAATAAAAGTTACTACTTTTATTTCTTCTTCAACATCAGGAAGCTTTGTAAAAAATTCTGCTTTCGCATAACTTTCTATAATATCTTTAGCAATGGTATTCCCACTTTTATATGCTTCTTCAAGACGATCAGTATCCGCCTCGTATAAGAAAACTTGTGTTTTTAATACTTCAGCTGCTTGTTTGGCTATGGAAACATCAGATCCTAAAGCTAAATCTAGAAGTACCTCCACTGAAGGTCCTCCCTTCATATGTGATAATTGTTCTAAAGCAAACGCAGGTGTAATTTCTTCAACAACTGATTCTCCCAAAATAATCTCTTTTAGAAACTTAGCTTTTACACCAGCAGCACTCGTAGTTCCAGGTAAAACATTATAGATAAAAAAGTTTAGAGAATCTTCTCTATATTGGTTCTTTAAATCTTTAATTTGAGCAATAATTTCGCTTAACAATTCAGCGCCATCAATTGGTTTTGGATGAAGTCCCAGAGCTTTCCGTTCTTCGATCTCCTGGATGTAATCTTTGTAAGTGTTCATATAATAGAATTCATTTCGATGTTAAATTGGATTGAATCACTAAATTCAATGCCAAATATTTAATTTAAAGTTGATTTTTTTAAAGTTTACAAACATAAAAAAATTAAAGCAAAGTTTTAAAAAGAAACCAAGCAATACAACAAGTAACCATAGTTTATTATTATAGTAGCATTATTTATTTATTTGATTGTCTTTTTATTATCAAATTATCAATAAACCTGATAATTATTCAATTAAATAACAATAAAAATCTAATTTTATTCCTTAAATCTATTAAGTTTCTAAATTATTTTTACTACACATTCTAAACATAAACACTTGTAAAATAACAAATAAATATACCTTAGTTAAATACAACGTATTTCCACTGTAAACTCAAAAAAAATAAAAAGAAAAAATTTATTAAAACAAGCTTTTAATAATTTGCTCTTCAGAAACTCCCTCTGCTTCTGCTTTGTAGTTTTTAATGATTCTATGCCTTAAAATACCATGAGCTACAGCCTGTACATTTTCAATATCTGGAGAGAATTTTCCATTTATGGCAGCATGTGTTTTGGCTGCCAATATAAGATTTTGAGATGCTCTAGGTCCAGCTCCCCAATCGATATACTGTTTTACTAAATCTGTTGCTTTTTCTCCATTGGGCCTTGTTTTTCCAACCATGGATACGGCATACTCAATGACATTGTCTGCAACTGGAATACGACGGATTAGGTGCTGTAAACCAACAATCTCTTTAGCTGAAAACAAAGCATTTACAGCTTCTTTATTATCTGTAGTAGTAGATTTTACCACCTGCACCTCTTCCTCAAAAGATGGGTAATCTAAATTAATAGCAAACATAAAACGATCTAACTGAGCTTCTGGTAACGGATAGGTACCTTCTTGTTCGATGGGATTTTGAGTTGCTAACACAAAATATGGCAGGTTTAATTTATAATGATGTCCTGCAACAGTAACCGATCTTTCCTGCATAGCTTCCAATAATGCCGCTTGGGTTTTTGGTGGTGTTCTGTTAATTTCATCCGCTAAGATAATATTGGAAAAAATAGGTCCTTTAATAAATTTAAAATGACGGTCTTCATCCAAAATTTCACTACCAAGTATATCACTTGGCATTAAATCTGGAGTAAATTGTATACGTTTAAAATCAAGTCCTAAAGCTTGAGCAATGGTATTTACCATTAAGGTTTTTGCCAACCCAGGAACACCAATAAGTAAAGCATGTCCACCAGAAAAAACAGAAATCAATATTTGATTAACAACATCGTCTTGCCCTACAATAATTTTAGCAATCTCGCTCTTTAAATCTTTATATTTATTTACAAACTGTTTTATAGCAGCTACGTCAGACATATATTTTTATTTTTTCAACCAATTACTTGTAAAATCGCAGTCTCTATGAGCTTCACTTATTTTAATATAAGTGTCCATGATTTTTTCGGCTTGCCATTTTTCTATGGCTTTTAGTTGCTTTTCTTTAACAGCCTGCTCTTTAATTTTTAGATAATCTCTAGCGTAATCTGCTTCGTGCTCATCAATCCTGTCGGTTACTTTAATGATCTTAAACTTTACAGTTCCAATTCTATCTTCTTCTTTTAAAACAAGACTAACCTCATTATCTTTTAAATTTTGAATTTGAGAATACAATTCTGTATCCATTCTTGTTAATTCAAAATTATAATCTTGTGTATGTGGGTTAATAAGTTGCCCTCCATCGTTTTTAGTTTCTTTTTCATCACTAGCTTCACGAGCAGCATCCGCAAAAGAGATATCTCCATCAACAATACGCTGTCTGATTTTATTAAGACGTTCTTTTGCTTCTGCTATAGCTTCATCTGACACTTTGGGTCTAATAAGAATATGACTCACATCGTACAATTGTCCTCGTATCTTTACCAAATGAATGATATGAAAACCAAAATCAGTTTCAAAAGGTTCTGATATCTCACCTTCTTGAAGTGAAAATGCCACTTGCCTGAATTCTTTCACCATCTTTGGCTTTTTTCTATCAAGCGTATAGATGTAACCTGATTGTTTCAAGCCTGGATCCTCTCCATATAAAACAACTTTAGATCTAAAACTAGCACCATTTTCTATAACATCTGCTTTAAAACTTTTTAGTCTATCAATGACTTTTTGTTTTTCTTCATCAGATATTTTTGGTTCTGCTACAATTTGAGCCACTTTTAATTCTGTTCCAAATATTGGCCGTTCGTCTTTAGGTATTTTGTTAAAATACTCGCGTACTTCTTCGGGTGTAACTTCAACCTCTTCAACAATTTTAGCTTGCATTCTTTGGGCCAGCATTTGTGCTTTATTAATTTCAGACATTTCTTCTCTCAAACTGGCTTCATCATCCTTTTTATAAAACTTTAAAAGCCTATCCATATCTCCATTTACCTGCTGTAAGAATTCACCAATCTGATAATCAACACTATTTCTAACTTCAGCAGGAGACACTATAATACTGTCTTGAATGGCATGGTGAGCATACAATTTATCTTCTAATAGTTTCCCAAACAATTGGCAAGGTGGAATGTCTGAAGTATTAACACCTGAAGCCTCTAATTGCACAAAAGCTTTATCTATATCAGAATCTAAAATGATATAATCACCTACAACTGCTGCTACACCATCTACCTTTTTAGCCTTGAAAGCACCAACACTATCTACTGTTTTCACCTCTTCCTTAACTTCGTCTTCAATAATTTCTTGTGCAATAGTAACATTAACAAACAGTAATGTTGCGATAAAAACGACTAATTGTTTCAAATTAATTATATATTTCAAATTGTTTATTTTTAATAGCATCTTTAGTAATATCTTTTTCTAACTCTCGGATAAGCTCCAATTTTCTTTTATTAATGACTATTTGGTTTATTGTAGGTTTTACGTACTCCAAAGGCGCTGTGTCTTGACGCAATAACACATCATTAATTTGCATCAAATATACTCCTAATGAATCTTTGAGCTGTATAAAATTAGATTTTTTTAACAGTTCATTTTTATTTTCTATAGTAACCGCAGGAATTTTAGTTATAACTTGACTTACTTTTACCCAAATAGAATCATTTAAAGAATATGATTTAAATTGTATAGCAATGGAATCTAATTGTTTTTTATCTGCATTATTAAATCTTTGAAACCTAGTTTTAATATCCTGAAAATCAATAATATTTTCATCTACATGAACATAACGTAATTTAATGAGTTCTTCATTTAATTTAAACACTTCTTTATTTTGTTCATAATAGGCTTCTGCCTCTTCTTTGTTTACAGCTGTGTCTAAGTTTTTTTTCACTAAAGCTTCAATATAAGCTTTGGTATATAAATCGTTTTTATATTGCTCAACTAATTTACTAAACTCAGCCTGTTTTGTTTCACTTAAATTCAACAAAGCACCATCTACTAACAATTGTTGTGTTGCCCAACGGTTAATAAAACTTTGAACCATGAGCGTACTATCTTCTTTTGTAGTGCTTTCGGAGACTAATTTTATTAAATCATCTTGATATAAATAAGAATCATTTACACGTGCTACAGGAACACGGTCGTCAGTCTCTTTATAAAAATCACAAGAATTTACAACGACTACTAAAAGAACTAAAAATATATGATTTTTAATTTGCACTTATTGATTTTTAATTTGCGCTCTAACCGCGTTTAATGCCTCTTGATTGATAGTGACTTTATATTTTTCTTTTAAAGTAGCCAACCAGTTATTTTCTTTATATACTTGATAATCACTACTCACACTACCTTTGGCCTCTTCGAAAGTTTTTTGTGTTTCTGCGAGCACATCATTTGCTTGCACTACAATGTAAGAGTTATTATAATTATAAATTTTTGATATTCCCTTTTCAAATTTATATTTTGGAGGCAATGCTTGATGCTTACTATCCATGATTCCTGAGGTAAAAATTATATTCACTTCTCCATTATTATTAACTAATTTCTTAATTTGTTCTGGAGTCATTTTTTTTTCTAAAAGCTTGCCTACTTTTTTTGCTACTTTTTTATTTGCTGAAGACGCCACAACACCTTCAATACGCTTTGGAAAGGTATAATCCTTTTTATGATTTTCATAAAAATTCTGAATATCTGTAGAATCTGTTTTTGCAACATTCCAGATTGTAGTTTCCATTAAATCAAACAATAGCAAGCCATCTCTATATTCACTTAAAATATGAGCAAAATCTGGATTGTCATTTTCTAAGTTGTCTTCTTGGTACTTAACCAAATTCTTATTCAAAAATGTTTCGTATTGCTTAGAAACTAAAATATCATAAGTTGTTTTAGATGTAATATTACCTTGGCTTTCTAATAAAAAACTACCAAAATCTTTATACGTTAGCTGCCTGTCGTTAATTTTAACCAAAGGCTTATTATTATCAAAATCAGCAGGAAGCGTCCAAGCTCTTTTGTAATAATCATCATTTAAAATTGACACAAAATAATCTAATTCTGGTTGGGCATTATCTATATTATATTGCTTTCTAAGTTTTAAGAACAACGCATCATCAATTAATTTAGAACGCTCGTCCCGCTTTACTTTTGCTTCTAATTCAGACTTCATTTCTTCAAAAGCTGGTATAGGTCTTTTATTGAGTAACTTTATAATGTGCCAACCAAATTTTGACTGTATAGGTTTTGATATATCACCAACTTCGTTTAAACTAAAAGCAGCGTCTTCAAATTCCTGCGAACTTAACTGTCCTCCTGAAAAAGGAGAAAGTACCCCTCCTTTTTCAGATGAACTTTTATCATCTGAAAATTGTTTTGCTAAGGATTCAAAATCTTCACCTTGTTGTAGTTTTTTATAAATATCTTGAATTCTACTTTCTGGTGTCCCTGCAGTAGTTCCTTTCTGCTGCTTACCAATCATAATATGAGCTACGGTAACTTCACCTCTGGAGTTTCTTACATCAAACACTTTAATGAAATGATACCCAAATCGGGTTCTAAAGGGCATTGAAATCTCGTTAACTTTAGTATTAAACGCTGCGTTTTCAAAATCATAAACCATTTTAAAACCTGTAAAATACCCCAACTCTTCTCCAAAAATAGTTTGTCCGTTGTGTACTTCTTTTCTAACGTTTTCAAAACCTTCTTCTAAAGTTCGATTACGTAACTTTAGCGCTTTATTATATGCCTCTAAAGTATCTTTAGGACTAGCATTTTCTGAAACTCTTACTAAAATATGATTTGCCTTTACCTCCTTAGAGACTCTATTGTAAGCCTCTTTTACCAAAGCGTCTGTAACCTGATTATCTGTTAAAAAACTTTTGGATAATTGTTTTTTATAAGTCTCCAATTCTCTTAAATAACTCGGATTTTCATCAAGCCCTAATGCTTTTGCTTCTTTTAATTTTAGTTTATAATTAGTAAAAAGAGTTAAATAACCATCTACATCTTTTTGAGATTCGTCTTGAACTAAATCTATGTTTTTATTATAAACTCTCAAAAACTCTGACGTATAAACAGGAGTACCATCAACGGTAAAAAGTACTAAATCTTCTGTTTTTTGTGCATTAATATGCGATAAAAAAAGTATTAAAATAAACGTGAGGGAATATTTAAATGTCATCTAATAAAATTATTATTCAATTATTGCAAAAATAGTAATATATACCTATAATGCAAGTTCCATTAATTAACGATTAAAATAAAAAATAAGTATGAATCTTTCATACTATTTTGAACTGAAATTTATGACATTTCCTTTTTGAAACCTTTATATTTGCTTGACTCCTTACACTATAAAATAACAATGCGCAAACTAAAACTAATTTGGGACTTTCGTGGTCCCGACGCTCATAAAATTGCAAAACACCATGAAATTCATTTAAAAGAATACATAATAGCTGAACAACTGCCAATAATTATTACTGGAGTTGAAGATTTAAGTGAGGTACACTCTATTGCTTTTTTAGTGGTTGAAGAAAAAATTATGAAACCAATTAGAGATGCTTTAAAACCACATCGCGGACAAGTATATTCTTAATAAAAAAAAGAGACATAAACTATGATATAACTTTGTTTTTTATTCTAACAGAATACCTAATTTTAGAGTTTATTATTTTTCATAAATACAAATTTTCAAATCACACCTAATGCACTCTCATAAAAGCAACAATTATAAAAGCCCATATCCACTTAACCATTTAAAAAATGGAATCTATATATTATGCTTTGTGGTCATTTTAGGTTGTAAAAACAAGGAGTATGCTCCAAAAACCACTGTTCATAAACAAACAGGACACTCCACATTTGTTGGCAAGGAGGCTTGTATTGATTGTCATCAAACCGAATACACTACATGGAAAGATTCACACCACGATCAGGCAATGAAAATTGCTGATTCCACAACCATACTTGCTGATTTTAACAACACAAGCTTTACATTTCAAGGAGTTACAAGTAAATTCTTCAAAAAAGATGGTGATTTTTATGTAAATACCGCCGATGAAAATGGTGAGTATCAAGATTATAAAATTATTTACACGTACGGTGTTACACCTTTACAACAATACATTGTTAAATTTCCTAATGGAGCTTACCAATGTTTAATTACAGCTTGGGACACTGAAAAAAACTTATGGTTTCATTTGCAGCCTAATTTAGAATTAGCACATGGAGAATGGATCAACTGGACAGGTGGAGCAATGCGATGGAATACGGCCTGTGCTGATTGTCATTCTACAAACCTTGAAAAAAATTATAATTCAACTAACAATGTATACAATACCACATATAGTGAAATAAATGTAAGTTGTGAAGCTTGCCACGGTCCTGCTAGCAGTCATGTAGAATTTTATGAAAACCCCATAGAAGGTGCCACACCACCAAAACTGTACATGAGTAATAATGAAACTTCAAAAGATTTAGTTCAAAAATGTGCACGATGCCATTCTAGAAGAGGTCAGATTACCAAAAAATTTGATTATGAAGGACATTTTTTAGACCATTATACCCCTAGTTTATACACTTACCCAACTTATGAATTAGATGGTCAGATAAAAGATGAAGATTATGTTTATGGCTCCTTTGTACAAAGTAAAATGTATCACAGCGGTGTGAAATGTACTGACTGTCACGATGCACATTCCTTGCAACTAAAACAAACAGGAAATAATCTTTGTGTAACGTGTCATGTTGCAGACACATATGATAGTTCTTCGCATCATTACCACCAACCAAATACAGAAGGAGCACAATGTATTAATTGTCATATGACTGGTAGGTTTTACATGGGCAATGATTTTAGACGTGACCATAGTTTTAGAAACCCCCGACCAGACCAAACGGTTAAATATGGCACACCTAATGCCTGTAACGGTTGCCATGAAGACAAAACCCCTGAATGGGCTAGTGACTTTATTAATTCCAAATATGGCACCCAACGACCTGATCATTTTTCAAACTACCTATTGGCTGGTTATGAAGGCAATCAAAATGCTTTTCATACCTTAATATCAGAAGAAAAATATCCTGAAATAGCAAGAGCAACTGCCTTAAATCAATATACAAACAATCAGCTATCACCAGATGAAATTAATGGTTTAAGACGTTTTTTAAACGATCCTTCCATTCTTGTTAGAAATGAAGCGGTGCGCTCGTTTGAAAAAATAAACGACCAAAGTCGGTATGCTGATATAGAACCATTATTAAGAGATCCTGTTAGATTAGTACGGATTTCTGCAGTAAGATATTTCAATAGCATTGGTGCTGATATGAGCAATAACAATTCATATATTGAAGCTGAAAAAGAGTTTTTTGAACAAATGGATATGGATGCCGATTTTGCAACAGGACAACACCAAATAGGCATCTATCATGAAACCAAAGGAGAAATAGATTTGGCTATTAAAGCCTATAGAAAGGCTATAAAAATGGATAACTGGCTAAATATTTCCCGAATGAATTTAGCCTTATTGCTTTATAAACAAGGAAACACTGAAGAGGTTATAGAATTGTATCTTAAGGTCATTGAGCAAGAACCTGATTATGGAGATTCTTACTATATGCTCGGGCTTTTATATAATGAAATTGGAGATTCTAAAAATGCTTTAAAGTATCTTGAAATAGCAAGCAATAAAAAGCCAATTAATATTAGAGCTTTCTATAATTACGCCTTAAAACTTCAAGCGGAAAACATGAATCAAAAATCGATTGAAGTTATCAATAAAGCTTTAAGTATTTTTCCTGATAATGAAAATCTTTTATACGTAAAACTTATTGCTGAAATGAACCTAAAACAGCACGTTGCAGCTTACAACACCTGTTCTAAATTGATACAATTAGCACCTCACAATGCTAACTATCAACAAATATTACAAAGTCTACAATAATTTGATGTAAAAAAGCACTATTTAACTAAATAAGAACCTCTGCATACAAATCAAAATCTTCTGCCTCTGTAATTTTTACAGTAGCAAACTCCCCTGTTTTTAAATAGGTTTTTGTGGCATCAATAAGGACTTCGTTATCCACGTCGGGTGAATCAAATTCAGTTCTTCCCACAAAATAATTACCTTCTTTTCTATCAATAACCACTTTAAAAATCTGTCCTATTTTTTCTTGATTAAGTTCCCAAGAAATCTGCGACTGAATTTCCATTATTTGATTAGCTCGATCTTGTTTCACTTCCTGTGGCACGTCATCTTCTAAATTATAAGCGTGTGTATTTTCTTCATGAGAATACGTAAAACAGCCTAAACGCTCAAAACGCATATCTGAAACCCATTGTTTTAGTTCCTGAAAATTTTCTTCCGTTTCTCCTGGGTATCCAACAATTAAAGTGGTTCTAATTGCCATATTTGGTACAGCTGCTCTAAATTCTTTAAGCAATTTGGTGGTTTTTTCCTTTGTGGTACCACGACGCATACTTTTTAAAATAGAATTGCTAATATGCTGCAACGGAATATCTAAATAATTACAAATTTTAGGTTCTCGATTCATCACATCCAACACATCCATAGGAAAACCTGCTGGAAATGCATAATGTAAGCGAATCCACTCTACTCCTTCTACTTTTACCAAAGCCTCAAGCAATTCAGCTAAATTTCGTTTTTTATATAAATCGAGTCCATAATAAGTTAAATCCTGAGCAATTAAAATAAGTTCTTTAACGCCTTTGGATGCTAATTTTTCTGCTTCGGTAACAATGGCCTCAATAGGTGTGCTTTTATGCTTTCCACGCATAATAGGAATGGCACAAAAACTACACGGCCTGTCACAACCCTCGGCAATTTTCAAATAAGCATAATTCTTTGGTGTAGTTGTTAAGCGCTCACCTATAAGTTCATGCTTATAATCGGCCCCTAAAGCCTTTAATAAACCAGGTAATTCTGTGGTTCCAAAATATTGGTCTACATTTGGTATTTCCTTTTGTAAATCTGGCTTATATCGTTCACTTAAACACCCTGTAACAAATACCTTATCAACGTCGCCATCTTCTTTTTTCTGCATGAACTCTAAAATAGTGTTCACACTTTCTTCTTTGGCATTGTTTATAAATCCGCAGGTATTAATGACCACAATATTACCTTCCTCTTCATGAACTACATCTTTTCCACTGGCTTTTAATTGCCCCATTAACACTTCGCTATCATAAATATTTTTACTACATCCAAGAGTTACTACATTAATTTTATTCTTTTTTAGTGTTTTCGTTCTCATACCAAAATTTAAGTGCGCAAAGATACGGAATGAATATGGCACTTCTACTTAGCTCAGCATGAAATTTACAAATGTTGATTATCGGTTAACAAAGTCTAATTTATAAGTGCTTATTAAACCTTTTATATATTTGACAGTCCAAAATCATAAAAATCAAGTTATGAAACAGCTATTTTTATTTTTAACCATTGTATCGGTTTCATTTTTTAATTGCTCTAAAAGTGAACCAATACCCCCAACTATAGATTCCCTTTATTTTCCTCCAATAAATTCTGATTCTTGGGAAACAAAATCTATTTCAGATTTAGGTTGGAATGCAAACAAACTACAACCTCTTTTAGACTATTTAGAAGAAAAAAACACCAGAAGTTTTATAATATTACACAACGGAAAAATTGTTATTGAAGCCTATATGAATGGGCATTCTGCTTCTACACCATGGTATTGGGCTAGTGCGGGAAAAACATTAACAACCACAGTTTCTGGCATAGCACAAGATGACGGCTTATTGAATATTCATAATAAAGTGTCTGATTATTTAGGAACTGGTTGGACAAGCGCAACTTTAGCAAAAGAAAATCTCATTACCTGTAAAAACTTATTATCAATGGATTCTGGTTTAGACGATACAATTGGAGATGATGTTTCAGCAGCCAATCTACAATATGTGGCAGACTCTGGAACCCGTTGGGCATATCATAACGTATATGTTAAAATGCAAGATGTGGTAGCTGCTGCTAGTAGTCAAAGTTGGGATAATTATTTTAATACGAATTTGAGAGATAAAATTGGTATGTCTGGCTCCTGGACTAATTTAAATCATTTAAATGTGTACTGGAGTAATACCAGAAGCATGGCACGCTTTGGATTAATGATTTATGCCAAAGGTAAATGGGAAGACACACAAATTGTTTCTGAAAACTTTTTGAATGAAGCTACAAACACCTCACAAGAAATTAATAAAGCTTATGGATATTTATGGTGGTTAAACGGAAAACCAAGTTACCATTTACCACAAAGTCAATTTGAATTTAATGATGAATTGATTCCAAATGCTCCTAGCGACACTTATGCTGCTTTAGGAAAAAACGATCAGAAAATTTATGTTATACCAAGCAAAGAATTAGTAATTATACGAATGGGCGAAGCTGCTGACGATGATAATTTTGCTTTATCGAGTTTTGATAATGATTTGTGGGGAAAAATTAATGAATTAATTGAGTAATCAACCCCTATTTTAAAAATAACAAGATTACTAAGTTATTAAGAGAACATCAAAAAATATACTTATTTGAAAAAAGAGTCCACAAACTCATATTTATTAAACACCTGCAAATCCTCAATTCCTTCTCCTACACCTATGTATTTTACAGGAATTTTAAACTGATCTGAAATACCAATCACAACACCTCCCTTAGCGGTACCATCCAATTTGGTTACTGCTAATGAGGTTACTTCAGTAGCAGCTGTAAATTGTTTAGCCTGCTCAAAAGCATTTTGACCTGTGGAACCATCTAAAACTAAAAGTACATCATTAGGCGTGTCTTCCACTACTTTTTGCATAACGCGCTTTACTTTTGTTAGCTCGTTCATTAAATTTACTTTATTGTGCAAACGCCCAGCTGTATCAATTATAACTACATCTGCATTATGTGTAACGGCGCTTTGTAAGGTATCAAAAGCTACCGAAGCAGGATCACTACCCATAGATTGTTTTACTAAAGGCACATCTACCCTATCAGCCCAAACTTGCAGTTGGTCTATTGCTGCTGCTCTAAAAGTATCTGCTGCTCCTAAAACAACTTTAAGCCCTTGTTTTTTAAATTGATGTGACAACTTACCGATAGTTGTAGTTTTACCTACCCCATTAACACCAACAACCATAATAACATAGGGTTTTTTGTTTTTTGGTATTGAAAATTCGGTTTCTTCACCAGTATTCGTTTCACTTAATAAACTCGCTATTTCTTCTCTTAGAATACTATTTAGTTCGTCCGTGCCTAAATATTTATCTTTAGAAACACGCTTTTCAATGCGTTCTATAATTTTCAATGTAGTATTAACACCTACATCACTAGACACCAAAACTTCTTCTAAATTATCTAAAACATCATCATCTACTTTAGATTTTCCTGCGACAGCTTTACTTAGTTTACCAAAGAAACTACTTTTAGACTTTTCTAAACCTTTATCTAAGGTTTCTTTTTTTTCTGATGAAAATATTTTTTTAAAAAAACTCATTTAAAAAATGTTTATTCGTTTATTCATATAGTTAGTTAAACGTTACCTATCCTGCGTAATAATTAAAGTTTCTCTTCTTATTCTAAAGTAAACTCCAAGCCAATGTTGCATCTAAACTAAATTCAGGATAAAAGTAATGTCTAAATTTTAATAGCAATTATCCAACCTTTTATTCCATTCGGAAAAATTGTCATTAAAATCCTTCGGTAAATATAACACAAAAGCCACTTTCTTTTGGAAAGTGGCTTAATAATATTATGATAGGTACCCTTATTTCTTATTGAAGAAATCGTTTACTTGTTCAGGTGCCATAATAGACTCAACAAAAGTATAAGCTCCTGTTTTTGGAGATTTTACCATTTTTATTGCTTTTGACAACCTTTTAGATCCTGTTTGTAATGATGCTACTGATTTCTTTGCCATGACTCAATGTCTTTTTAATTATTTGAAATTATAAAAATTTCTAATTATTTAATTTCTTTATGAACTGTCATACGTTTAAGAATAGGATTGAATTTTTTAATCTCCATTCTTTCTGGCGTATTCTTTTTATTTTTAGTTGTAATGTATCTTGAAGTACCTGCTTGACCAGATTCTTTATGTTCTGTACACTCTAAAATTACCTGAATTCTGTTACCTTTTTTTGCCATTGTATTATACTTATTAAGCAGCTATTATTTTAAAAATCCTTTAGATTTCGCATCCTTAATTGCTGCAGAAATACCGATTTTATTAATTGTTTTTAAAGCAGAAGTAGAAACTTTAAGAGTTATCCAACTATCCTCTTCAGGAATATAAAAACGTTTTTTAATTAAATTTGCATCAAATTTACGTTTTGTTTTATTCATTGCGTGAGACACGTTGTTTCCAACCATTGCTCTTTTTCCAGTAAGTTCACAAACTCTTGACATTATTTCTAAGCTTTAATTTTTTTTGTTGTTTAAAAACGAGGTGCAAATATATAAAATCTTTAACTTATGACAACGTAAAAATTATCAATTTTTTAAAATTTCTTTTAGTAACATTTCAAAGGCTTTATTTGCGCCTTTATTTATTACTTTTACACGGTGATTTCCAAGCATGAATTTCTCAGAAAAAACCTTGTTTTTTGTAGCAATAGCGATATATATCGTTCCAACTTCCTCATTAGAGTCTCCTTTGGTAGGCCCTGCATTTCCTGTTGTAGCAATAGCGTAATCTGTTTTAAATAATTCTTGTACATGAGTCGCCATTGCTTCTGCAACTTGTGCACTAACGACAGAATTAGCATCTATAGCATCTTTAGAGACACCTAAAACATCAATTTTTGATTGGGTAGCATAACTTATAACACTTCCCTTAAAGTAAGAAGATGCGCCAGCGTTTTTTGTAAACCGCTCTGCTATTTTTCCACCAGTACAACTTTCTGCTGTAGCTACGGTTTTCCCTAATTTTGTAAGCTGCTTAGCTATAATATTTTCAATAGAATCATCTTCATCCTCAAAACCAAAAAACGCTTCTTGTATTAATGGCAGCACCGCATCAATTTGTTGTTGTACATCTAGTCTAACCAGAGTTTCATCAAAACCTACAGAAGACAAACGAAGTCGCATTCTACCTAAATCAGGTAAATAAGCGAGTTTGATATGCTTAGGTAAATTATCTTCCCACGCTTCTATTCTTGCCGCTAAAGTACTTTCTCCTAAGCCGTAAATTAAAAGTGTTCTATGTAAAATAAAAGGGCAATGGAACTTTTCTTTAATTTTTGGAATGACTTCATTTTCCATTAGAGCTTCCATTTCGTATGGAACTCCTGGTAGAGAAACAAAAACCTTATTGTTTTTTTCCATCCACATACCAGGCGCTGTACCTAAAGTATTCATTAATACTTTAGATTTAGAAGGCACATAAGCTTGATCTAAGTTTACCTGTAGCAGTGTTTGCCTCACATATTTTTTCCAAAGTTCCTTAATGTTTTTTAATACAGACTCATCTAAAACTAAAGTGTCATTAAAATATTCGGCTATGGTTTTTTTTGTAATATCATCTTTGGTAGGACCTAAACCACCCGTAATAATAACAATATCCACATGATTTTCAGCATCTTTAAATGCTTTTAAAATATGCGTTTTATCGTCTTGAACAGAAGTGATTTGATAAACAGAAACTCCAATTTTAGTGAGGGCTTTAGCTATAAATCCAGAATTTGTATCTAAAACTTGCCCAATGAGAAGCTCATCGCCTATAGTGATGATTTCTGCTAACATTATAGATTAAAATCCGATTTAATTTCGGCTGTTGCTTTATCAACTGCAGAAATAACAATTTCTAATTGTGATGTAATATCTAAATCCTTTTTCTCAAATTTACCCCAATCCTGCACTTCAATTAATGTATCTAGCACACCAAGCTCAAACAAATCTACGGTTGGTTTCATTTTATGAGCAGCTTGGTAGGCATTAAAGTAATCTGTTTCTGCTACAGCTTTTTTTAATCGTTCCGCATCTTCTGGCACCTCTTCTAAAAAAGCAGCAGCCAATGCAGCGATAAAATCTTCATCGTTATCCGCTAATTCCCTTACTCTAAATAATTTGTAATGTTGTTCCATTTATTTAACTGTTATTGAAAACATCTGTTTGTTTTCTATAAATCCTTTAAGCTTATCATTTGCTAATACTTTGCCAACCCCTGCGGGAGTTCCCGTAAAGATAATATCTCCAATCTTTAAAGTAAAATATTTCGAGATATATTCTATCAATTCATCAATTTTCCAAAGCATGTGGCTTGTATTTCCATTTTGAATAATATTATCGTTCTTTTTTAAAGAAAATACAATGTTGTTTACATTTTCTATTTCATTTACTGGTATCCAATCGCCAATTACTGCCGAACCATCAAATGCTTTTGCCTTTTCCCATGGCAACCCCTTGTCTTTTAATTGCTTTTGCAAATCGCGTGCTGTGAAATCAATTCCCAGACCAATTTCATTATAATATTTATGTGCAAATTTTTTATCTATGTACTTACCTACTCTATTAATTTTAACCAAAACTTCAACTTCATGATGTACATCTTCAGAAAAATCTGGAATAAAAAAAGGCTGTTTTTTAAGAAGAATTGCCGTGTCTGGCTTTAAGAAAATTACTGGATCGGTTGGCTTTTCATTATCCAGTTCATCAATATGTTCGGTATAATTCCTTCCAATGCAAATTAGTTTCATACGTTTAAAGTTTTAATTGGTGTTCTTCTTGAAGCTCTCACCCCTTGCCCCACAATGGCTCCTCATACATTCCCTAACACAAAAATCAGTTAATTATAGGTTTCATTGCTCGCTAAAAAATGAGACTGAGTACTAATCATCCCAATTTATTATTAAAGCTTCTCAATTTAATAGCCGTTAACACCTTTTTTGTATATAATGGGAAATCTGAATTTAACAACCATCCAAAATACCCCGGTTCTTTTTCTAAAATATCAGTAACAGGCTTTCCTTTGTGTTTACCAAAAGAAAAACATTCTTCACCGTTTTTATTAAATACTAAAAACCCTGCAAAATCAGCAAACTTTTTTCTAGAACTAAATTCTGCTAAAAATTTTGTATCGTTTTCAACCTCATCATATTTAGCAACCTGCGCTTTCAAAACTTCATACGTTGCTCTTGTATCTGCTTCTGCACTGTGTGCATTCTCTAAACTTTCATCACAATAAAATTTATAAGCTGCACTTAATGTACGTTGCTCCATTTTATGAAAAATGGTTTGCACATCAATGGCTAAGCGATTTTTCATATCAAAATCTACTTCTGCTCTCAACATTTCTTCTGCTAACAGGGGTATATCAAATCGATTGGAATTAAAACCTCCTAAATCAGAATCTTTTATCAAATTAAATACCTCTTTGGCTATTTCTTTAAATAATGGTTTATCGGCAACATCTACATCTGATATACCATGGATTTCTGTTACTTCCTTAGGAATAGGAATTCCTGGGTTAACCAACCAGGTTTTAGATTCTTCTTTTCCATTTGGGTATACTTTTAGCACCGAAATTTCAACAATTCTGTCTGAAGTTATATTGACCCCTGTTGTTTCAAGATCGAAAAAACAAATAGGTTTTGTAAGGTTTAGCTGCATTTTTTGTGTTATATTGATTACTGAACAACAATCGTATTTGGCAAAAATAGAAAAACCTGAACGTTTTATTGTCAGGTTTCTCTTTTAGTTATTTTAATCTATTATTAAACTTCTCTATTTACATCCCAAGCCTCTAAATAATCCTTTACTGTTTTTACAAACAGTCCACCAAGTGCACCATTAACCACTCGGTGATCGTAAGAATGCGATAAAAACATGCGATATCTTATACCTATAAAATCACCTTCCTCGGTTTCAATTACAGCAGGTACTTTTCGTATAGCTCCTAAAGCTAAAATTCCAACTTGAGGTTGATTGATGATAGGCGTCCCCATAATACTACCAAAAGATCCCACATTAGTAACTGTGTAGGTGCCACCTTGAACGTCATCGGGTTTTAATTTATTAGATCTTGCGCGGTTTGCTAAATCATTGACTTGTTTGGTCATGCCTACCAAATTAAGTTGATCGGCATTTTTAATAACAGGTACAATTAAATTACCATCTTCCAAGGCCGCCGCCATACCAATATTGATATTTTTCTTTTTGATTATTTTATCTCCTTGCACAGAAATATTAAGCATAGGGTACTCTTTTAATGCCTTAGCCACCACTTCCATAAAAATAGGCGTAAAAGTTAATTTTTCACCTTCACGTTTTTCAAATTCTGTCTTTACTTTATTTCGCCAATTCCATATCTTGGTAACATCTGCTTCTATAAAACTTTGTACGTGTGCAGACGTTTGAATGGAATCCATCATATGATTTGAAACCATTTTCCCCATTCTTGTCATTTCTATAATTTCATCTTCACCACTAGAAACAACAGAAATTGGTTTTTGAACTGTATTTTCATCATTAACAGATGTTTGAGCTACAGTAGGCTCTACAACTGGGTTTTCAACTATTGAAAGCTCAGACTTAACCCCATTAGATCTATTTTTAAGATAGTCCAACACATCATCTTTAGTCACCCGACCACCTTTACCGGTACCTAATAATGCATCTAATTCAGTTTGACTAACACCTTCTTCTTTCGCTATGTTTTTAACTAATGGCGAATAAAATCGATCTTCGGTGGACGTTACTGTTGATAAAGTTTCTTGAGCAACAGAAATACCTTCCGTTATTTGCTCTATAATTTCATTAGGAACATCTTCGGTTATGTTTTCATTTGAAGCTTGCGTCTGTAACTCGTTATCATCTTCCGTTTCAATAATGGCTATAGTTTGCCCCACTTGAACAACATCATCTGCATTAAAAAGTTTTTCAATCAGCACCCCTTCAACTTCGCTAGGAACATCACTATCCACTTTATCTGTTGCTATTTCAAGAACCGCCTCATCCAATTCAACAGTGTCTCCTACATTTTTTAACCAAGTGGTAATAGTTGCTTCTGCAACACTCTCACCCATCTTGGGTAATTTAAGTTCAAACTTTGCCATAACTATAAAGTAATCTTGCTTTATCTATTAGATACTGCAAAATTAACGAAAACGCATGGATTTTTTTAAACTTTAAATTATAAAACTAGGTTAAAACAATTATTTTGCCTTGGCTTATCGAATTATCACTACCTAAAAAGAAATTGGATTGATTAGGTAATATTTTATAGGTAACTAAATCTGTTTTTTTATCACTTTCAAACATAGCAATAATACTTTTGAAAGTCAATACATTGGCATCAAAAATGATTTCGGTTTCTGGTTCAATATTTTTTAAATCTGATTTCAAAATAATTTTTTTAGATATTTTGTTTTCCAATCTAACATCCATTTTATCTGAAACAAAAACATAACGCTGCACGGTTTTTATTTTTTGAACAATTGCTGGTCTAAAAGTAAAAGCAAGTTTGATACCAAGCCAAACCAAAACGTCAAACAGCCAATTCTTTTTAAAATGTTTTTTATAAAATATTTGCATCGCGCCATAAAAGCGTTCTGCATATTTTTTATCTCTTAAAGTACTTTCTCCTTTGTAATGTATTACTGAAATTTTTCCGAAATAATAATTATCATATCCTGCATTTAGCACACAATAAGACAAATCGATATCTTCACCATACATAAAGTAATCTTCATCAAATCCTCCTAAATCAACATACAATCGTTTCCTTAAAAACATAAAGGCACCTACCAAAACATCTACTTTTCCAACCGCATTATTTTCTAAATGATTTGCATAATAATCATTTGAATTGCCTAATAATTTTTTAAACGCTGCATTTACCACTGGAACATTACGTTTACTTTCGGGTAAAAATTTACCAACACCATCTATCAATTTGCAACCAACAATACCTAAGTTTTCTTTAGTGGTAGAAAACTCTAACAATTTTTCAAAGGCATCTTCTGGTACTACGGTGTCTGGATTTAGAATACATAAATATTCACCTTTAGCTTTTTTAACACCGATATTATTCCCTTTAGAAAACCCAAAATTTTCTTTATTTTCAACAAGTACAACCTCCGGAAATAAATCTCTCACCATTTGGCAACTATCATCTTCAGAACTATTATCTACTACTATAATTTCGGCCTCTATATTAACAGTAGCCGCTTGCACACTTTTTAGACACAGTTCTAAAAAATAACGCACATTATAATTTAAAATGACTATAGAAAGCTTCAAAAGGCAATTATGATTTTAAGGAAGTTTCAAACGGAATTCTATTAACAATACTTCTTCCAAGAGTTACTTCATCAGCATATTCTAATTCATCACCTACAGAAATACCCCGGGCAATGGTAGAGGTTTGTACATTATACGCTTGAATTTGTTTATATATATAGAAATTTGTGGTATCCCCTTCCATAGTGGAACTTAACGCAAAAATGAGTTCTTCCACCTGACCTTCTTTAACCTTATGAACTAACGACTCAATATTCAAATCATGAGGTCCCACACCATCCATTGGTGAAATTTTACCTCCTAAAACGTGATACAAACCTTTAAAAGAACTGGTGTTTTCAATGGCCATTACATCACGAATATCTTCAACAACACAAATTATTTTTTCGTTTCTATGCGGGTTGGCACAAATTTCGCAAACATCTACGTCACTTATATTGTTACACGATTTACAGAATTTAATATCATTACGCATACTTTGTAAAGCTTCAGACAAAGCTTGAATTTGAGTTTTTGGTTGCTTAAGCATGTGTAAAACCAAACGCAATGCCGTACGCTTTCCTATACCTGGGAGTTGCGACATTTCATTAACTGCACGCTCTAATAATTTTGAGGAAAATTCCATAGATTGCGAAAATACTATTTAGACTTGAATTTCACTAATTTTTAAATCCTCTTTTAAATACCTTGTAATTGATTTGGATAATGAAATTTAATATTTGTAATTTGAAACCTTTAAATATTCTGTATGAATCCAACACAAATTCTTCTATTAATAGCCTCTTATTTTGGTATACTAATATTAATTTCATATTTAACTGGAAAAAAAAGCGACAATGATGCTTTTTTTAAAGCAAATAAACAAGCGCCTTGGTATGTTGTTGCTTTTGGAATGATTGGTGCCTCCCTTTCTGGTGTTACTTTTATTTCTGTTCCTGGCTGGATTGAAGCCTCGCAATTTAGTTACATGCAAGTGGTACTGGGCTACATTGTTGGCTATTTTGTAATTGGTACGGTTTTGTTACCTCTGTATTACAAGCTAAATCTAACATCCATATATACCTATTTAGAAACGCGCTTTGGCAATTATTCATACAAAACAGGCGCTTCTTTTTTCTTAATATCTCGGGTAGTTGGAGCCAGTTTTAGATTATACTTAGTTGCCAATGTACTACAAATTATATTGTTTGATGAACTTAATGTGGCTTTCTGGCAAACCGTTAGTATAACCGTCTTATTGATTTGGTTATATACCTTTAAATCTGGTATAAAAACTATTATTTGGACAGACACCTTGCAAACGTTATTTATGTTAACTGCGGTAGGCGTTGCAATAATAATTGTTAGTAGTGACTTAGGGATTGGCGGCAGCAACCTTCTTGGATATATTTTAGATAGCAATTTATCTAAAACTTTCTTTTTTGACGACTATAAGTCTGGAGATTATTTTTGGAAACAATTCATATCTGGTGCGTTTATAGCTATTGTTATGACAGGATTAGACCAAGATATGATGCAAAAAAACCTCACTTGTAAAACATTAAAAGATGCTCAAAAAAACATGTTTTGGTTTACCCTTGTTTTAACCATAGTTAACTTTGTATTTTTAAGTTTAGGATTACTTTTAACCGTTTACGCACAACAAAACGGTATTGATGCCCATAAAGACGAATTGTTCCCTATTTTAGCAAAAAACTATTTGGGTATTGGGGTGTTTGTGTTTTTTCTAATTGGATTGATAGCCGCAGCCTATAGTAGTGCAGATAGTGCTTTAACTTCACTTACAACATCTTTTAGTATCGATATTTTAGATATTGAAAAAAAACATACTAAAGACAAGCAAATAGCTATTCGGAAACGCATACATATTTTAGTTTCACTAATTCTAATATTGGTAATTATTGCCTTTAAATACGTTATTAAAGATGAAAGTGTCATTGCCAAGTTGTTTGTTTTTGCTGGTTATACCTATGGGCCACTGTTAGGACTTTATGCATTTGGATTATTTACAAATTGGAAAGTAAATGATAAATTAGTGCCTATCATTGCCATTTTATCACCTATTCTTTCCTATATTATTAGTGCCAATAGTTTAAAATGGTTCGGTTTTGAATTCGGCTTTTTTATATTGATTTTAAATGGATTATTAACTTTTTCAGGATTAATATTGATTCGTCGAAAGCAACACTAAAGTACATGCTGTTTCAAAACTAATATTGTTTTCTCTTAAAATTGTATAAAATTCTGGATTTTCAGTTCCAGGATTGAATAAAACACGTTTTGGTTTTAAAGAAATTATATAATTATAATAATCTTTTTGTCGTTCAAGATTAAGATATAAGGTAATAGTATGTATGTTTTTATAAAGCAACAAGTCTACATCAATTTTTACACCCGCAACTTCACCTGACTTTAATCCAAAAGCAACCACTTCAAAACCACTATCGACAAGCCTTTTAATAGCAAAATTAGAATACCTATTAGGTTTTAAAGATGCTCCAAACACTAATGTTTTCTTATCCATAATTTTTCTCAATTCCTATACTGAAATAACCAATTAAAACGTTTTAAATCTAAATACGAAAAGAATATTAGACTTAGAAAAAACTATTAAAATTACAGATTTTAATTTATTAGCTTATTAAAATACTTAAACAAATCGCCTTTAGTAATAACAGCACCTTGCTGTATCATATTGAATTTATCTAAGTTTTTATCTTCCGAATAGTCTTTTTCAGCTTGTAAAAACTCGACATTTTCATCCATTAAATTTTCGCGCAGCCATTGATATCCCTCTTTAGTAGTAATATCAACATCATTTTTTAGTGTAACCACTACAGCCTGCATATTATTTTTTTTCAACTTAAATAAATACATATGTTGCGGCGAAATATGCTCCAAATATTTGGCTTGGTTTAAAACACCTTCCCAAATTAAATCGCTAAACACATCCAATTCCATTTCTGCAACCTCTGGTTTATTCTCTTTTAAATTGGCCCACTCATCTGCTGTAACAGATTGCGTGGCTAAAAAGTTAATGAACTCTTGGTGTAGTTCTTCAAATTGTTCTTTGGTAAGTCTTGCGTATTTCATTTTAATAAAGTAAAACATTTGGACTGCCTCAATGTATAACATTTTAAACCTATTGAGCAGCTCGCTTTTTTTTGCGAATTTACAAATAAAAAATAGTTGCCACGAATACAAAAATTTAATAATTTCTGTATGCATAACAAAAAAACTATATGGTAATAATTATGACGCTATCCTTTCAACCATGCTCTACGCAAGGCAACCTGCGCATCAGTGGCGTCCGGTTTTGGAAGTAAAAGTTCACCTGATGTATAAGGTTGTGTGGTAGTCGTTTTAATAACAATTTGCTTTCCTAATCTAAATAATTTTACTTCAATTTCTTTCCCTGGCTCCCACATGTAAACATCTTGAAGAACCTCATTAGCATTTTGTATTGCAACAGGTGTTCCATTTATTTCTTTTATAATATCATTGGGCAACACCCCTTGTTCACTCCAAAAACTATTATCTGCAACAGCATCAGTAAAAAACAAACTTCCATCTTCATGATTGGCTGCAACAATTAGAGCAGCCCCATTTTGAATGTAATTTGTTGGTATTTGACCTTCGGCAACTTCTAACCCTACTTTTTCAAAAAACTCATTGTAATTTATAGGAGTTGTGCCAATAATATGTTTATCAAAAAAAGTTCTTAAAGAAGTATAGGTCATAGCTACAATTTCATCTATTAGCTTATCATCTTCAAATGGTTTATTTTTTCCATATTTCATTGATAATTCCTTCATCAAGGATAAAATACCACGCTGGCCATTACTTTCTTCTCTTAACAAAATATCAATACACATCCCAATTAAAGCACCTTTTTGGTACACATTATAATATTGCGAAGCATAAGGTTCATCTAAAACATTTTCGCTCATCACTGTAAAACTCATACTGTCATCTAATCGTAACGACCCCTGAATTTTTTCCATTATTTTCTTATAAAAAGCTGCTTCATCAATCAAATTTTGGTCCACTTGAAAAAGCGTTGCAAAATATTCAGTTACTCCTTCATACATCCATAAATGCTTCGAAAATGTAGGGTTGTTATAATCAAAATAATGTACATCTTCTGAATGCACACTCAAAGGTGTTACAATATGAAAAAACTCATGAGACACGACATCAATCATACCTTCTGCTAAAGCTTCGTCTGTATAAGCTTCTGGCATAACTACTACCGTACTTGTATGATGTTCTAAAGCTCCAAATCCTTTAGGAGCATCTTCTTCTCCATCAGATAAATATAAAAATATATCATATCGCGGTGTGCTATCAATATCTCCTAAATATCGTTTTTGAGCTTGCATCATTTTAAAAATGGTTTCCTTTAATGACTTTGCAGAATGTAATTTATTAGGGGAATACACACTCAAAACTATTTTAATATTCTCCACTTGAAATTCTTCAACATCAAAAAGACCATACATCATTGGATTGTCTGTAATATCAAAATATCTTGGAGCTAAATAATGCGATGTAATGGTTTTGCCATCTTTACTCATTTCAGTTCCTGTTTCTTGCAAAGCAGAAGTCCTGACGAAATTAGACGGTGCTGATACACTCAATTTATACTGATTGCTTTTTAATGAATCAAAATAGCCTATAAAACCATGAAGGTTTAACACATAATTATCAGGCTCAATATTAGTTCCTGCGGGTGAAAAAGGTTGTTCTCCACCAATACCTCCAACTTCCTCAATATCAAATGTATCATTTACGTAATATGTAATATAATCTAATTTTGTAGCCGTATTAATAATCCACGTGTTGGTATCAATTTTACTCACTGTAATTTCATTGCCTTTATAATCAAATGCTTTAAAATCATCTACATATTTACCAAAATCACCCACAGAATACGTACCCTGAACCACTCTTGGCAAACGATAAGTTACGGTTTCTGAAACAAAACGTCCTGGATTAATAATTACGGGTAATTTATCATTTTTAACAGCTGTTAAATCTATAGAAGTTTCAACAGGATTATTAGTGGCCAAATCATTAATTGCTTTTTTTGAAGCTGAACAATTAACCAGTAAAACACCTGCAAGTGTTGCTATTAATAGTCTCGTTTTCATAGGGTTTATATATTCATTTTTTGAAACGTCAAAAATAAGATTATGTAACGGGTTGGATTCATAAGATTTTGTTAAAAGATGAATTAGTATATTCGCAAAATGCAACCTATAGTGAGTATTCTAACGCCTTTTAAAAACACCGAATTATTTTTAGGTGACTGTATTATTTCCATATTAAAACAAACATACTCTCATTGGGAGTTGCTAATTGTTGATGATTTTTCAACGGATGGTAGTTATAAAATAGTAGAAGAATTTGCAAAAAAAGATGCTCGAATACAATTATTAAAAAATAAGAAACCGGGTATTATCCATGCGTTGCGTTTAGCACTATCAAAAAGCAAAGGCAATTTTATTACTAGAATGGATAGTGATGATATTATGTTTCCAAACAAATTAGAAAGCATGGTTTCTCAATTATGCACTTACGGATCGCAGCATATTGCCCTTGGATTGGTTAATTATTTTTCTGAAACAGGTATTAAAGAAGGTTATAAAAATTACGAAGTATGGTTAAATAAATTAACTAAAAAGGGGACTAATTATTCTGAAATATATAAAGAATGTGTCATTCCCTCCCCTTGTTGGATGATTCACAAAGAAGATTTAATAGCATGTGATGCATTTAACCCAGATAGATATCCTGAAGATTACGACTTAGCATTTCGGTTTTACAAATACAACATAAAATGCATTCCAAGCAATGTTATTCTTCATAAATGGCGTGATTATAGTTCTCGAGCCTCTCGAACCGATAAAAATTATGCAGAAAATCATTTTTTAAGTTTAAAATTAAAATATTTTATTGAACTGGATTACAACAAAAATAAAACCTTAGTGGTTTGGGGTGCTGGAAACAAAGGTAAAATTACCGCTAAAATACTGATTAACAACAACATTTCTTTTGAATGGATTTGCGACAACCCTAATAAAATAGGTAGAGATATTTATGGTAAAAAACTATTGGCTTTTGAAGCCTTGTCTTGTATTAAAAATCCTCAAAGTATCATAACAGTAGCCAATAAACAAGCCCAAAAAGAAATAAAATCCTATTTGAAACAACTTAATATGCAAGCACTTTTAGATTATGTTTTCTTTTGTTGATTCATTTCAACGTATTTGATTAATCGTTAATTATATTTTCTTTTCTCTATATTCTATTTTTTCCGTAGGTTTGACTAATCTAAATAAGACATGCAGTTTAAACATCCCGAACTTCTTTACGCTTTATTTCTACTACTCATTCCTATTATTGTCCATCTTTTTCAATTGCGAAAATTTCAAAAAGAGGACTTTACCAATGTGGCATTTTTAAAAAATGTAGTCCTTCAAACCAGAAAGAGTTCACAGCTAAAAAAATGGCTGGTTTTATTGTCCAGAATACTATTATTAGCCTGCCTAATAATCGCTTTTGCACAGCCTTTTAATGTCAAATCCAATACTTTTAACATCAATAAAGAAACTGTAATTTATTTAGATAATTCCTTTAGCATGCAAGCAAAAGGAAAACAAGGCCCTCTCTTTAAGCGTGCCGTTCAAGATTTAATAAGTAACCTTCCTGAAAATGAAACCGTTTCTATAGTAACTAATAATGCAATATTCAAAAACACCAATATCAAATTAGTAAAAAACGATTTGTTGCAACTTGATTATTCTGCAAATGCCTTAAACTATCATGCTGCTTTTTTAAAAGCTAAAAAACTTTTTAAAAAAACAAGTAGTTTTAAAAACTTAATATTCATTTCTGATTTTCAAGAAAGCAGCACCCCTTTTGAACCAAAAACAGACTCTTTAATTAACATACAAGCGGTTCAATTAAAACCAGAAACCCTCCACAACATTGCTATTGATAGCACCTATATTTCTGCAACAAACGCTACGCATTTAGAATTATCTGTATTATTGAAAAACACCGGAAAACCCATTGATAACTTACCAGTTTCATTGTATGATGGAGACAACTTAATTGCCAAAACATCAGTGAGAATTGAGCAAGAAGCTAAAGCCTATTTTTCATTTCCTATTAATAACATTATCAATGGTAAAATAAGCATTGAAGATACCCAACTGCAATTTGATAACACTTTATTTTTCAACATCAATAAACCGTCAAAAATCAATGTGCTTTCAATTAGCGAAGCCGATGATGCTTTTTTAAAACGTATTTACACCCAAGATGAATTCAACTATACATCTACGCCACTAACTCAATTAAACTACGCCATTTTAGAACAGCAACATCTTATTATCTTAAACGAATTAGATAATATTCCAAACAATTTATCAAACACTTTAAAATCAGCCACTAAACAAGGCAGTTTATTACTAATCATTCCTTCTAAAAAAAGTGATTTATTGTCTTACAATACACTCTTAACTACATTTGGAGTACAATTTAATGCGCTATCAGAAACCGAAAAGAACATAACAACTATTAATTTTTCTCATCCACTTTACAGCAATGGGGTTTTTGAAAAACAAGTAAAAAACTTTCAATATCCAAAAGTGAATACATATTTTGGTTTAAAATCAACTATAAGTACCGCTGCATTGCAATTTGAAGATAGCAGCCCTTTTTTATTTGAAAAAAATGGTGCATATATTATTACCGCCCCTTTAAGTAATGAAAATTCTAATTTTAAAAATTCACCATTAATAGTTCCAAGCCTATATAATATTGGAGCAAGCAGTTTAAAAATGCCGCCTTTATATTATTCTATTGGAAATGACAATCGCTTTGATGTAAGTGTCCAATTGCAACAAGACGCTATTTTATCTATTGTAAGCAGTACTACAAATTTGATTCCACGCCAACAGTATTTCAATAACAAAGTTTCCATTAAAACAGATACGAACCCCTCTATGGCAGGGATTTATACCATTAAAAACAACCAAGAATCTATTCAAAACATAAGTTATAATTACAATAGAAACGAAAACCTTTTACAATATCAAGACCTTTCTCATTTAAAACATGTAACAGTAAATGATTCTATAATGGACACCTTTGAGTCTATAAAAAGTCATGAAAAAGTTAATGTGCTATGGAAATGGTTTGTTATTTTTGCATTGATATTCCTGATTGTTGAATTGGTAATCTTAAAATATTTTAAATGAACGTACTTATAAAATCGGCCACTATCATTGATTCAAAAAGTGAGTTTCATAATACCACTCAAGATCTCTTAATTGAAAATGGTATCATTTCACAAATTGGAAGCAACTTAAAAAACCCTAATAACTATCAAGAAATAATATTAGAAAACCTTCATATATCTCAAGGTTGGTTTGATAGTAGTGTTAGCTTTGGTGAACCTGGTTTTGAAGAGCGAGATACCATACAAAACGGACTAAAAACAGCAGCAACTTCTGGGTTTACAGCCGTTGCCATGAATGCCGACACGCATCCCGTTTTAGATACCAATGCCGATATAAGTTTTGTATTAAGTAAAGCCAATCACCATGCTGTAACTATACTACCTATTGGAGCGCTTACAAGAAACAGTAAAAGTGAAGACTTAGCTGAATTGTATGATATGAAAAATGCAGGTGCTGTTGCTTTTTATGATTATAAAAAACCCATTTGCAACCCAAACCTAATGAAAATTGCCTTGCAATACGCCAGCAATTTTGACGGTTTGGTATGTTCTTTTCCACAAGACAATAAAATTGCAGGTGCGGGGGTTATGAATGAAAATATAAACAGTACCAAATTAGGCCTAAAAGGAAATCCAGCACTTGCTGAAACCATGCAGGTGGCTCGCGACTTATTTTTATTAGAATATACTGGTGGAAAATTACATATCCCTACCATTTCAGCAGCAGAATCAGTAATGTTGATTCGGGAAGCAAAAAAGAAAAAACTAAATATTTCCTGTAGTGTGGCCATTCATAATTTGTACTTTACAGATGATGTTTTAAGTGACTTCAACACCCATTTTAAAGTTTTGCCCCCCCTACGAACCCAAACAGATATAAACGCGCTTATTGAAGGCGTAAAAGATGGTACTATTGATATGGTTACTACCGATCATACCCCTTTAAATATTGAAGAAAAAAAGATTGAATTTGATCATGCTGCTTATGGTACTATTGGTTTAGAAAGTGCTTTTGGCGCTTTACAATCTATCTTCACTTTAAAAAAGACCATTGATTTATTAACCAAAGGTAAATCCAGATTTGGATTAGAAAACACACCAATCAACATTGGAAATAAAATAAACTGCACACTTTTCAACCCAGATACCAAGTACACATTCTCTACCAAAAATATTGTTTCTAAGTCTAAAAACGCCATTTTTGAAGGCGAAGATTTAAAAGGACAGGTATATGGTGTTTTAGCAAATAATCAAGTGGCTTTAAATTAATTATCATGACAAATCAAGATATAGAAGAAGGAAAAGGACTGGCAATTATTAGTTACCTAACCATTATTGGAACTATTATTGCTTTTTTTATGAACAACGACAAAAAGAATGCTTTTACATCTTTTCATACAAGACAAGCTTTAGGTTTATGGCTTACCTACTTTGTATTAGCTTGGTTGGTTAGCGGATTCGATAATTGGTTTGCTACCTTAGGCTTTTGGTTCTTTTTTGGTATACTATTTATTTATGGCTTTATTCATGCCGTTATGGGAAAACCCCAAGAAGTCCCAATTTTAGGACATTTATTTCAAAAATGGTTTGCAAGCATAGGAAATTAATATGACAAACAACACACTTTCACTCAAACATATCATACGTAAATCTAAGCTTACTGCTAATGCCCCTTTATTAATTATGCTACATGGTTATGGCAGTGATGAAAACGATTTGTTTTCTTTTGCGAGCGAATTGCCCGAAGAATTTTTTATCATATCCGTCAAAGCGCCCTACCCAATGCAACCCTTTGGAAATGCTTGGTACGCTATCAACTTTGATGCAGAAAAAGGTAAATGGAGCGATAATGAACAAGCTAAAGAATCTCGTGATTTAATTGCTAAATTTATAGATGAAGCTGTTAAAGCATATCCTGTAGATAGAGATAATGTGTCACTGTTAGGCTTTAGCCAAGGCTGTATTTTAAGCTATGCCGTAGCCTTATCTTACCCTGAAAAAGTAAAAAATGTTGTAGCCCTAAGTGGTTATTTAAATAAGGATATTTTAGCTAAAGATTTTGAAAACAATAACTTTTCAAATTTAGATTTTTATTGTTCGCATGGTAGTGTAGACCAAGTAATTCCAGTAGATTGGGCAAGGCAAGCAACACCATTTTTATCCGAACTTAATATTAAAAATAGTTACGCTGAATTTCCTGTAGGACATGGCGTAGCACCACAAAATTTTTATGAGTTCCGTGAATGGCTCAATACTAAAATTTAATAATTAAAATAGTTAAAAAAACCTCATTTGGTTTCATGTATACAAACATGTTAGAAAACATTTATAATGGCCATCCTAAAAAAAATAAACTTATTCTCTAAACTGACATTATTATTTGCTGTAGCCATGTTTTTTTACGGAATAATTTGCCGAATAATCCCCATCTATTTCTTCTGGGAAAGTTTGTATTTAAGCGGTATTATATTTTTAATGGGAATATTTTTTGTTTTAAATTATGAATCAAAAAAAAGAAAATCCAAAGCAAAATCAACGACTGTACTGATAATTGGAAAAGTTCTTATTGTTGTAAATATTGGTATGTTTGTATTAATTAATATCATTTTTAATAATTCTGACGCTCTTAAAACTATAGAAAATCACCTAAAAGTCAATATAGAATTAATAAATGAGATTGGACAAATAAACAGTATTGTTGCATTACCTATTGGAACAATAAATACTAAAAGAAATAATAGTGGAGAAAGTGGAAATGCTACTTTCACATTACTCTTGAAAGGTGAAAAAGAATATAAAGAAATGAGTTTTTCAGCTCAAAAGAGCATTGATACAGATTGGAGAATAATTGATAAATAATTAAAAAAACACTAATACAACATACAAACTGTGGTATAGTCCATAACCATTTATCACTCCCCATATAAAAAATCAAAAAATAACCAAAAGTGACAAAAGTCACATTTTAACTCAAAAACACATCGTACATTTGCGATAAGAAATATGAATAGAAGTTTAGAACATATAGAATACAAAGCAGACACCGAAGCATTAGCAAAATATGCCAAGGCCTTAAGTCACCCAACACGTGTAGCCATTTTAAAACATCTTGAAAACCAATCCTGTTGTTTTACTGGTGATTTGATGGATGTATTTCCATTGGCTCAGTCTACAATTTCTCAACATCTTAAAGAATTAAAAAATGCAGGGTTAATTCAAGGAGAATTAAAACCGCCTAAAATAAAATACTGTATCAATCAAAACAACTGGCAAGCTGCAAAATCATTATTTCAGCAGTTTTTTGAGTGATATTTTTTAATAATCATATCGTTTATTGGCGATAAACAAATTATAATTTATTATGAGTAAAGTAATTAAAATATTAGGAACAGGTTGTCCTAAATGTCAAACAATGACAGGCGTTGTAAAAAGTGTAGTTACAGAAAATAACATAGATGCGAGCATCGAAAAAGTTGATGATATCATGGAAATAATGAAGTACCATATCTTGATTACTCCTGCTCTTGTCATTGATGGTGACATAACCATAAAAGGTCGAGTGCCATCTAAAGATGAAGTATTGGCTCTTTTAAAGTAAAGTATACCATGAATTACCAAATTAAAGCGTCTTCTATTTCAAATAGAGACGCTAATATTTACATAAAGGAATCAAATATCAATTTTGGAACCACTTCAAAAACATCAGAAACCTTAGCAAATCCAGCAGAGCTATTTTTAGGATCTATAGCTGCTTGTATACTTAAAAATGTGGAGCGTTTTTCAGAAATGATGAATTTTAACTACTCGAAAGCAATGGTTGATGTTCGTGCAACACGTTTGAATAGTCCTCCTAGAGTAAGTAACATTATTTACAATTTAAGTATATACAGCAACGATAAAAAATTGAATATGGACTTACTAAAAAAAAACATTGAAAAATTTGGCACCATTTACAACACTGTAAAACTGTCTTGCACTATTTCTGGAACTATTAAAATTATTGAAAATGTTTGATTGGTTACAACACTTTGCTGATTGGCTGATATATTCGGTTTTCAAAGTTGGAGCAGAAACACATTTGGGAACAGCTCTAAATTTCTTTGTATATGATACACTAAAAATTCTAATTCTACTTTTCATTATAGTCTTTATTATGGGGATTGTAAATACTTATTTCCCCATTGATAAACTAAAAGACTACCTAAACAGAAAAAAACTTTACGGCTTAGAATACTTTTTTTCATCATTATTCGGAGCCATTACACCTTTTTGTTCTTGCTCTTCTGTACCGCTATTTATAGGATTTGTACAGGGAGGCATTCCATTAGGTGTCACCTTTTCTTTTTTAATTACCTCGCCTTTAGTAAATGAAGTTGCTGTTGCCATGTTTCTTGGTATGTTTGGCGTTAAGGCTACTTTAATTTACGCTATTTCTGGTATTTTATTAGGTACGCTTGGTGGTTGGATTTTAGGTAAGTTTAAACTTGAACCTTTACTTTCTGATTGGGTTAAAAAGATTCTTGATAATAAAATACAACAAACTGAATTTACAGAAGAAAAACGAACATTTAAACAAAGACTACCTGAAATTACTCAAAGTGCTTGGGATATAGTAAAAGGGGTTCTGCTATATGTTATCATAGGTATTGCTATTGGAGCTGCCATGCACGGTTATGTTCCTGAAAACTTTTTTAACACCTATTTAGGTGGTGGTGAATGGTGGACAGTACCACTTGCCGTTATTGTTGCAGTACCCATGTATGCTAATGCAGCAGGCATTGTTCCCGTTATTCAAGTTTTTGTTGCCAAAGGTGTGCCTTTGGGTACCGCCATAGCCTTTATGATGGCAACCGTTGGTTTATCCATTCCCGAGGCAACCTTGCTTAAAAAAGTTATGTCCATCAAATTAATTGCTATCTTTTTTGGAGTTGTTACGCTCTGTATCATCCTTTCAGGATTTCTCTTTAATATCATTTTATAACCTATAAATCAATAAAAAATGAACACAATTAAGTTTATCACAGTTTTAGCCATCAGTTTTATGTTTACTGCATGCAATGGTCAAAAAAAAAGTAACAATCAATCTTTAAACGAAACGACTTCTAAAATAGAGGTTTTTGATTTCCATTCTACACACCGATGTATGACCTGCAATGCCATAGAAGCAAATACAAAATTCACTTTGGAAACGTATTTTTCAGATGAGTTGAAATCAGATAAAATTACCTTCCAAACTATTAATGTAGATAAAAAAGAAAACGAAAAAATTGCTGAAAAATTTGAAGCTGCCGGTACCGCTTTAATTTTAAATATAATTAAAAACGGTAATGAAACTAAAATTGACTTAACCGAATTTGCTTTTATGAACGGAAATAACCAAGGTGTTTTTTCTAAAGAGCTAAAAGCCAAAATTGATAAAGAACTAAAAACACTGTAAATGGATTTTTTACAATCGCTTTTAGAAAATTATAACATCCCGATTCTATCAGCCTTAATACTCGGACTAATGACAGCCATTAGTCCGTGTCCTTTGGCTACTAATATAACTGCAACCGCTTTTATATCTAAAAATATTTCAAGCAAACGTAAAGTGTTTTTAAGTGGATTATTATATTCATTAGGACGCGGCTTTAGTTATACCGTTATTGGTTTAATTTTATATTTTGGTGCCAGTAAGTTTCATATTGCTAGATTTTTCAATCAAAATGGTGAAAAATATTTAGGCCCTTTACTTATAATAATTGGTTTAATTATGCTGAATGTTATCAAGCTTAATTTTTTAGGAAAGTCAAATTTTGAAGAAAAAATATCTGAAAAATTCAAAGATAAGGGCTTATTAGGTTCCTTTTTGATAGGTATTATTTTTGCCTTAGCATTTTGTCCTTATAGTGGAGCTTTATTTTTTGGTATGCTTATTCCCATGACTATTGCCTCAGTAGATGGGCTTTATTTACCAGTCATTTTCGCCTTTGGAACGGGGCTTCCGGTTATTTTATTCACCTACTTATTAGCGTTTACTGCTGGAAAAGTTGGTGTGTTTTATAACCGAATTACAAAAATTGAAAAAATAATGCGTCATGTGGCTGGGGTTGTTTTTATAATTACAGGCTTGTATTATGTTTTTATTTTTATAGGCCTATGGAAATAAATTTAAAACAGAACTCCACAATGATTATACGTTAATTATCAACAAACTAAAATAATTTAATTGTATAGGTTGACATTACTATTAAAGTTTGAGATTGGTAAATATCTACTTAATGAAAAAATACATTGTTCATATTTTAGTCCTATCAGAGAGACAACTTAAATATTACAATCATCTTTACCCCATGCATCCAAACCTCTTAAAATAATTTCAAGAGAATGCCCTCTTCTGGTTAAACCATATTCCACTTTTGGAGGCACTACAGGGTATACTTTTCTGAATATAAGTCCGTCCTTTTCTAATTCTCTAACAGTTTGTGTAAACATTTTATTTGAGATATCTGGTATTTTTTTTTGCAATATTCCCGAACGCAAATCAGCTTCTAATAGGTGAAATAATATTAAAGGTTTCCATTTTGTTCCTATTAAATTCATAGTATAATTTAAAGGACAGTTAATTTTTTTACTCAAAATAACAATTTAATATATTAATAATCAATATTTTACTCATTTAGGTAACTACACTACTTTTTTGTAAGTTATTGTATATAAAGCAAATATAAACTATTTTTGCTGTCTAAATTATACGTTATGACAACAAATAAAAATTATCCAAAATCATTTTCACATATTGGAATAACCGTTCCTGATATAAAAGAAGCTGTTACATTCTATTCAGAAGTCATGGGCTGGTATGTTATTATGGAACCTTCTAAAGTTAAAAAGGAAACAGAAACAGCTATTGGACAAATGTGTATTGATGTTTTTGGTAACGATTGGACAGAATTTGAAATTGCTCATTTAGCCACTTCAGATGGTATTGGCGTTGAATTATTTTCCTTTCCGCAGGGTAATAAAAAAGCACCAGAATTTAATCCATTCAACACAGGGTTATTTCATTTTTGTGTTCAGGATCCAAATATTGAAGCACTTATTGATAAAATCGTATCATATGGTGGCAAACAAAGAATGCCTATTAGAGAGTATTATCCAGAAGATAAACCTTTTAAAATGTGTTATGTTGAAGATCCTTTCGGAATTGTTTTTGAAATCTACACCCATAGTTATGAATTGACATACTCCTCGGGTGCTTATGCTAAATAAAACCATTATAAAAAAAATCCAGCATAATGCTGGATTTTTTATTCTATAAATTAAATGATTAAGAATTCACAACCAGTCTAAAACCTTCACCGTGAATGTTCAATATTTCTACGCGTTCATCTAATTTTAAATATTTTCGCAATTTGGCAATATATACATCCATACTACGAGAGGTAAAATAATTATCATCCCTCCATATTTTTGTTAATGCTAAAGCTCTTGGCATTAAATCATTTTCATGCAATGCTAATAATCGCAACAATTCATTTTCTTTTGGCGATAGTTTGACAGGATCACCTCCTTTAAATTTTAAAAATCGCAATTTAGAATTCAAATCGAAATGACCAATTTTAAACTCAAATTGTTTACTATCAGAAATAGTTTCGGTAGCCTTACGTTGAATAATTGCTTTAATTTTCATTAATAACACCTCGCTATCAAAAGGCTTATTTAAATAGTCATCTGCTCCTACTTTATAACCTTTCAATACATCCTCTTTCATCGCTTTTGCTGTTAAGAATATAATAGGTACGTCTTTATTCTTTTCGCGTATTTCCTTTGCTAATGTAAAGCCATCTTTATAAGGCATCATAACATCCAAAATACACAAATCATAATCATCTTTTTTAAACTTCTCAAAGCCTTCCATACCGTTTTTTGCATGAATTACTTCATAATCGTTCATCATTAAATAATCTTTAAGAACCGTTCCAAAATTTGGATCATCTTCTACTAATAAAATTTTTTTCTCTTGTACTTCCATATTATTACGATATTAATGGAAGCTTTATGGTAAATGTGCTTCCTTTATCTAATTCACTTTCTACTGATACATGACCTTGATGGTCTTCTACAATTCTTTTAACATAAGCCAAACCTAAGCCATGGCCTTTTACATTATGAATATTTCCGGTATGCTCTCTATAAAATTTTTCAAACACCCGTTTTTGAGCCGCTTTACTCATGCCGCTACCGTGGTCTCTAATTTTTAATAAAATATCTGTTCCTACATTTTCAGTATACACCTCAATTTTTGGAGCATTTGGCGAGTACTTAATAGCATTATCTAAAACATTTACAATAACATTTGTAAAATGTGAGTCATTAGCTAAAACAGTATCTCGTTCTGCTTTTAAATAAGGTTTTATATAGCCTTCTCTATTTTCAACAATCAATTCAACATGCGTAATAGCTTCTTCTATTAAGTCATGTAAATCTACTTTATCCTTACTAATATTTAGTTCATTCTTTTCTAGTTTAGACATTCTAAGCACATTTTCAACCTGGGCATGCATGCGTTTATTTTCTTCTTTAATCATACCAAGGTATCTCAAAACCTTTTCTTTATCCTCAATAATTTTAGGGTTTTTAATAGCATCCAAAGCTAAATTGATAGTAGCAATTGGGGTTTTAAACTCATGCGTCATATTATTGATGAAATCGGTTTTTATCTGAGCTATTTTACGCTGTTTTACAAGCTGATAAAGTGCTCCCGTGTAAGCTATAATAATAATAGACGTAAAAATAAAAGATAACAAAATCATCCCTATCATAGATGATAAAATAAACTTTTTATCACCTGGAAAATTCACCAAAAGGCGATAGGTACTTTGGTTATTTTCATCATAAAACATAGGGACACTAAAGGTTGATGACTCATTGTAATCAAACTCTTCACTGTGTACTTTTGTTGCTAAATCTTTACTATATATAGCAAATTCAAAATCGATATCAATATCAAATTCTGCCAATTTTTTAGCAAGTAGAAACTCAATCTCTTCACCTGAAACACGTTTATGAATAGGTGTTCTTTTAGATATAGCCTTAAAATTTTTCTCAAAATCCAATTTTTGAGCTTCCATCAAACGCCCACTATTAATAATATTTAAAATAGGTGTTTGATTTGAGTTTTTTTCTGAAAACTCAATATTTTTATAAATTTCTGTACTAGAACTTCCTATGATACTATTAAAATCAATACTGTCTAAACCAATGTCAAAGAGCGATGAGGATAACTTATAATTTTCCTTTAAAATACCATTTTTATATATAATTGTTTCCTTGGTATCGTTGTTCTGCTGATATATAAATAATTGAGAAACAGATGTAGAATCAACTTCTTTTTTGTCTCTTACTAAAGTCTGAAATTTCTCAAAATATGTAGCTAACTCGTCTTTTTCAACCGTATTGGATACATACACCAAAGCTGTTTTTACATTATGATTAAAACGATCATCAGCATTTTTAACAGCATCATTAATATAATATGCTTGAACAAAGATGATTCCGATGAGTGATAAACTCATCAACAACACCAACATAACAAATATTTTTTTGCTCATTGTTCAAATTTAACATTTTAACATTTAGTGCTATGACCATTTAACCTTACATTAACAAAAATGTTAAAATTTTATCTTTTTTGAGATTTTTTAAGGATTTGAAGGTGGGTGTTTTTTACCTGATTTTTTGTAGTTTCCATATCTATATTTTCAATAACATAGTCTGATAACTTTACTTTCTCTTCGTCTGTCCATTGATTGGCCATAATAGCTTCAATTTTTTTAACGGTTGTAGTATCTCGCTCTAACAGTCGCTTAATTCTCAATGATTTGGGAGCTACCACAGTAACCACTACATCACAATTCTTATACCCATCATTTTCAAATAAAATAGCAACTTCTTTAATAACATAAGGACTATTTTGTTTTAATAACCATTTATTAAAATGTCTGGCAACACGCGGATGTACAATGGCATTCATTTTTTCTAAATAACTTTTGTCATTAAAAATAATATCAGCTAAAAACGGGCGGTTTAATTCATTATCAATATACGCTTCTTCCCCAAAAAGAGTAATAAGTTTTCGTTTAATGGTTTTAGATGTACGCATCAATTTTTTTGCTTCATCATCAGCAATATAAACAGGAATACCTAAAGCAAAAAATGCTTTGGCTACTGTTGTTTTTCCACTACCAATACCCCCTGTCAACCCTACTACCATCATTCTTTTATAATAAATTCTATTCGTTGTTCATTCAGTCTAGCATTTTTTACAGCTTTTGGCTCTTTCACTAATTTTGGAACTAAAAATGATTGCGATTGTGACACATTACCAAAATCACACTCCACTTTAAAATCTTTAGGTGTTATACCCTTAAAATTATCCAAACTAGTATAAAAAGTTACATTTACTGTTTTAGGAAAATAATTTAAAGACAATCCCTCTGGAATATTTAAGATATTAATTGGAAGTTTTAAAACCCCCTCTGTAAATCGTTCTACATTTGCTTTTAATAAAACTGATTTATCTGAAAATTTCAATTCGTTGTTTTTTTGAGGCAGTTTTAAAGCCACCCACTTCTTGATTTCTCCTTTAACGTCATTTAATGTTAATAATTCTGTTTCTATATGTTTTATTTTAGTGACTATTTCTTCAGCTCCAATAACAACCACAGAATCGGGGTTTGTTTCTAAATCATCAAAAACATCAAATCCAGGACTAAATTGAATATTCGAATTAAGAATTACAGGCACCTTTTTAACCATATTATTATCGTAATTAAACAATAAAGTGTCTGGAGAAATGTTCAATATTTCTTCCTGTTTACCAAATTGGGTATTATTTAAATAAACTTTTGATTTTTGCCAGATAAATTTAGTAGGCGTTTTACTTACTTCTTCGGCAAAATCAATTGTAATTGTCGGCTGTTTTAAATAATATTTAAGCCAGCCAAATCCATGTGTTTTTAATGTAATATGTAGATTAGCATCTGCATCATTTAAAATAACCACTTCATCTGGAACATGAATTTTATTTATCTTAAAAACAATGGTATTGGTGTATTGCTTTGATAATTTAGTAAAAATTAAAATTGTAAATGACAATAGTAAAAACAGTAAAAACACATTGATTTTACCTTTCTCAAACTCCCTAATTATTTTAGATTTTAATATTTTTATCATACTATTTAAAAAATAACTTAGGAAAATGTTTCTCTGGTACTTTCTTTAAAACATTTACTGCTATGGTAGCTTTAATAAAGCCATAACCATACCCCAAAAACTGTATCCCAATAGCCAACAAAGAATATAAAGCTACAATAATGCTTTTGGTTGAGAACAAAGCCAATATAAAAGCTGCGAAAAAATAAAATACATACAGCAGAAATAAGATTTTAAAATTCAAAAAGTATAATACCAATCCTAATATAAAACCCAAACAAAACAAGGTTGGAAACCAATAGGTGATTTTTTTAGTTTCTGGATGCCATGCATTTAATATCGGACGGACCAATCCAAACTTATAAACTTGTGTATAGAATTTAGACCATGAAATACGTCGTTTATGATATACAAAAGCCTCTGGAATTAACTTAATACTAAAGCCTAATTTTTTTAATCTGATAGACAAATCGGGATCTTCTCCTGGATGAATAACACCAAAACCTTTGGAAGCCATAAAGGCTGTTTTTGAAATACCCATATTAAAACTTCTGGGCTGAAATTCGTCTACACTCTTTTTATTCCCTCTGATACCGCCTGTGGTTATAAAAGAAGTCATGGAAAAATTAATGGCTTTTTGAATATTTGAAAACGATTGATGTGCAGCATCTGGACCTCCAAAACAATCTACATATTCAACATTCAAACTCTTAACAACTTCTGTCAAATAATTATCAGGAAGTATACAATCACTATCTAAAATAATAAAATAATTACTCCTTGCTTTTTGCATCCCAAAATTTCTAGAATCACCAGGTCCTGAATTGGGTTTGAAATAATAAGATATATTTAATTGTGAATTGAATTGTTCAACAATACTTTTTGACGGAATTGAAGAACCATCTTCAACAATCACTATTTCATATTCCACATTCGTTTTTAAAGCTTCAAAACTCTGCAAGAGCTCATGTACTTCGTCTGGACGGTTAAATACGGGTATAATGAATGAAAACTGTAATTGCATAGCACAAATGTAACAAAAAAGCCACCGTTTTACGGGTGGCTCATCTTTCAATATTATAAAATATTTTATTCTTCTTTCATAAACGTTTCCATTACAGCTGTACTTACTCCCATATTACTAAAACCACCATCATGGAATAAGTTTTGCAAAGTAACACGCTTTGTTAAATCACTAAATAAAGACACTGTATAGTTTGCACAATCTAAAGCTGTAGCGTTACCAAGTGGCGACATTTTATCCGCATAAGCAATAAACCCATCAAAACCTTTTACTCCACTACCAGCAGTTGTTGGTGTTGGAGACTGTGAAATGGTATTGACTCTTACTTTTTTATCTCTACCGAAAAAATATCCAAAACTACGGGCTACGCTTTCTAAATAAGCTTTATTATCAGCCATATCATTATAATCTGGAAACACACGCTGCGCAGCCATATAGGATAAAGCAACTATGCTTCCCCATTCATTCATTGCATCAGCTTTATAAAGTGTTTGCATAACTTTATGGAAAGACATTGCCGAAACATCAGTTCCTTTTTGAGTCCAATCATAATTTTGATTGGTATAATGATTGCCTTTTCTAACATTAATAGACATTCCTATAGAATGTAATACAAAATCAATTTTTCCACCTAAAATCTCCATAGATTTTTCAACTAAATTCTGTAAATCTTCAACAGAAGTAGCATCTGCAGGAATAATTTGAGAACCTGTTTTTTCAGCCAATTCATTAATTTGTCCCATTCGCATCGCTACCGGTGCATTGGTTAAAACAAATGTACCGCCCTCTTCATGAACACGTTCGGCAGTTTTCCAAGCAATTGAATTTTCATCCAATGCTCCAAAAATGATTCCTTTTTTTCCTTTTAATAAATTATATGACATATTTTTTGGTTTGTTTATTTGCTATTTAGCGTTCAAAGATACTAATTAATTCAATAATTCTTTTGCATGAGCAATAGCTGAATCTGACATTTCAATACCACCAAGCATTTGTGCTATTTCCACAATACGCTCATCGTGATTTAACTTAATTAAATTAGTTTGTGTTACCTCATTAACATCCTCTTTAAACACTTTAAAATGTGAATGTCCTTTGGCTGCAATCTGTGGTAAATGAGTTATAGAAAACACTTGCATAGTTTGACTCATTTCCAACATAATATCACCCATTTTATTCGATATTTCACCTGAAACCCCTGTGTCAATTTCATCAAACATAATAGTAGGCAACTGAATATATTTTGCTAATACAGATTTGATTGCTAACATAATTCTTGATAGTTCACCACCCGAAGCTGCTTTTTTTAACTCATTAAAATTCCCACCCTTATTTGCTGAAAATAAAAATGATAAGACATCTTTTCCATTTGACTGAAAATGATCACTTACTGTTAAATCTATTTTAAACTGAGCATTTGGCATTCCTAAGCCTTCTAAAATTGTTTCTAATTGTCCTGAAAGTTGAGGAATGGCTTTGGAACGTTTGTCATGAATGTTTTTTGAAATGGTATTTAGAACTGCAACTTTTTCATCAATTTCAGTTTGCTTTTTTTGAATTGAAGTGTCTAAATTTTCAGTTACTGCAACTTTTTCATCCAAATCATTTTTAATTTGAATTAACTCGGAAATATCACTCACTGTATGTTTGTGCATCAAGTTATTGAGCACTTGCAACTTGGCATTAACCAGTTCCAACCTCTTTGGGTCGGCTTCCAAATTTTCTTGAAGAACATCCAATTCGCCAAAAACATCATCCATTTCAATGAGACTGCTCTGTACCCGTTGAAATAAATCATCATATTTTGGTGAATACTCTTTTAACTTTTGAAGGTTGTTTTTTAACTCTGTTAATGTTGGTAGTACCCCTATTTGCTCATCACTTAATAGTTGGTACGACATAGACAACTTTTCTTTTATCGCCTCCACATTATTCAAAGTTTCATGCTCTTCTTCTAATTGTTCCAATTCACCTGCAACCAAATTAGCTTCTAATAATTCATTTAATAAAAACGAATTATAATCATGCTCTTTTACAGCTTCAGCTTGAAAATTTAAAAGCTCATTAAGTTCTTTTTGAAGGGATTTATATTTTTTGAATTCTGATTTATAATTTTGAAGAATTTCTTCATTATCTGCTAAAGCATCAATAATCTGAAATTGAAAATCATTACTAACCACTTGCAAGGTCTGATGCTGCGAATGTATATCAATTAAACGCTCTCCCAAAAGCTGTAAACTACTTAAATTGACAGGAGAGTCATTTACAAAAGCTCTAGATTTTCCTGATGGCAAAATTTCCCGACGAATGATCGTATTAGATTCATAATCTAAATCTTCAGCTTCAAAAAGTGATTTCAAATTGTAATTTGAAACATCAAAAACTGCCTCAATAATACATTTCTGTGAGGTATCTTTTAAACTACTTAAATCGGCACGTTTACCAAGAATTAAAGATAACCCACCAAGTAAAATAGATTTTCCTGCACCTGTTTCTCCAGTAATAATAGATAAGCCATTATTGAAACCTACTTGAAGGTTATCAATTAAGGCGTAATTTTTTATGGTTAATGAGGTTAGCATTTTTTGAATTCGTTTTCTATTTCAATTTTAAATAAGCCCTTTGAATTTCTATATGATGATATTTTAAAACTTAATGTTTTGCCATTTTGCTGAGTGCATTGGAGCTACTTTTTGAAGATTTTCTTTAACTTTGGCAATATTCACGTTAGGACCATCAGAAAAAACCTGCTCAATTTCATCTGCTTTAGCATCAAAAAAAGTACGCAATAAAAAAGAATTTGGTCTGCGACTATTCATAGTTACAAACTGATTTAGAGATGCTGCAATATTTTCTTTTCCTGCTTTTGGATTATCACTCATAACATCCAATCCTTCTCTGTGATAAGTATACATAACATCTTTAAATTCTTTGAATGTTGGAGACAAAATATTATCAATTAATACAAATCTGCTTTGCAATCCGTCAGACAATTTCCAACCCTTATAATTTTCTTGCTGTGAATAATTTACAATTGTTTGTGCCTGATTAAAATAAGGATCACCGCCGCCTTTAGCAAATGATTCTGCATCTAAAGCAAGAATTATATATACATGATAAGCAATGACCGAAACCAAATTAGATTCGTATTGATTCGGACTAAAACTTAAATTTTGAAATTCTAAGTATCTAAAAGAAAAATCTTTATCATTAATATTATAAATAGGCGTTGAATATGAAGAACCATACACAGGTCGCGTAGATTGAACCTGAATAGTTCCTGAAAAAGACTCCCCACTATATTCAGTAATACTAATAACCATATTACAATTGATACGTTCTTGAGCAGCAAAAGTTCTATTGGTCCATTTGGTATTGTTTAAAAATTCATTAAGTTGTTTTTCTAAAGTTTTAAAAACCTGAATATTTTCATCACCCGTTTGTCTAGCATTCACGACCACGTTGCCATTCAGTTCTTGTGAAAAACCAATAACATTAAAACACAATAAAAAGATTGTTACAATATTACGCATCAATTTGTTTTATAATTTCTAACAATAAATCGTTGGCAACAGCAGCTTTTGACTTTAACGGATATTCAGTTATAAACTCTTTTGCATCAATAAAAGTAACCTTATTAGTTTCTGTCTTAAAACCAGCACCTTTATCGTTCAACGAATTTAAAACAATTAAATTTAAATTCTTCTTTTTTAGTTTGTCTTTAGCATTTTCAAGCTCATTATTCGTTTCTAAAGCAAAACCAACTAAAAATTGATGTTTTTTAATAGTCCCTAATGAGGCTAAAATATCCTTTGTTTTCTCTAACTCTATTGTTAACGCAGATTCTTTCTTTTTTATTTTTTGAGCAGCAATTTGTTTTGGTTTAAAATCAGCAACTGCGGCTGATAGTATAGCCACATCAGTTTCCGGAAAATATTTATGAGCTTCATGGTACATATCTTCTGCACTAACAACCGGAATAACTTGTATTAAACCATGCGTTACTTTTTGATGTGTAGGTCCGCTAATTAAAACAACTTCGGCTCCTAAATTTGCTGCTGATTTAGCTATTTCAAACCCCATTTTCCCACTAGAATGATTTCCTATAAATCTTACCGGGTCTATCGCCTCATAGGTAGGACCTGCAGTTATCAATACTTTTTTTCCACGAAGCGGTAGTTTATCTAAAATATCGTTTTCTAAAAAACTAAGTATATCTTCTGGCTCCGCCATTCTTCCTTCTCCTACCAAACCACTTGCTAATTCTCCACTCGTTGCAGGAATCATAATATTTCCATAGCTTTTTAAAACATTAAAAGACTTATGTGTACTTTCATGTTTATACATATCCAAATCCATCGTAGGAGCAAAATACACAGGACATTTAGCAGATAAATACGTTGCTAAAAGGAGATTGTCACAAACTCCATTTGCCATTTTAGACAAGGTATTTGCTGTAGCTGGTGCTATAATAAATATATCTGCCCATAAGCCTAAATCTACATGACTATTCCAAACGGAGTTATCATCATCTTCATTTGTGAAAGATGAATATACCGGATTTTTTGAAAGGGTTGATAAGGTTAAAGGTGTTACAAATTCCTTAGAAGTTGGCGTCATAACCACTTTTACGTGTGCGCCAGCTTTAACAAATAACCTTACAAGTGAAGCTGTTTTATAAGCGGCAATACCAGCACTAACGCCTAATAGTATATTTTTGCCGCTTATTATTGACATTTGTAAAAGTATTACTGATTATCTTCTTCAGTATTTCTGAAGTAAATTTTGTCAGTTAGCCATTCCTGAACTGCTAATGCATGAGGTTTAGGCAATTTTTCATAAAATTTAGAAACTTCAATTTGCTCTTTGTTTTCAAAAATCTCTTCAAGACTGTCGTTGTAAGTTGCAAATTCTTCTAACTTATCAATCAATTCTTTTTTAATTTCAGTATTGATTTGTTCTGCACGTCTAGAAATAATAGAAATAGCCTCATAAATATTTTCAGTTGGCTCATCAATTTGATTTCTATCGTAAGTCATGGTGTTAACCGGAGCATTGGTTTTTTTTAAATCCATTGTTATTATATATTATCTTTAGTGCTATATGCTTTTAATGCGTTTTCTATTTCTAAGGCCATTTGGTCTACCTCTTCCATAAATTCTGAACTGGTATACGACTTCTTAAAACCTTCGTAATATTCTTTAGCCGTTTCTAAACGATCTTTCTTTAAATGTACAATACCATTTAAAGTCTTTTTGTATTCTATACTATTTATAGCCAATTTATATGCCGAGTCCAATCTGTAAAACAATACTTTTTCCCTTAATGATGATCCTGGAAAATCAAAAAGAAAATTGTCGAATGATTTTATAGAAGCTGGATAATCGGATATGTGATTATATTGCTTGGCTATACCATAAGCTTTTTGTTCTAACTTAAAATCTAACTCCCTAACCAATTTACTAGCTTCATCAAGGTATTCTGATTTTGGATATACATTAATAAACTCTTGAAGTTTTTCAATAGCGTCCTTTGTATCTGTTTGGTCTTTTGTATATACTGGTGATAGCATATAATAACTTTTTGCTGCTAAAAAAGCTGCTTCTTCAGCCTTTTCACTTTTTGGATAACTAGAAGCAAAACGCTCAAATTGATAACCAGCTACATAATAATCTCTCATTTTATAAAATGAATTAGAATATAAGTACATTAACTTTTCTGCTTGGGGTTTTCCTCTATAATTAGGAACAATTTGAGCAAAAAGTTTATTAGCCTTAGCATAGTCTTCGTTATTGTAAAACTCTTCACCCATTTTAAATTTAGAAGCAATATCTTCAGACTTTAAAACCTTTTGATACTCACTACAAGAACTTAAAACGATGAGTGTTAGTAATATGTAAAAAAATTTATTCATGTATTTAAAACAGTTTGCGAAATTAAGCTATTAAAATGGATTTAAAAAATATTATTTTAATGCTAAAGTAATTGTTGAAATCATGTTACTTATAGGTTTAAGTAATATTTAACATTAGTAAAACGCCTTAACAAAACTGTTTATTTTGCTTTTAAGTTGATTTGTAGCTGGCACCAATGGCAATCTCACAGTATCTTGGCTTAAATTTAAAGCTTCAAAAACAGCTTTAATTCCAGAGGGATTATTTTCTTCAAAAATATAACCAATAACATCCATTAATTTAAAATGAATGCTGTATGCTGTTTTTGCATCTCCCTTTAGTCCTAATCGAATCATATCAGAAAATGCTTTTGGAAACGCTTGACCAATTACAGAAATAACTCCAGCTCCTCCTGCTAACACAATACCTAATGCCAAATCATCATCACCAGAGATAATTAAAAAATCTTCCGGTTTATTTTTTATCAACTCTAAATATTGCGACACATTATTTCCTGCCTCTTTAACACCTACTATATTTTTAAAATCATTTGCCAGCCTTAAAGTAGTTTCAACTTCAATATTTTTAGAGGTTCTGCCTGGTACATTATACAAAATAATATCTACAGGACTGGCTTCCGAAATAGCTTTAAAATGCTGATAAATACCTTCTTGGGTAGGTTTACTATAATATGGAGAAACAGACAAAATAGCATCAATGTTGTTTAAATCTGTTGTTTTTATTTCTTCTATTACTTGAGTGGTATTATTGCCTCCAATTCCTAAAACCAATGGTAAACGGCCGTTGTTAGTTTCAGATATAATTTTAACAACGTCTATTTTTTCTTGTTTTGTTAAAGTAGCACTTTCGCCAGTTGTCCCACATATTACTAAATAGTCGGTACCATTATCAATATTAAAATTGACAATGTTTATTAATGCGTCACGGTCAATAGTTAAATCTGATTTAAACGGTGTAACTAACGCCACGCCAGTGCCTAAAAATTTACTGCTCATTTTTAATTTTATTTAATATCATTAAGTATTTTAAAAGCTCTCCGCTAAATACTTCAAATTCTTTTATATCGGTTTTAATAATCAAATCATTTAAACGGGTATCTGTTTGCAGATTACCTATTTTAAATTTTGCTTTAGATGAAGCTGTAAGTAACTTCAATTCTAAATTTTCATGTGTATAATAACTAATCAACGCATCAAACTTGGTATTTAAAAACGCTTGCAATTCTACATTTTTTATATACCCTCTCCAGCCAAAATCCTTTGGATTAAAACATAAATCCCAAGAATTAAATTCATCTTTTTCATTAGATGAAAAAGCTATTACTTTTAAATTATTAGGATGCACTTTTAAATCTGAAGCTATGGCTCTAAATAAATCAAAATCAGCTAATTCATCAACATTCAAAATAATTCCTAAACTTTCAATTTTGCCATCCATTACATCAACTTTACGTTTAGACAACAAATTGTTTAAATATTTTTTATTTGAATTCTCCTTAAAAGCCCTTAAAATCATTTACCTTTAAACTTTCCGCAAAGGTACTAAAAGTAGAATCAAATTATAGATTTTAAATATGAGGTTTACACATTTAATTATTTTGTTAAATATGCTTGTTTTTTTAAGTTGTAAGCAACAGAAATTGAACATCATAAAGATTGAAGGCAAACAAATTTCGATTAATGATAGCATACGTTCTAATTCTGAAATTGATGCTTTTATAAAACCATTTAGAGAACATATCGAAAAAGATCTGGATAGTGTCTTGGCTTACGCTGTGGGTACTTACTCTAAAACCGACGGCAAATTTAATACTGCAATTGGCAATTTAATGGCTGATATTGTTTTTGAAGAAAGCAATCCTATTTTCAATAAAAGAACTGGACATAATATTGATTTTGTTTTATTAAATCATGGTGGTATTCGCTCCATTATATCCAAAGGAAATGTATCTACCAGAACAGCTTATTCTGTTATGCCTTTTGAAAATAGCATCGTGGTAGTTGGCTTAAAAGGAAGTAAAATAAATGATATTATTAATTATTTAATAGCTTCAAAAAGGGCACATCCATTTTCAAGTCAGTTACAATTAACAATAGACAATGATTATAATGCCATAGAAGTATTAGTTAATGGAACGCCTATTAACAACTCTAAAACCTATTACATTGCTACAAGCGACTATTTATATAATATGGGTGATGGCATGACTTTTTTCCAACCCAACGAAGGCGCTTTTCCTTTGGACTATAAAATACGAAATGCACTAATTGATAACTTTAAGAAAGTAGATACTATTAATCCAGTGATTGACAACCGTTACACCCAAACCCCGTAAGTTTATATATCATGAAACGCAGACAATTTATACAACAAGTATCAGCAGGAACAACCTTAATGGCTTTAGGTCATTTTGGATTACAATCTTTTTCTACAGTTAAAACCACTAAAATCACCATTCTTCACACCAACGATGTACATAGTCATATTGATGCTTTTAGCCCTGAAGATGGTAGAAACGCTAATAAAGGCGGTGTAGCTAGACGTGCAAGCTTAATAGAATCTATTAGAAATGAAAATCCAAATACCTTATTATTAGATGCTGGTGATATTTTTCAAGGCACCCCTTATTTTAATTATTATGGCGGCGAATTGGAATTTAAACTTATGAGTAAATTAAAATATGATGCTGCAACAATTGGAAATCATGATTTCGACAATGGTATAGATGGATTGTATGCACAATTTCCTCATAAAAAGTTTGAGTTTGTAATTTCAAATTATGATTTTTCAAATACAATTTTAGATACACATACTAAACCTTATCATATATATATAAAGGATGGTATCAAAATTGGCGTGTTCGGTTTAGGAATTGAATTAAAAAACTTAGTAGATAGCAAGCTTTACAAAGAAACCAAATATCATAATCCCGTTGAAATAGCTCAAGATATGTCCAGAATTCTTAAAGAAGAAAAACAATGCGATTTAGTAATTTGTCTTTCACATCTTGGTTATTATTACAAAAATAATTCACAAAAAATAAGCGATATTACACTGGCATCTAAAACAAAAAACATCGATTTAATTATTGGAGGACATACCCATACTTTTTTATCAAAACCAACAGTTGTTAAAAATATTTTAGAAAAAGAAATATTAGTAAACCAAGTAGGCTGTTATGGCCTTAATCTTGGAAAGATTGATTTTTATTTTGACACTAACAAAAATAAAGTTTACAATGGTACTTCAATTATTGTTTAAGCCCATTAAATTTTCAGAAGGCAGAGTCCGTTTTTCCTTTACTTCCTTTTTAATTAAACTAAATTCTACAAAGTAGTTAAATAAAAAGAAAATACCAAGGGCATGTGAAACGTTTTCTAATAATACCAAACGCCCATCGTATATATAATACACAGTTACATAATTAATAATATCTGAAAATAAAAAACACATAGACAATATTAAAAATAAAATAGAAAGCTTTGATTCCTTAGTTAAATAGACTGCAAATGACACAAACAACAAAACAATGAGTGCTGCACTTTTTAAGGCAAAAACAAGTACCTCTGCACTATCTGTTATAATTGTTTTTAATAGACTGTATAGAATAAACAAAAAATACGCATTAATCAGCATTATTAATAATAAATACACACCAACAACTTTATCAATTTTTAATAAATTAATTTCAGATATAATAATAACAATCAAACAGATGTAACTTATAAAATACAAGAAGTTAGATATTTTTTCTAAATCAATATTACTAACAAAAACAAAAGCTGCATCCCCTAAAAATGAACTAAGCAAAAATAAAGCAAAAATAAAATTTGAAAGCTTATTCTTAAGAAAGAAAAATATTAAAAAAACAGGTACAAATAAGGTTTTTACAGATTCTGATACCACAACATCATTACTAATAACAGCTAAAATATTTAAGGCTATTAGCAACAATAAAGCGATAAAAAACACTTTATTAAAACTGATTTCAAACCATTTTTTCAAATTAATAGTATAAGTAGGTTAATACAAATATAATAAAAAAAATAAATTACATCGAAAAAAAACGACAGTTTACCGATAAAAAATACTCAAAAAAGTAAGAATAATCTTAAATTACTGTGTTACCAACCCAGTAGGTTTTTCATTTTCTAAATTTGATTGTTGGTAATAAAAATAAAATGCAGAAAGTGCTAAACACGAAGACATAAAAATAAGCAGACTTGTTTCAACTATATATAGATAAGCAACATTGATAACTTCAGAAAACACAATACACAAAGATCCTATAAACAAAAACAAAGATTTTTTATTGTCTCTGTAAAAATAATTTAATAATGAACTTGAAAGTAATAGCAACAACACAGCATTATAAATAAGCTCTAAAAAATACCTATCATCATACACTGCAACCGGATTAATTATTGCTTGTAATACATAAATTATATAAATGTCTAAAGCTGCTAAAACAATGATATGTATTTTGTAATTTTTAAATAGATGAAACCAGGAAATAGATTTACAAATTTCAAACAACAAAAATCCATAAGCCATAATATAAAGCACATTACCTGAAAAATAATACAAAAAATAAGGAATTAAGTTTTCTGTTAACTCGAGTAAATCTGAAATTGAATAAAAAATTAAAAACAAACTAAAAAATATAGTTTTCTTTTTTACACTAACAAAGTATAATAATGTAATAAAAGGTAAAATGAACGCCCTACTATATAAACTTAAAGCCTCATTTCCTAAAAATTGAGAGACACCAAAAAGTACAAATATCACGACAATTAATAGTACTAGTAATTTTGACTTGTACATATCTTGAATTAATGGTTAGAGTACAAATATACAAATTTTAATAAAATACACGTCAAAAAACATATTTTATCGACAAAATGCAATTTTATATTAATCTATGTAAGAATTCATACTCGTCAATTATATTTATTTTTAATTTTTCTGCTTTTTCTTTTTTACTTGGCCCCATTTTGTCTCCTGCAATTATAAAACTGGTTTTTGATGAAATAGAACTACTTACTCTACCTCCGTTATCTTCAATCATTTTTTTAAGTTCATCCCTAGAAATACTTTCAAAAACACCAGATACCACAAAAATTTGACCATCTAATTTGTTAGTTTGACTTTTAAGCTTTTCTGCAGAAATTTCTAACTGTACACCAAAGGCTTGTAAACGATTAATAATATACATATTTTCTTCAGAAGCAAAAAAAGCATTCACACTTTTAGCAATTTTAATTCCAATTTCATCTACATTAATTAAATCTTCTTGTGATGCTTCTGCAATCTTCTCAATACTTTTATAATGTTTTACAAGTTTCTTCGCTACTGTCTCTCCTACATACCTAATTCCTAAAGCGTATAATACACGTTCAAAAGGAATATTTTTAGACTGCTCAATACCTTGAATTAAATTATCAGCACTTTTTTCAGCCATGCGTTCTAAAGGTATCACAACCTCTTTGGTTAATTCATACAAATCAGAATAATTAGAAATTAAACCTTGATTAACTAAAAGCGCTACTGTTTCACCTCCCAAGCCTTCAATATCCATTGCCTTTCTTGAAATAAAATGCTGAATACGTCCAATTATTTGTGGTTGACAACCATTGTAATTTGGACAATAATGCTGAGCTTCTCCTACCTGCCTAACCAATTCTGTCCCACACTCAGGGCAATGAGTAATATACTGTGTTGGAATAGAATTCTCTGGACGTTTACCTAAATCAACCCCTAATATTTTTGGAATAATCTCGCCCCCCTTTTCAACATAAACTTCATCATTTATTCGAATATCCAATTTTGCAATCTGGTCTGCATTGTGTAGTGATGCACGTTTTACCTTTGTTCCCGCTAATTCTACAGGTTCCAAATTTGCTACAGGAGTAATAGCACCTGTTCTTCCTACTTGGTAAGTTATACTATTAAGTTTTGTAGAAATACGCTCTGCCTTAAATTTATAAGCCATAGCCCAACGGGGAGCTTTAGCCGTATAACCTAACTCTTCTTGTTGCTGCAAATCATTCACTTTCACAACTACCCCATCAGTTTCATAAGGCAGATCATGTCTATGCACATCCCAATACGTTATAAACTCTAAAACCTCAGCAATAGAATTTACCAACTTAGCAGCTTCTGGCACCTTAAACCCCCATTCTCTTGCTTTCTTTAAACCATCAAACTGAGCATTAACACCCAAATTATTGCCTGTTAAATTATACAGCAAGCATTCCAATGGACGCTTAGCAACCTCGGCACTATCCTGTAGTTTTAAACTTCCGGAGGCGGTATTTCTAGGGTTTCTATATGGTTCTTCCCCTATTTCAATACGCTCTTCATTCATTTTATTGAATCCATCGAACGGCAATACAATCTCACCACGAATATCAAATTTTTCTGGGAAATCACCTTTTAACTGCAAGGGTACCGATTTTATAGTTTTAACATTAGCAGTAACATTATCTCCCTGAAAACCATCGCCTCGGGTAACAGCTTTAAGCAATCTGCCATCTTCATAGGTTAAACTAATTGAAGCGCCGTCATACTTTAATTCACAAACATATTGAACATCACCATCTATTAACTTTTTAATTCGAGTTTCCCAATCTTGCAGATCCTCTTTTGAATAAGAATTCTCCAAAGAATACATACGATGTTCGTGTGGAATGGTTTCAAAATTTTTAGTTACTTGCCCACCTACGCGTTGTGTTGGAGAATTAGCGTCAAAAAATTCGGGATACTTCATTTCTAATTCCTGAAGTTCTTTGAGTTTTATATCAAAATCATAATCAGAAATTGTAGCATTATCCAAAACATAATAGTTATAATTATGTTCTCGTAGTTCATTACGCAGTGTATGTATTTTTAATTCTATATTATTCATTCCACTCACCTTTTATCATTCTATCTTTTTTAAAGATATCCTGTTTTAATTCTATATTTTGAAAATTATTTTCACAAAGTAAAGCAATCATATCATTTCCAAGATACTCATTGATTTCAAAAAACAACAAGCCTTTTTTAGTTAAATTTTGAACAGCAAATTCAGAAATAGCTTTATAAAACACGAGTGGATTTTCGTCTTTCACAAAAAGAGCCAAGTGCGGCTCATTATTTAACACATTGGATTTCATTTCTCTTTTTTCTTGTTCACGAACATACGGCGGATTAGAAACTATTATGTCAAATTTAAAATCCCAACACATTTTATTTTTCAATACATCAGTTTCTATAAATTCAACATTAACTTTGTTTAACTCTGCATTTGTTTTAGCTATTTTAAGAGCTTCTTTACTAACATCTAATGCATAAACTTTTGCTTTTGGCAAGTTTTTAGCTAAAGAAATAGCTATGCAACCACTACCTGAACCTATATCTAAAATACTAACTTCTAAATCTGTATTGCTCACTTTTGAAAGTACCCACTCTACTAACTCTTCTGTCTCTGGTCGTGGAATTAAAGTGTATGTATTCACTTTAAAAGGCAATCCATAAAATTCGGTTTCACCCAAAATATACTGTATCGGTTTTTGTTGTTTTAATAATTCTAACGCGTTTAAAATAGCTTCAGAATTGTCAACAAAATAGCCCAAATCGATAGCTAACTGAAGCCTTGACATACTATAATAAGTCTCCATTAATAAGTAAAAAAAACTATCTATCTCTTCTTTTTCAAAAAAAGAATCTAATTCTGCATGAAATATGTTTCTAATATCCTTCGCTTTCATTAAAATCTATTGTTTCAACTTGCCAACGTTATCATAATTTCTCAAATAACTATAGTATCTTTACCGCTGTTTAAAATCTTCATTTTAGAATCTGTGAAGATACATCAAATCAAAAAAACCCCATAATGAAAAGATTTATAATCTTATCAACAATATGTCTCACTGTTTTAAATTGTTCAGTAAGTGAAAAACCTCAATTTATTAGTGTTGAAAATTTAAAAGTATTTGAACACACTTCTAAACATGTTATAATAACTGCCGATGCATTATTTTCGAATCCTAATGTGATTGGAGGCTCTTTAAAAACCGATGAAATCAAAGTATATATCAATGACCATAAAATGGCAACAGTATCAACAGAAGATTTTATTGTACCAGCTAAAAAAGATTTTACAATACCAATTAAAACTCATATCCCCACAGATAGCCTTTACAGTGACAAAAATTTAAGTGGATTGTTAGGCAGTATATTTAGTAAAAAAGTAAAAGTGCAATATAAAGGTGATATAAAATACACTGTTTTTGGATTCTCTCATATTTACTCAATTAATAAAACAGAATATATAAATATTAAATTTTGAATTTGAATACTCACGAAATCTACATAAGACGTTGCATTCAAATTGCTAAAAATGGCCTAGGAACAACGCGCCCAAACCCCATGGTTGGAAGTATTATTGTACATAACAATAAAATTATTGGAGAAGGCTTTACCAGTAAGTACGGTGGAAATCATGCAGAAGTAAACGCTATAAATTCTGTATCCAACAAAAAATTATTAAGAGAATCGACAATTTATGTAATTTTAGAACCTTGCTCACACTTTGGAAAAACACCACCTTGTAGTGACCTCATTATTGAACACAACATTCCTACTGTGGTAATAGGGTGCATTGATGAACATGAAAAAGTTGCAGGAAAGGGCATTGAAAAACTCAAAAATGCTGGTTGCCATGTTATTGTTGGTATTTTAGAAAAAGAATGCAAAAACCACCTTAAACGCTTTTTTACATTTCACAATAAAAAACGCCCTTATATCATTTTAAAATGGGCTGAAACCACAGATGGTTTTATAGCACCATTAACAAAAAACGAACAAAAACCAGTGTGGATTACCAATAGGTTTTCCAGACAATTGGTTCATAAATGGCGTGCAGAAGAACAAGCTATTTTGGTAGGTACAAATACTATTTTACAAGACAACCCTAGCCTAACAACTAGAGATTGGATTGGAGAAAATCCTATTAGAATTGTTATAGACCAAAAAGAAAAACTATCAAAACAGTTGGCCGTTTTTAATAATACAAGCAAAACCATTTCTATTACCAATAGCAACATTGATTTCACTAAAAATATAGCAAAACAAATCTGCGATATTTTATTTAAAGAAAATATAAATTCTATTATTATTGAGGGTGGTGCAAAAACATTACAAACATTTATAAATGAAAATCTTTGGGACGAAGCACGAGTATTTATTGGAACTATACAATTTAAAGATGGTACCAAGGCTCCTTTACTACCCAAACAATCAAACTCCGAAGAAAAAATAACAACAGATATACTTAAAATATACAAAAATGATTAAAACCTTAATCTTCGATTTTGGCAATGTTTTTATCAATTTAGACATTGAAGGCGCCCATAAATATGCTTTAGAAACTTTTAATATCAATACACTTTCAGAAGAAATGACAGCTTTTAATAGCCTCTATGAACAAGGATTAATTTCAACAGATGAATTCCTTGAGTTTTATGCTGAGAATTTCCCAAAACTTTCAAATGATAACTTAATTAATGTTTGGAATATTATGCTGAAAGATTTCCCTAAACATCGCTTAGAATTTATAAAACACCTAAAAGCCTCTTCAAAATACAAACTCATTTTATTAAGTAACACAAACGAACTTCATATCAATTGGATAAAAGAAAATGTTTCTTTTTATGACGATTTTAAAAACTGCTTTGATGCTTTTTATTTATCTCATGAAATCAACTTAAGAAAACCTCATAATGCTATTTTTGAATTTGTTTTGAATGAAAATAATTTAAAGTCAAACGAATGTCTTTTTATTGACGACAACCTTGACAATATAAAAACAGCTACAAATTTAAAATTTGCAACTTGGCATATAAAACCAGAAACTGAAGATGTAACTACGCTATTTAAAACCAAAAACAAATTATTTTAATTCTTTTGATTGAAAAAGATACATATAAAACTATTGAAACATCAACCGAGCCCGTTTTGTTCAAAGACAAAAATAGTAAATTTCATGGCTTTGCATTTCCCGTTTTAAATGAAGATGAAGTCAAGCACTATTTAGAAAAGCTAAAAAAAGAACATCATTCAGCCAGACATTGGTGTTACGCTTATCAATTAGGTACTGAAACCTTAATATACCGTGCCAATGATGATGGCGAACCTAACAATACAGCAGGCATGCCAATATACGGACAAATTCAATCATTTGATGTTACCAATATTTTAATTGTAGTTGTTCGCTATTTTGGAGGTATAAAATTAGGTGTTGGCGGTTTAATAAATGCCTATAAAACTACAGCACAAATGGTTTTAGAACAATCTCAAATCATTGAAAAAACAATTAACATAGATTACTTAATTTCTTTTGAATACAAAAACATGAATACAGTCATGCGAATTATCAAAGAGAAAAACTTAAATATTACCAATCAAAAATTAGAATTAAGTTGCCAAATAATTATTTCAGTTAGAAAAAACGAAACTGAATCTGTTTTCACAACATTCAACCAACTGTATGAAATCAATATAAGAAAATTATAAACTATCTCTCTAAGGCTTCTAAGATATATTGAGGTGGTCTTATTGGTCTATTAGTTTTCTTATCTAAAAACACCAAAGTAGTTTCTGCAGTTGTTAAAATTTCTCCAGTCTCATTAGTGATTTCGTACTCAAATTCAATTTTAGAAGTAGGTATTTTTTTTAGTTGAGTTTTAACATTAATTACATCATCATAACCTACTGATTTTTTATAGTTTATAACTAAAGAAACTACTGGCAACATGACACCATTTTCTTCCATAGATTTATAAGAAATTCCTAATTTGCGCAACCACTCAATACGCCCCATTTCAAGATATAATGCGTAATTACCATGATAAACAACCCCCATTTGGTCTGTTTCACCGTACCTCACTCTTATTTGTATTTTATCGATTTTCATAGTAAACTTTAATATTTTTTTTGTAGATTGGACTACAGGTTAAACATGAGGAAAAATTTCTAAAAATTCAATAGTAAATCATTTTTTTTTTAAGTTTTTTGTTCACATATTTGCCACACTAAAAACGGGAGTAGACATTTTTATTGATCTACTGAAACTAAGTAACAAATAAACCATAAATTTAGATTAATGAGTGTAACTGCGCAATCGGTATGGAATAACTGTCTTGAATTCATAAAGGATAATATCCAACCGCAAGCATATAAAACTTGGTTCGAACCAATAAAAGCAGTTAAACTTACTGACAATGCTTTGAGCATTCAAGTACCTAGCAAATTCTTTTACGAATGGCTTGAAGAGCACTATGTTAAGATTCTAAAGGTTTCATTAACCAAAGAGTTAGGAGAAACTGCCAAACTTGTTTACATTATTAAAATGGAAAACACCTACGGCAACAAACAACCGTTTACAGAAAAAATACCGAGTTCAAATAGAAGCGCTGTCAAATCTCAAGAAGTAGATGTTCCTTTTAATAATAAAAATCCTGAGCTAAGAAATCCATTTGTAATCCCTGGTATCAGAAATTTACAAATTGAATCGCAGTTAAACCCTAATTATAGTTTCGAAAATTTTTTAGAAGGAGACTCTAATAGGTTAGCTCGTAGTGCAGGTTTAGCTGTAGCTTCCAAACCTGGAGGAACATCATTTAATCCATTATTAATATTTGGAGGTGTTGGTTTAGGTAAAACACATTTAGCGCATGCTATTGGTGTTGACATTAAAGATAAATATCCAGAAAAAACAGTTTTATACATTTCTGCTGAAAAATTTACTCAACAATATATTGATGCAGTAAAGAAAAACAACCGAAATGATTTTATACATTTTTATCAAATTATAGATGTATTGATTATTGATGATGTTCAGTTTCTATCAGGAAAATCTGGAACACAAGATGTTTTCTTTCATATATTTAACCACTTACACCAAAATGGGAAGCAAGTTATATTAACCAGTGACAAAGCACCTGTTGATATGCAGGATATTGAACAACGCTTACTATCTCGTTTCAAATGGGGACTTTCTGCTGAATTACAAAATCCAGATTTTGAAACTCGTGTTTCTATTTTAAAAAATAAATTGTATCGTGATGGCGTTGAAATGCCAGAAGACATCATTGATTATGTTGCCAAAAACATTAAAACCAATGTTCGTGAGTTGGAAGGCGCTATCATTTCGTTAATAGCACAATCTTCTTTTAACAAAAAAGAAATTACCATTGATTTAGCAAAACAAATCGTTGAAAAATTTGTTAAAAATACCAAACGCGAAGTTTCTATTGATTACATACAAAAAACAGTATCTGAATATTTCCAAATGGATATCAGTACACTACAATCTAAAACTCGAAAACGTCATATTGTACAGGCTCGACAACTGGCTATGTTTTTTGCTAAAAAATTCACAAAAGCTTCTTTGGCCAGTATTGGTTCTCAAATAGGAAAACGAGATCATGCAACTGTACTCCATGCTTGCAAAACAGTTGACAATTTGTCTTCAACAGATAAACAATTCAGAAAGTATGTTGAAGATATTACTAAAAAACTTTCTATTTAAAATTTAATATAATGATTAGAATTCTGATGGTTTGTTTGGGAAACATTTGTCGTTCTCCCCTTGCCGAAGGTATTTTAAAATCTAAACTTCCAAAAGACAAATTTATTATTGATTCTGCAGGAACAGCCAATTACCACACAGGAAATCCTCCAGACGAACGATCAATAGAAGTTGCTAAAAAACATGGATTAAATATTTCAAATTTAAAGGGACGTCAATTCAATGTTTCTGATTTTGAAAAATTTGATTTAATTTATGTTATGGACACTTCTAATTATAACAACGTTATTAAACTCGCTAAAAATAACGATGATATTGCTAAAGTTAAGTTTATTCTAAATGAGATTTACCCAAATCAAAATTATGACGTCCCCGATCCTTATTACGGAGGCAACAAAGGTTTTGAAAATGTTTACAGAATGCTCGATGAAGCTTGCGAAATTATCTCAAAAAAGCTTATTTGATGGTTATTAATATAACATTTTGTATTTTTATAACCACTTCTTCAATTTATTTATATCAATTCAAATGAAAACCACAGGCAAATTATACCTTATACCTACAACCCTTGGCGACAATGAACCTTTAGAGGTACTGCCTATTTCTGTAAAAAAAATCATTGAATTGATTAATACTTACATTGTTGAAAATGAAAAAACAGCCAGACGATTTATAAAAAAAATCACTCCTAAAAAACAACAATCAAGTTTAGAATTATTTCCATTAAATAAGTTTACAGATCGTATTTTATTACCTGAATTTTTAGAACCATGCTTGAAAGGTATAGATGTTGGACTCATTTCTGAAGCAGGATGCCCTGGCGTAGCAGATCCTGGTGCTGAAATAGTTAAATTAGCGCATCAAAAAAACATTCAAGTCATACCATTAGTAGGACCCTCTTCTATATTAATGGCTATGATGAGTTCCGGCTTTAATGGACAAAATTTTGCTTTTAACGGCTACCTACCTATTGAAAGTAATGAAAGAAAAAATGAAATAAAAAGATTAGAACGTCTTTCATTTGAGCAAAATCAATCACAAATATTTATAGAAACACCTTATAGAAACAATAAAATGTTGGAAAGTTTAGGTAACATTTTAGAAAATAACACCCTTATTTCAGTAGCCTGCGACATTACATTGCCCACTGAATTTATAAAAACACAAACAGCAATCGAATGGAAAAAAAATATGGTAGACCTTCATAAAAGACCTACCATATTTATTATTCATAAAGAATGATATTATTTTACATTGAAGTTGCTTTCGCTTTTTTATTTGGTTTCAAGAATGAAGTATCATAACCAGAAAAACGTTTCATGTAGTATTCAACAGTTGTGCCGTAACCATCTTCAAAAATATCAACACCGTAACTTCTTAAATAGGTCTTTACATTTCCTGCACCTGCTAAATGAGCTGCCGCCAAAATCCCTGATTCAGTAACAACAACACCATTAATTCTTTTTCCTACAAAATTTCTAATGTCACGTCTTAAAATCCATTTATTACGCTCTGCATTTGCAATAAAAGCTTTTTCTTGAAGAGCTGGATTATTCAAAAACTTTTCAGTATTATAAACACCAATAAGTTTTAAGGTTTCCTTAGCAAATTGATATTTACCTAAATAACCATAGGTATTGACTGTAAAATAATTACCTCCAGATTCCTTAAATGCCAATGCTTCTTTAAAACCCACAAAAGATTTCCCCAAATTAGGAGATAACAATTTGTTTACACTGATAGGTGACTCGTCATTATTCATAATGCTATCACTCTGGCTTACTGTGTAATTTAATACTAAGCCCTTAGTTGAGTATTTACCTAAATCAATCGCTTTATTTGATGAAAGCGAAACATACAACAGAATACATATTGTAAGAGATAAAGTAAAATAACTTGCAATATTTTTTCTCATAAATTTAAATTTTTTAGAAGTATTTTAATACAAAACACCTCTTGAAATTTCAGCGTGCAAAATTAGTCTTTTTTTTAATTATTTCAAAATTAATCGATTATGTGTTTACTTTAATTGTAGAATAGATGAAATACACACCTATTTTGACTGAATTCTAAGGTTGGAAATGGTATTTTTACCATGTCAAAAACACTAAAAATAGACCTTAAAAAAGCTGACTCTGTTTTGATCATATTCAAATTTACATCAAAACTAAAATAGAATTGCGACACCCTATTATTAGTTGTTAACATTTGATTGTCAATAACTTCCACACCAGAAAGCATACCATCAGCCCCATAACCTATTGCTATATTTAACCATTTTGGGACTTTACTATCCTTAAAAAATGAATGTATATTAGCACTCAACCAATAGGTTTGACCGTTATAATCTTTTATAATTTCTTCTAAAAAACCATCCCCAAGTTTATCAGGACGCTGTTCGGCAAACTTTGTTCGATGAAAAGAAAATTTTAAAGCAATGCGCTGCTCTTTCCAAAGTAATTCTTGACCAACATACAGTCCAGTACCAGCCGCATTGGCTCCTATATCTCCCCAAGAAAAACCCCATTCTTCTGAAAAACCATCTAAAACTTCCACTGCCGTCAAAAAACCAAACCCTAAAGTTGCTCCATAAATTAATTGATTCTTTTTCTTTACACCGCTCCAATTTAAAATATCAGCACCAAACCTTCCTAATTGATAAGAAGTAAAAGCATGTCCCATTTTATCCATCTGAAACCATTCATTATTATCATTAATAGTATGAAATTTAGAACGTGGATAATCTTGATACCAAAGTTGATCCAAACCAAGCAAGGTAATACTTGCCATAGTTGCCTCTGTAACAACTACAAAATTTGTTCGTGCTTTATATAAGGTATCACTCGGTGTTAAAAACGAATTAACTTTAGATTGAGCAACTGATATAAAAGGCAATAAAATAATAGAAAGAATATATTTAAATAATAGATTCATTACCTATTAATCCCTTGAGATGACAAGTAGCGGTGGTACTGTCTTGCATTTACATTGTGTTGCGACAAAGTTTTAGCAAATTTATGATACCCCAAACGCTTGGCATCAGCTGCAAAATATAAATAGTCATGTTTCTCAAAATTCAAAACGGCATCAATGGCAGATATATCAGGCATAGCAATTAGCCCTGGCGGTAGCCCCGTATTTTTATAAGTATTATAAGGTGATACAATCTCTTTATGAATATTTAAAACACGTTTTATAACCGTATTCTTATATTTTGGTAACTGATAGGCTGCAAATTTAAGTGTTGGATCTGCTTGCAAGGGCATACCAATACGTAACCGATTCATATAAACACCCGCAATACGCGGTTGTTCACTGGCTTGTTTAGATTCTTCATAAACAATGGACGCTAACGCAATTACCTCATCACGAGATAAACCAACAGCTTTTGCCTTTGCATTTCTAGAATCATTCCAAAATCGATTGTATTCTTTTAACATTCTACTTCTAAATTCTTCTGCAGAAGTATTCCAAAAAAACTCATAGCTATTTGGCAAGTACATTCCCAAAGCTGTAGCTTTAGAAAATCCTACATCTTTAAAAAAAGACGCGTCCTTCATGGCTGTTATTAATGAAAGACTATCTGCTTCTATTTGAGTTGCAATACGGCCTGCCAATTTTTCTAATGTATCTTGATTGTTAAAAGACAATTTTATTGGCATGTTGTTAATTCGTATAGAATTAATAATATCATTATTATTCATTCCTTTTTTAACAACATACTTTCCTGCCTTTACATGGGTAACATATTTTTTGCGCTCTGCAAGAGCATCAAAAGTATGTATGTCCTTTAATAAAGGTTCTAACTGACTACGAACTTCATCATATGTGCTATTGGTTGGAATATAAATAAAAGCGCTATCATTATTAAAAGCTGTATTAGGCTTGAACATAGCCGAATATACATAATATGAAAAATAAGCGGCAACTACTAAACCAATCAGCGCAACGGCAACAAGTATTTTTTTGAGGTACATTTAATTATTGATAAGTTGAAATAAATATTCATTTTTATAAATACCATTTATAAAATTCCAATCTTTTTTAAGGCCTACATTTTTAAAACCCTGATTGCTAAACAATTTTATACTCACATCATTTTCTTCTGAAATATTACAATACAATTGATGTAATCCTAAATGAACAAAACAATAATTAACTAACAATTTAAGCGCTTCTTTTCCGTAGCCCAATTGCCTATTGTCTTCGTTTTTAACCAAAACACCTATGCCTGCGCGTTTACTTTTAGGTTCAAAATCAAATAAATCTATTAAACCAATCGTATGATTATCATAGGTAGAAATAACTAAACGTAATTGTTTGACTTCATAAATATCTTTATGAGCATTTTCTAAATATTGTTTAATTAAAAATTTGGAATAAGGAGTAATTGTATTACTAATTTCCCAAACAGTTTCATCATTTTCAACCGCGTGAATAAACTCTAAATCTTCCGGTTCTAAAGCACGCAAGTATATATGTTCCCCTTTTAGTGTCATCATACTAACTCACCTTTAAAAACAAAAGATGCCGGACCAATTAACCAAACATTACTATAGGAACCACTTTCAAAATCAAATGTTACATGCAATTCACCTCCTTGAACACTTAATTTAACATGATTTTTTTTCGTTTTACCTATATAATGCATAGCAATAGCAACAGCAGTAACACCTGTACCACATGACAAAGTTTCATCTTCTACCCCGCGCTCATAAGTTCTCACTTTAAAATGAGAATCTGTTAATTGTTTTACAAAATTCACATTTGTCCCTACTTGATTATAAGGGGCACCATATCTAATTTTTGATCCTTTTATTTTAATATCAAATGCTTCTATATCTGATTCAAATTGCACATGATGGGGCGAACCTGTATTTAAAAAAACATGATTATCATATTTTTCAACCGTATCAACGTCCTGCATCTGAAGTTTAACAATCCCATTTTCTATAGAAGCGTTATGCAATCCATCAATGGCCTCAAAAGAACAAGTGTCTGTAATCACTCCTAATTGTTTTGCAAAAGCAACCAAGCAGCGGCCTCCATTTCCACACATAGTACTCTCATTTCCATCGGCGTTGTAATACACCATCTTAAAATCTAAAGTATCATGATTTTCTAACAAAATTAAGCCATCAGCTCCTATGCCAAAACGTCTGTCACATAAAAAAGCCACATGTTTGGTATCATTTTTGTCGAATATCTGTTGACGATTATCAATCATCACAAAATCGTTTCCTGTTCCTTGGTATTTGTAAAAAGTCTGTTTCATATAGAAGCACAAATATAGGAATATTTAACTATTTTTTTTGTTGTTAAAAGTCGTTAAAGTGGGCGTTAAAAATCGTTAAAACATAACAGGCCATTCAATAAATATTTAATTTTAATCGTTAATTAAAAATAACATCCATATTATTTTAACTAAAAACACATATTAATTATAACACACAATGAAAAAATTTGCAACATTAGTATTAGTTTCAGCATTAGGTGGTATTTTAACTTTAGGTTCATATAAACTATTTTTAGAAAAAGAAACCCCTGCACCGGTTTCAAATACCGAATCACCAACAGCAACATTTTTGCCAACAAATAATGCAAGTAACGCACTTTATAAAGCGTACGAAACTCCAGACTTTACCAAAGCAGCAGAAAACAGTATCCATTCTGTTGTTCACGTAAAGAATACGTCTATGCGGTCTAGACAAATGACCATTCAAGATTTCTTTTCTGGTAGAAATCCTCAACAAGCACAAGTTGGTACTGGTTCTGGTGTTATTATTACACCCGATGGTTATATTATAACAAACAACCATGTTATTAATAACTCTCAAGAACTCACGGTAACATTAAACGATAATAAAACATACGATGCCAAAATCATAGGCTCAGATGCCAAAACAGATATTGCCTTACTAAAAATTGAAGCCGATGAAGAATTACCATATGCTGCATTTGGAGATTCCGACCAAGCTAAAATTGGAGAATGGGTATTAGCCGTTGGTAACCCGTTTAATTTAACCTCTACTGTCACAGCAGGTATTATTAGTGCTAAATCTAGAGATTTAAGTGGCGGAACATATTCACAATCTTTTATTCAAACGGATGCTGCTGTAAACCCAGGAAACTCTGGTGGTGCTTTGGTTAACACTCATGGTGAACTTATTGGAATTAACACCGCTATTTCATCTCAAACAGGCTCTTACATCGGTTATTCATTTGCTGTACCCAGCAATATAGCTCGCAAAGTTATTGAAGACATTATGGAATACGGGAATGTACAAAATGGTATTCTTGGCGTTATGGGTGGCTCTTTAAATAGTAAAACTGCGGAAACTATTGGCATTGAAGACACTCAAGGCTTTTATATTGATAGTGTTGTGGAAGACTCTGGTGCTGAAAAAGCAGGTTTGAAAAAAGGAGACATTATCAAAGAAATTGACAATGTTAAAATTTCTAAGTTTTCTGATTTAAGTGGTCATTTAAGTACCAAACGTCCAGATGATACTGTACAAGTAACCTTTTCTCGTAATGGTGATATAAAAACCATTCCTGTAAAATTAGCAAGAAATGAAACCACAATTATTCCACTAGTAGGTCAAGTTAAAAATGCTAAAAAAGAAGATTTAAAGAAATATAAAGCTTCCAATGGTGTTAAAATATTAGAGCTAAACGAAAAATATGCGGACTATTGGAGAAACAATGGTGTAAAACCTGGTACTATTATTTCAGCCATAAACGACACCAAAATAAATTCTGTTGATGATGCTAAAAATATTTTAGATAACAGTTCGCCAAATGAACCTTTACGCATCGAAATTATTAATGAACACGGCGAAAAAGAACGTTACAATTTTAGATAAAAAATAAAATTCAGCGAAACTCATTAAAAAACATCTAAATTATTTTTCGCTTCGTATATAATTAAGCCTCACATAACGTGAGGCTTTTTATATAAAAAATGCGACATCTAAACATTATTTTATAAATTGCGTAAATTTTAGCAACCAAAATAAACCAATCTTAAATGAAACCTATTAAACTATTGCTTTTTGTAGCCACCCTATTTACTGTCTCTTTTTCTGGATTTTCACAAACTGGAGCCGATGAAGATAAACTATCATTAAACAGTGGTACGATTGACAATCAATTTGAATACATTTTAAGAAAATCTGGAAATTTTAGAGGTACAAATGGCGAGATGTATGAAGCAGTAAGGCTTAGCATGTTTCTTACATTACGTGCTCATACTATTGATTCTTTAAAAACCATTCGTAAAGATTTGGTAGATACTCAAATAGTAGTGGATAGCCAAACCAAAGAAATATCAGATTTAAAGGCAAATTTAGCAAACACTCAAAACAATTTAGAGCAAACAAATAACGAAAAAGACAGCATGTCATTGTTTGGAATGCAAATGAGTAAAACCAACTACAATGTGCTTATGTGGACTATTATTGCTGGCTTATTAGGCTTGCTACTATTCTTTATTTATAAGTTTAAAAACAGCAACGCCATTACCAAACAAGCAAAGCTCAATCTTGCTGAAATTGAAGAAGAATTTGACGAACACCGCAAAACAGCCTTAGAACGCGAACAAAAAGTAAGACGCCAACTGCAAGACGAAATAAACAAACAAAAAACAAAAAAATAATTAGGTATTATTTTATCAAATACTATTTAAAACCACTTCTTTTTTGAAGTGGTTTTTTTATGAAATTATTTTAATGTTTTGGGCATTTTAACACGCTTTTCGCTATATATTTTTTTTGATTTTATACACATGTAATTTCTTAACAACAAAACAGAAGGTTTAAAATTTAATAATCCAATATAATTTTAGTTGTACAAAAAAATGAAGTATATCCTCAGCAGAAGTGGAAGGGCTGCAATCGTTAATGCAATGTATCGCTTAATTAAATATTGTTATCATCCTCTTTTCTTTATAATAGTCTTCTTTATTTCCTAAATCAATAAAATATAATTCAACTTTTAAGTTCAAAAAAAGTTTCATAAGTATTAGTATAAAAAGTCTTCTATTAATTTAATTATAAAAAAAACAATCTTACTATTTAAGTTCTATTCTTACGCCTTGTTAAGCTAAGACAATGACTCATAGAATTTAAGCTTTTTTTTGATATTTTATATATCATTTACAACCCAAAAAAAACGCACACTAAACTATTAAATGCATTTTTAATAAACCTTTAAATAGTATAAAATACAATTAAAAATTCACCTTGTAAGCCATCACCCTATTATGAAAAAAGGTGGGAACTAACAAGGTTTGTGTTTCTGGAATATAATCAATATCAGCGGCATAAACCCCTTCATCACGCGTATCTAATAATAAGGTTTTTGTCCAATCTTTAGCATGGATATAAAACAGCTGTCCGGACCAACCAGAAGCAATAAAATCTCCATTTTCCAAACGTACTAAACCATCAGCTTGTTCTATGTCTTCAGTTAAAACATTAAACGTTTTAGTATCAAAATTTAAAGTTCCCAAAACATTGGTTTTAAAGTTCAGATAATACAAGATATCATTTTCCCATAGCAAACCATTCATTCTTCCTAATGAATCTTTGGCAACTAAACGCACCTCATCATTTTCAAGTTTATGTACCGCATTGGAATTGGAACCCGAAGTATAAACCACACCATCTGAACTTACAGTAATATCATTTAACTGTGGATTATCTGCCACAGTATACTTATTTAAAATTTGCTTTTTTTTAATATCAATTTCAACCAAATCATCAATATCATTTACATATAATTTTCCGTTAAACATCCCCATGCCTTTTGGCGCACTTAAACCGCCTTCCAACCATTTTAGTTCAGTAATGTCTCCATTAGTATTTATAGTTGAAATAAAGCCGTTTTCATCCTTATCCCATGGACCAACATTAATATTAGACACATAAATCGTTTTTGAAGCTTTATCATACAATACAGATTCACAAGTTGTTAATAAGGAATCTGTTTGCCAAAGTAATTCCAAACTTGGCTGCTTGGTTTCTCTAACAATTTCTGTGTTTGCTTGTTTTTTATTTTTTCCACAAGAAACACAAAGAAGAAATATAAAACTTAAAGACACTGACAATTTACACCACATAATGCTGATTATTTTTTAAAAATTAAACACAATAAAAATACAGATTATAGCTACTAAATCATAGTAAAAAAAGCAAAATGTATGTACTAATAAATCAAACGCTTTACAATATCTTTTACAGGCAAAATTTCGGTAGTTTGCTCAATACTAGGGCCTGCTACCCAAACCGTTTTATAAGTGGCTTTTTTAGCTGCTTTTTCAGTTGCGCGCATACCAATACTAAACCTGACCATTTTAACCCATTTTTTAAGTATCTTATGCTTGTTTAAAACCGACTCCAACCAAGTAGCTTTAGTACCTATTTTTTTAACATAAGGTGTATTAATAACGGTGCATGGTGTCCCAGATATTCGCTCTGTCATAACTATATCCTTAGCACCATAATCCACACAAGCTTGCTTATACTCATTAGTGACACCAGCTTCCACAGAGGCTATAAACGGACTTCCAACAGAAACTCCAGCTGCACCATAGCTTAGCATAATATCGATATCTTTTTTATTTCCTACACCACCTGCTGAAATAATTGGAATATCACACTCTGCTACCAAATTGGTTATTAAATCTTTTGGAGAAATAGTACCTCGATGCCCACCTGCTTGATTATTTACAGCTATAATTGCATCGGCTCCTAAACGTTCCACTTTTTGAGCAAATTTTAAATCTACCACATCACAAAATACTTTAATACCTGCTTTATGTGCTTGTTTGATAGTTTCTTCGGGACTCCCCAATGACGTAATTATAAAATCACAACCCAAATCACAAATCACTTCTAATTGTGCTTTATATTTTACATTAGATTTGTTTACGATTAAATTAAAACCAAATGAACCTCCCGCTACTTTAGCTGCTTTTAATGCTTTAATAGCAGCCTTTAATTCTTCTAAAGTTCTATAATTCAATGCAGGGATACAACCAGCTATACCTGATTTCATAGCTTCTACAACCATATCAACATTAGACACCAAAAACATAGGAGCTTGAATAATAGGATACTTTATTTTAAGTAATGCAGTTAATGTTGTGGTCATAAAAATAAGTTTATCAAATATACTAAATATTATGCACGCATAACACCTAACAATCAATGGATTAAGATTTTAACATAGAAAAAACGCATAAATATCTGACAATATGACTTTTATCATTTTTTTATTATGCACGCATAGTTAATTTTGGTTAACAATTAACTAAAATCTCCAGATTATGAAAAAAATAATATTTAGCATATTAGCTTTAGGCAGCTTTGTCTTCATGCATTCACAAACTGTTGAACTCCCTGAAACTATAATTTCAGCGCATTCAGATTATATCAATTCTGTTGTTAATGAAAACTCAATTAATTACATCAAAAAATTAGAGGAAGCTTTACTAAACTATGATCATTCTGAAATATCCAACCTTTACGATTCTAAAAAAGACATTTATAATGTAACTTTTAAAATTCCTGAAGGACAAATAATTGCATCTTTTAATAGAGAGGGAAAAATTATTAAAACCTTTGAAAAATACAAAAACATCCGATTGCCCTTAGCAGTCATGCAAGCGGTTGCTGAAAAATATCCAAATTACAGTATTATTGAAGATGTTTATGTTGCTAACTTTAATAGCGATAAGGATGATTTAAAACAAGAGTACAGAATCAAAATTAAAAACGTGGATTCTATACTTACTGTAAAAACAAACAAACAAGGTGAGTTTATTTAAATTCAACTATTCTAAAAATTGGTAATACCCACATTTTAAATAAGCACCTTCAGGGAACCCAATAGGATGGTCTATATCATGACTCGTTTGAAGAATCATCTTATAGTACCGTCCAGTTCCTGCCAATGTTTGACTATTAATATCAAAAAAAACTTGAGATGCCACTCTAGATGAACAGGATGCTAAAACTAATAAGCCTTTTTTAGCGGTTAACTTTTCGCCTAATTCTGCCAATTGGGCATATTTCTTTTTAGCTAAATCTATTTCTGAAGCCTGTTTTGCAAAACTAGGAGGATCTATGACCACAACATCAAAAGTCACTCCTTTTTTTATAAGATTTTTTAATACCTCAAAAGCATCACCAACTATCGTTTTGTGTTCGCCTGTATAACGGTTCAACTTACCATTTTCAATAGCAATCTCTAAGGCGTGTTTGCTTATATCTAAACTGGTAACTTGTTTTGCTCCATTATACAAAGCATGTACAGAAAATCCACCTGCGTAACTAAACACATCTAAAACAGTTTTTCCTTTACTCCACTCGCCTACTTGTTTTCTGTTGGCTCTATGGTCTAAAAAATAACCCGTTTTATGACCTACAATTACATTAGCTGAAAAATTAACACCGTGTTCTACAAACTTTACAACTTCTTTATCTAAAGTTCCATAAACCACTTCGCCATTTTGAATTTGATGTGTTTTAGAATTTTCCAAACTTCTACTTAAACGCAAAACAACAGTTTCTGCTTTGGAAACCTGTTGTAAACTAGGAATAATCATTTCTAAATAAGGCAACCAAATTTCTGAATAAATTTTAACAACTAAAACTTGTGCATAAACGTCTGCTATCAATCCTGGAAAACCATCGTTTTCGCCAAACAACAAACGGTAGCTATTGGTATTTATTTTTAATAATGGTATGCGTTTAGCAAAAGCTTCTTTAATTTTTTCCTTAAAAAAAGCTTCATTGATTTCTGCTTTTTCAAATCCGCTATGTAGCATTTTAATCCGAATGGGAGATTTGGCATCAAACAAGCCCAAGCCTACCACACGGTTTTTGTTTTTACTAAAAATTATGGCTAAATCGCCCGATTTAGCATCCTCATTTATTTTAGTAATATTATTAGAAAACACCCACGGATGGCCACTTAAAACAAACTGCTCGCCTTTAGAGTTTAGTTTTACCGCTAAACGTTTTGGATTGTATTTTGATTTTATTTTAGATGAAAAAAACATATATAAATTTAATACGGTTCAAAAGTATGGTTTTAATTTGATTAAAATTAAAGTAACCAATCAAACGCAACCTTTTTTAATATTTTTAATCTTTAAAATAAATTCCAATATGAAAAAGACCTCCATACTTTTAAGCCTGCTAATTCTTTTAAATCTTTCATGTTCTACAAATGATTCTGATGCTACGGTATCACTTTGGGTGGACTCTGAACGCATAGACTGTATTGGTGAGGCAGAACAAACTTGTTATAAAGTTCAGGAAAGCAGCATTATTGATGAAGCCAACTGGCATTTGTTATATGATAGCATACAAGATTTTGATGAACAATACGAAACAGGTTATATTTACAGAATTAGTGTTATTAAAATAAATATTGATAATCCTCCTGCTGATGGAAGTTCTATGAAGTATATTCTTAACAGGGTGATTAGCAAAGAACTTGATGAATAACCGTGTACTACTACTGTGCTAACACAAAAATTATAAAATTTCAACCTGGACGTTTTCTAAATTTATTTCGGAAAGCAATTCCAATTCACCTGAATTAAAAAGCCGATCTATATTATAAAAATCAATATCACTCGTTTTTGGCTTGTAGTTATTATAATCTGCAATAAGTAACGTATTGATGCGTCTTACATTTTTAGCTTCGCGAAAACGTATCCCTCCGCCATTCGTGTGATATTTGTAAGCAAGATAATCAGTGGTTTTCTTTTCTTTATGAAACCAATACATAAACACATCATCAAAATCATCACCTCCTCCAATTTCGTTAAAAGTGACTTTAATTTTTTGATAGATGTCTCCTTTAATTTCTACTTCGCCAATAACTACCTTATTCACAGCTTCAGCGTTTAGTCCATAAGGCAGTACCGAAAAATAATGAACGGAATTTAAAGCATTCTTGTATTTAGAAACCAGAGTATCATTTAATACTTGCTCCTTAGAATTAACAAATTGCGTAAATTTTGTATTGGTTAGCACATTATGTATGGTATCTCCCTCTGATACAAATTGCTGCTCCAATTTAAACAAACCACCAGTTCGTGTGGCTTGGTATAATTTATCTCTAAAAACAAAAGTCACTTTAGAGGTTTCAAAAGCAGTCCCTCCTGCTTCAACAATGGCATCATTTACAATATCAGTTGCTGTATCTTTTGTGGTTTCGTGACAAGAAAAAAATAGTACACATAAAAAAGCAGATACTAAAAGTTTCATATTAAAGAAAATTTATAGATTCAAGTCAAATTTAAATAAACAAATCTATATCAACTTAAAAATGATAGTATTTAACATGCCTAAAACTATGCATAAAAAAACGCAACCATTAATGGTTGCGTTTTTTTATTAACTTATGAAATACTGAAATAAGTTCAGTATGACAAATTATTTTACTTCTTCAAAATCTACATCTTCTACATCACTAGACTCATCTTGACTATTTGCACCTGCATCTGGTCCTGGCCCGGCTTCTCCACCTTGTTGTGCTTCAGCTTGTGCTTTGTACATTTCTTCGGAAGCTATTTTCCATGCTTCGTTTATTTTATCTAAAGCTGGAGTTATAAGAGCTAAATCTTTAGACTCATAAGCTTTTTTCAATTCTTCTAAAGCCTCCACTACTGGTTGTTTTTTATCTTCAGATAATTTATCTCCAAACTCTTCTAATTGTTTTTCTGTTTGAAAAATCATAGAATCAGCTTCATTTAATTTTTGAGCTTGTTCTACAGCTTTTTTATCAGCTTCAGCATTTGCTTCAGCATCCGCTTTCATTTTTTGAATTTCTTCTTCAGTTAATCCTGAAGATGCTTCAATACGGATATCTTGTGTTTTATTAGTGGCTTTATCTGTTGCTGTTACATGGATAATACCATTGGCATCAATATCAAAAGTTACTTCAATTTGAGGCGTACCTCGTCTTGCTGGTGGAATCCCATCTAAATGAAAACGCCCAATTGTTTTGTTATCGGCGGCCATAGCTCGTTCACCTTGTAATACATGGATTTCTACAGATGGTTGATTGTCTGCCGCTGTTGAAAACACTTGTGATTTTTTAGTAGGTATGGTTGTATTAGCCTCAATAAGTTTCGTCATAACATTACCCATAGTTTCAATACCTAAAGATAAAGGTGTTACATCTAAAAGCAATACATCTTTAACATCTCCAGTTAATACACCACCCTGAATTCCTGCTCCTAAAGAAACAACTTCATCAGGGTTAACTCCTTTACTTGGTGCTTTTCCGAAGAATTTTTCTACTGCTGCTTGAACCGCAGGAATACGAGTAGAACCTCCTACTAAAATAACTTCATCAATATCTTTTGTAGTTAATCCTGCTGCTTTTAAAGCTGTTTGGCATGGCTCAATGGTACGCTTTACTAAATCATCAATTAATTGCTCAAATTTAGCTTTTGTAAGCGTGCGTACTAAGTGCTTTGGCCCGCTTGCAGTAGCCGTAATATAAGGCAAGTTAATTTCTGTTTGTGCAGAAGATGATAATTCAATCTTAGCTTTTTCTGCCGCTTCTTTTAAACGCTGTAAAGACATAGCATCTTTACGTAAATCCATATCTTCTTCAGCCTTAAATTCATCGGCTAACCAGTTAATGATTTTTTCATCAACATCATCTCCTCCTAAGTGGGTATCACCATCAGTAGATAATACTTCAAATACACCATCACCTAATTCAAGGATAGATACATCATGGGTACCTCCACCAAAGTCAAAAACCACTATTTTTTGATCTTTTCCTTTTTTATCTAAACCGTAAGCCAATGCTGCTGCAGTAGGCTCATTAATAATTCTTCTAACCTTTAAACCGGCAATTTCACCCGCTTCTTTAGTAGCTTGACGTTGGCTATCGTTAAAATAAGCAGGCACCGTTATTACTGCTTCACTAACGGTAGTTCCTAAATAATCTTCAGCTGTTTTCTTCATTTTTTGAAGAATCATAGCCGATAATTCTTGAGGCGTATATAATCTACCATCAATATCCACACGAGGTGTATCATTATCTCCTTTTACTACTTTATATGGTACACGATCTACTTCTTTTTTTGATTCAGTAAATTTATTTCCCATAAAACGTTTTATAGAATAAACCGTTTTTGTTGGGTTAGTTACTGCTTGACGTTTTGCTGGATCACCAACTTTAATCTCGCCTCCTTCTACAAACGCAATAACAGATGGCGTTGTTCTTTTTCCTTCTGCATTTGGGATTACAACAGGCTCATTACCTTCCATCACCGAAACGCAAGAGTTGGTTGTTCCTAAATCAATTCCAATTATTTTACTCATAATTTATGTTTTTATTGTGTTGAATGTTCATTTTTAAATTCGAGTTGTATAAGTCAATCATTATGCCAACTAAAAAATACTGACACTGTGTCATATTATTTTTATTTTCAGTCGCAGTCACAGTGTACAGTAGCTCTACTTTATTGTCATTTATATTCTCTCAAATAGTTATTGTCATTATTGTAGTGTACGCCTGGCCTAACTATTTGCAGCCATAATTTTTAAAGCTTTACACCTCTGCTAAGTCATACTTTTCAGAATTTTAAAAACGACAAAAAACTTAGCGTATCTTAAAAAAAAGATTTAAAATCCGATCAATAACTGCAGAAATATCTTCAGAGAACTGATACTTATAAATAATATAGCTATATAAAACCACTAATAACAGTGTCTTTAGAGCTATATTAATTAATGGATAAAAGGGGAAGTCCCAAAAATAGAATAAAACTACAGAACTTAAAATGAGTAGTAATGTTTTTAGTGTATTAATAGTAAACGGTATCATTTTAAATGCATAGCTAACAAACAATAGCTTTGATATATTATATAAAAATATTACTATAAATGTTGCTAAGGCAGCTCCATTCCCACCATACAAAGGAATAAAAATCATATTCAATACCGCTGTCATAATAACCAACAAAACCCCTAAAAATAACACCATGCGATAATAATTACTATTAAAAAGTATGTCGTTATTATTTCCTAAAAGATTATTTAATAGTTCCGAAACTCCTATTAATATTACAATAAACAAGCCTGTTCCATATTTTTCAGGAAGCAAAACGTATAGTTCATTAATATTTAAAATAATCAGCAAAAAAATAAAACCACCAATAATAAAAAGAGTCAATGAACTGCGTTTATACAAAGTTTTTAATTCAACCATGTTTTTATCATTTAAAAGCTCAGCCGTTAACGGACTCGTTATTTGCTGCATGGCTCTGGCTGGCACGCCAATAACCGATGCCATATAAATTGCAACACCATAATAAGCTACTTCTTCAATGGGCACATAGAAACCAAGCATAAATTTATCTATCTCCAAAATGATGCTAGCAATAGACCCTGCAATAATAATAAGCGATGTATATTTTAATACATCCCAGAAACCTGAAAATTTTGAAAACCTAATCACCGGCCGTCGTAAACTAAAAGCATACAATTTCATAATTAAAACACGTACCAAATAAACACCTACTATACTATAGATTAATTCATGTGGTGTTAAAAAGCCTAAATACAAACAAATTAATAATATGGTGGTAAAAATTCTATGAAATAATTCCTTCATAAAATTTCCAAAAACACTTTGCATTTGCACTTTACTCCATGCATAAAACACTTCAAAATAAGCAAAAGCTACTGCTGAAATATAAATAAGCCACGCGTAATCTTTAATAATAGTATTTTTAATTGATAGCCAACTGATAATAGTATTAAATGATAAATAACCTATAAGCCCCAATGGTAAAATAATTGCCAATGGCAAAAAAAGCATTAGTGTTAAAAAACTGCTTTGTGATTGTCTAGTTTTATAACGAGAATAATATTTTATAATAGTATTATGTGTACCAAATGCCATTAAAGGCATCATAATATTGGCGGTGGAAAAAATGAATGTAATAAGCCCAAAGTAATCATCACTCAAAAAATTAGTAAATAAAAACAAGACGTTAATAGCTCCAACTACAATACCCAAATAATTAGTAAGAGTGTTTTTGATTGATTGTGATAAAACGGTGCCCATTATATTAGTTTTGATAAGGATTTAGTCAGCGATTTTCTACTGTATTTTTGCAAACCAATGGGGAATGATTGCAAGGATTGGTTTTGAAATGCTTTATAATACGTTAAAATAGTTGATTTTAAGGATTTGTATTCGTTATAATTAAAATAAAATCCTGTATTGGTTTCTGTTATTATGGTTTCTACATCAGATCCTTCAGGCCCTACAGCAATTATTGGTCGATTAGAAACCATGTACTCAAATAATTTACCTGGAATAATACATTTGGTATCCTCTGAATCAATTTCAATTAGTAAAAGTACCTGCGATTTTCTTTGAAACTGAATTGCTTCTGCATGAGATACATAATCTACGGTATGTAAATGAGCTTTTAGGTTATTTTTATAAATCGATTTTAAAACATCTTCACTAACCGCCCCCACTAAATTTAATTGAAAATCATTAGAAAAATCTTCATTTTCCATAATTAAGTCTCTCAACACCCTCCAAAGCACTTCTGGATTTCTTTTTGAAAGTAGAGATCCAATATGCGCCATTGAAAATTTAACGTCTAAAGGTACTTGCTCTACAGACTCATAATCATAACCGTTTGTTATAACCGAAATTGGCCTTTCTGTAATGTTCCTAAACTCATTTTTAGTAACATTACTTGTTACAACTATTTGGTCGGCTTTATTTAAAACAGCTGCTTCTAATGTTTTATGCTTTTTTTGTGCTGCCTTTGTAAGTTTTAATTGTTTGTGATAGCCAATAGTAGTCCATGGATCTCTAAAATCTGCCAACCATTTCACAGCACATTTTTCCTTTAACTTCATCCCAATAAGGTGTAAACTATGTGGCGGACCTGTAGTAATTATCGTTTCTATGTTTTCGTTTTGAATGTATTTTGAAAGGTAAACTACAGAAGGTTTAACCCAACTTATTCTAGCATCTGGAATAAAAAAATTGCCTCTTATAAAAAGCATGGCTTTTTCTAAAAAAGATTGCTTTTTGTTTTCAGAAATAATGCCTTTACTAATAGTTTTCGCTTTTTGTTTTGAAAAGATACTTGCCAATTTATAAGGCTCCCTAATTGGCTGTTTTAAAACTACTAAAGACTCAGAAACCTCATTAAGCAAACCATTGTCAACCAATGGATAACTAGGGTTCTCAGGAGTATAAACACTTGGAACTATATTAAAATCAGGGAGGTATTTTACAAATTTCAACCAACGTTGCACTCCTGGACCTCCTGCAGGTGGCCAATAATAGGTAATGATGAGCGCTTTTTTTTTATCCATTTATATCACTCTTTCAAAAAAAGAGTTTGTTGTTTATACATGATATTTAATCCTATGTCTTCTCCTAAGATAAACTTCAACAAGATTACGCTTTAAATCAAGAAAACATAAATATTTTCAATTTACTCGGTACAAAAACTGAAATAACAAACTACTTCTTCCTAATACCGTATATCAACCCTCCAACTAATAGAACACCAAACAAAATAGAGCTCCCTAAAGCAATACGACTGCCAGTTTGCACTACTTTTGGTTCAAACTTAAATTCTATGATATGTTTACCTGCTGGAATTTCCATCCCTCTCAATATATAATTTACTTCAATGTGGTCTTTCTTTTCTCCATCAATAAAAACATTCCAACCATGTTTATAATAAACCTCTGAAAATACAGCGAAACCTTCGTTGGAATTATTAGTACTGTATTTAATGTAATTTGGTTTATATTCTAAAACCTTAACAGATGCCAATGAATCTACTTTAAAGGTTTTAGAATCAGCCATTCTTGTTACAGCTACTTTTTTATTGTTCAAGCTATCCAATTCCATCATTTCCTGATTAGCATCAGCAACCTTATTTAAAGACTCTATAAACCAGGCATTTCCATTCGCTTCTTCATTTTTATAAGGGAATAAATTACCATCTTCATCTTGCGCAATAATATACTTGGTATTTAACATGTTAAGCACATTCATGTTATTCCGTGAAATATAAAAATCAAAAACTTCTCTGTAACTCTTTAATTCCGCAGCATTATACCCATTAATTGAGTTATGAAAATAAGATGGTTTTGAAGGGCCAGATACTAAATCGAATACTCTAAAATGCGAGGTGTCTTGTAAAATAAGTTTATCTACTTCATTGGCTTGAAAAGGCTTATTGACTTGGATGGCAGATATGAAATCATCATTATTCACATAACGCTTAGCAACACCTACTAAATCAAATAAAATAAGTGCTGAAAAAATGATTATTAATAGGGTTTCGCTTATTTTTTTCTTTAAAAACATAAAAATTGTTCCAGCTGAAAGCAATACCAAAATAAGCGTTCTTAATGTATCATTAGTAAAGATAGCTTTTCTATCCTCTTTTAATGCCCGAACAAAATCAGGACCATAAGCTTGAATGTATTGATCATCTCTTAGTCCCACAAAATCAAATGACGATTTAAAAAGTAAAAATAAAACTGCCAATCCTCCCGTAATAATGGTAGAATATTTCAAAGCTTTTAATTTATTTTCATCTTTTTCATAACTGTTAAATAAACGTACCAATCCAAAAACAGCCAATACAGGAACACATAGCTCCAAAAGAACCTGAATAGATGTTACCGCTCTAAACTTGTTATAAAGTGGTACATAGTCAATAAAAAAGTCTGTAATAAATCCTAAATTCTTACCATATGACAATAACAGAGCTATTAACGAACCTCCAACAAGCCACCATTTTAAACGGCCTTTAACCAAAAACAAAGCAAAAACAAACAAAAATATGACTACGGCACCAATATAAGCTGGTGCTTCAACTATAGGTTGGTTGCCCCAATACATAGGTGCATGCTTGGCTTCTTCTGCTGCTTGTGAACTGGTTGCTCCCAATTTTCGAAATGCATCATAGGTATGAGAATCTTTTCCTAAATTTTCACCATTTCCACCTCCCATAAACCGAGGAATAAAAAGATTGAAAGTTTCCAAATAGCCATAACTATAGGCGGTAATATAATCTCTATCTAAACCAGACGTGACATCTTTTAAAGAGCCATCTGGGTTTATAGTCAATTCCGTTTTACCACGAGTGCTTTCTTTTACATATTCTTGAGTAGCTATAACACCCGTAGCATTTAACGCTATAGAAAGTGCAACAGCGGCTACCAAAATTCCAACCGACTTAAAATAATGAGGTAATATTTTTTTTCTATATGCATCCACCAAATAAGCAATCCCCAAAATAATTACTAAAAACATCAAGTAATATGTCATTTGAAAATGGTTTGCTACAATTTCCAATCCCATGGCAACTGTAGTAAGCAAAAACCCAGCAATATATTTTCTTTGAAAAGTGAGCAAAATACCACTTAAAACTAATGGCATATAAGCTATGGCATGAGCTTTACTATTGTGACCCACTCCTAAAATAATTATCATATAGGTTGAAAACCCAAAAGCCAATGCACCTAAAGCAGCTAATTTAAAGTCGACTTTCAGTACTAATAAAAGCACATAGAATCCAAAAAGATATAAAAATAAATAGTCAGCGGGACGCGGTAAAAAGCGCAAGCTTAAATCCAGTTCTTTTATGTAATTATGAGGATATTTTGCACCTAATTGGTAGGTTGGCATACCGCTAAAAGCCCCATTGGTCCAATACGTTTCGGTACCCGTTTCGGCCCGAAAATCCACCTGTTGTTTGGACATTCCAATATATTGCTTAATATCATTTTGAAATATTTTTTTTCCTTGTAAAACAGGACTAAAATAAGCTAATGAAAGTGCCACAAAACCTACTAAAACAAGTAAATGTGGAATAACTTTTTTTACTGAAAATTGCATGAAACGGTTTTAATTGAATGAATGTGAAAATTAGTTATAATTTTTGAAAACAAACACGTTTAAATGATGAGTTTTCCTTCTTCTGAAAAATATCAACTTATTTGTTAATCTATTTCTTCGTAATCCACATAATCCCCAACATCTTTGTTCGAAGATTTCATATTAGGCATTTTATCAATGGTAACTTCTCCTTCCTTTTTAGGTTTTGTTTCTTGTTTTTTCTGAAAACCTCCAAATTGACCACCAAAACGTTGTTCAGCCTTTTTAGACACATATTTTATTAGAAAAGGTGTTAATAATCTAGATAAGATTTTAACCCCAAAATAAATCAACAAAATGATTAGTATTGTTCTTACTAACCCAGTAGCAGATGCATATTGTAACATACCAACAAATTTTTTCAAAAATACAATTCTAAACACTTAAAAAACGTTCAAAAATGATAAAAAAACTATAAAATATCTATATTTGAGAATCCAATGGCGAACAAAAGCAACTTACAAACACCTACTTACTTAAAGACAACACATAAAATCTTAAAAATGAAGCCACTTAAATCTACTCTTTTTTTAGTCTTTTCATTAATTTATTCAATAGCATACTGTCAATATACCGACGTAATAAACTCAAACAGACCTGGAGTTTCTAGAAGTGCTTTTTCTGTTGGAACCAATGTGGTCCAGTTTGAAGTTGGACCATATATGATTAACGAAAAACGCACACCTGCACTAAGTACAGAAGTTGATGGTTTGGGTGTTGATTTTGCAGCCCGTTATGGCTTACTATGGGAACCCTTGGAATTAAATATAGAAGGAACTTTTCAAAATGATACTAAGACATATTTATCAAATATTCCTTATGAAGATTCTCGTGCTAACTTTAAATATCTTACAATAGGTGCTAAATATTTACTTTATGACCCTTATAAAAATGCTGGGGAAGACAAACCGAATCTTTATAGCTGGAAAGCAAACCAAAGATTTAAATGGAAAACACTAATACCTGCGGTTTCTGTTTATGTAGGTGCAAATTATGACACAGAAAACAACCCATATACGGCTCCTGGTATTGAGGGCTTTAGCCCAAAAGTGATGGTTGCTACTCAAAATAATTTTTCTGGTGGCTGGGTTTTTGTTATGAACTTCATTAAAGACCGCATTGGTACTGACCAATCTGATTTTCAATATATTTTAACTTTAACTCATTCTTTCAATCCTAATTGGGTTATTTTTGGCGAAACCCAAGGGATTCAAAGTGATTTTTATGCTGATAACCTTTTTAGATTTGGTGGGGCTTATTTATGGGGGAAAAATTTTCAGTTAGATACAGCTCTAACGTTTAATACAAAAGACACTCCGTCTGTTTTTAGTGTAAGTTTAGGGGCGTCTTACAGGCTTGATTTCCATAAAGACAAAGAAATGACAAATCAAAATAACGGAACATCTGCAAAAGAAGAAGGCAATAGAAGATCAAGACGTAATAAGAAAAAAAACGAACCTTTACACGAAAAACTGGAAAGACAAAAAAGAGAAAATTCTAATTTCAACTAATACTACAGATACGATATCATACCTATGATTACACTAAAAGAAGTAAAGACCAAAAGTGAACTGAAAGCTTTTGTTAAATTCCCTTTTAAAATATACAAAAACTCTCCATATTGGACACCTCCTATTATCAATCAAGAAATAAAAACGTTCAACAAAAAAGAAAACCCTGTTTTTAATGATGCGGAAGCCACTTTATTTCTTGCTTATAAAAACAATGAGATTGTAGGTAGAATAGCTGCCATTATTAATTGGCTAGAAGTCAACGGACAAAACCAAAAAAAAATGCGTTTTGGTTGGTTTGATTTTATTGACGATTTGGAGGTTTCTAAAGCGCTTTTTAATAAAATTGAAACCATTGGTAAAGCACATGGTTTAGAATATGCAGAAGGACCCGTAGGATTTTCTAATTTAGATAAAGTTGGTGTTGTAACTGAAGGTTATGAAAACATAACAACCATGGTTACTTGGTACAACCATCCGTATTACATAAAACATTATGAAGCCGCCCAATACATTCCTGAAAAAGTATACAGAGAAAGCAGATTTCCATTTACCAATGTGAAGCCTGAGTTTTTCCATAAAGCTCAAGAGCTTATAAAAAAGCGCTACCAGATTAAAGCATTAAAATTCACTAAAACAAGTGATGTTATGCCTTATGTAGATGAAATGTTTGATTTATTTAATGAGAGCTATGCATCTCTATCATCTTTTGTAGCTATTACAGACATACAAAAAGCTTATTTTAAAAAGAAATTTATCAGTTTTATAAATCCTGAATACATAAAATTCATCATAGATAAAAATGAAAAACTCATAGGTTTTGCCATCGTTATGCCTAGTTTCGCAAACGCGCTTCAAAAAGCAAAAGGCAAACTACTTCCTTTTGGATTTAAGTACATTTTAGACGCTAAAAAGCACAGTAAAGATGTTAATTTTTATTTAATCGGTATTCATCCCGAATACCAAAACAAAGGTATACATGCCGTTATTTTTAACGAATATTATAATACCTTTAAGGAAAAAGGTATTGAAACCTGTTATAGAACCCCCGAATTGGAAGACAACATTGCCATTCAGCAAATTTGGAAACATTTTAATCCTGAAGTTTATAGACGTAGAAAAACATATAAAAGAGTTTTTGATAAATAATTGACAAAAGTATTTTCAGTTATAAAACAAAAAAATCCGATTCATAACAAATCGGATTTTTTAATATTTAATTTATCAGAAATTATCTTACTCACCCATAGCCGCCATAACAGCTGCTGATAAACGCTTATAAGTCCCATTTTCTAATCGTTCTCTAATCGCATCAAAAGCGTCTAAAGTTATTTTTACATCTTCTAAAGTATGTGTAGCAGTAGGTATTAAACGTAATAGAATTAACCCTTTTGGGATTACTGGATATACTACAATAGAACAGAAAATACCATAATTTTCTCGTAAATCTTTAACTAATGCCATCGCTTCAGGAATACTTCCTTTTAAGTAAACTGGTGTTACACAACTTTGAGTAGTTCCTATATCAAAACCTCTTTTTCTAAGTCCGTTTTGCAACGCATTTGTATTTTCCCATAGTTTTTCCTTTAACTCAGGCATGGTTTTTAACATCTCCAAACGCTTAAGTGCTCCAACAACCAATTGCATTTGCAATGATTTAGCAAACATTTGAGAACGCAGATTATACTTTAAATAATCTATAATCTCTTGATCTGCAGCAATAAAAGCTCCTGTACCTGCCATAGATTTAGCAAACGTAGCAAAATATACATCAATGCCATCTTGCACACCTTGTTCTTCACCTGTGCCAGCACCTGTTTTCCCTTGCGTACCAAAACCGTGTGCATCATCCACTAAAAATCGGAAATTGTATTTCTTTTTTAGCTCTACAATTTCTTTTAGTCTTCCTTGTTCACCACGCATTCCAAACACACCTTCTGATATCACTAATATCCCTCCACCTGTTTGTTCTGCCATTTTTGTGGCTCTTTCTAAGTTCTTTTCTAAACTTTCAACATCATTATGCTTATATGTGAAACGTTTTCCCATATGTAAACGTACACCATCAATTATACAAGCATGTGCATCTACATCATAAACAATAATATCATCCTTAGAAACTAAGGCATCAATAGTAGATACCATTCCTTGATAACCAAAATTTAATAAATATGCGGCTTCTTTATCCACAAATTCAGCTAATTCATCTTGAAGCTTTTCGTGCAAATCTGTATGACCTGACATCATTCTTGCTCCCATAGGATACGCTGAACCATATGCAATACCGGCCTCTGCGTCTGTTTTTCTCACTTCAGGGTGATTTGCCAACCCTAAATAATCATTTATACTCCATGTGATAACATCCTTACCTTGAAATTTCATCCTATTTGAAATCTGACCTTCCAATTTTGGAAAAACAAAATATCCTTCAGCTTGTGATGCCCACTTTCCTAGTGGTCCTTTATCCTTATAAATTTTTGCGAATAAATCTTTCATTTATGTAAATCTTGTTGCTATTAAAATCTAAAAACCACATCAATAAGTTGCACACTTTTCTGTAACAAAATCAAATTAATTTTGCTTCGAAATATTCAATTTAGCTTTTAATGGATTAATTTGAGGCAAAATTAAATATTTATATGGTTCGAGCATAATTTTTATGCTTCAATTATCAGTAAAAGAGAAAAAGAGATCGGATTTTGTTAAAACAACAATTACCATCTCTTTAAAATAAATTAATTAGTTATTTTATATATTGTATTTTTTCCGAAGTAACATTGATACTATCAAAAAACCCTTGTTCTTCCATCCATTTATCACTATAAACTTTACTCATATAGCGCGATCCGTGATCTGGAAAAATAACAACAACCAAATCATCTTTTTTAAATCGTCCTTCTTCTCCTAATTGTTTAACAGCTTGCATAGCAGCCCCTGAAGTGTACCCTACAAACATACCCTCACTTTTAACGATTTGCCTTGCTGTATGTGCACTATCTTCATCAGTTACTTTAACAAACTCATCAATCATATCAAAATCAGTAGCTGTTGGTATTAAGTTTTTACCTAAACCTTCAATTCTATATGGATAAATTTCTTTCTCATCAAACTCTCTTGTTTCATGGTATTTTTTAATAACTGAACCAAAAGCATCTACACCTATAACATTTATATTTGGATTCTGCTCTTTTAAATATTTTGCAGTACCAGAAATAGTCCCCCCTGTACCACTACAAGCTACAAGATGCGTAATTTTACCATCGGTTTGCTTCCAAATTTCTGGACCCGTAGAGTTGTAGTGCGCATCAATATTTAATTGATTAAAATACTGATTAATATAAACGGAACCTTTTATTTCTTCATGCAACCGTTTTGCTACTTGATAGTAAGATCTTGGATCGTCTGCACTAACATGAGCAGGACAGACATAAACCTTTGCTCCCATGTTTTTAAGCATATCAATTTTGTCTGCTGAAGATTTTGAAGTGACAGCTAAAACACAATTATACCCTTTAATAACACTAACCATGGCTAAACTAAAGCCTGTATTTCCAGAAGTAGTTTCAATAATGGTGTCGCCTGGTGTTAAAATCCCTTGTTTTTCTGCTTGCTCTATAATATAAAGAGCTATTCTATCTTTTGAAGAATGACCTGGATTAAAAGATTCTACTTTGGCATAGAATTGACCTTTAAACTCAGATGTTACTTTATTAACTTTAATAAGTGGTGTTTTACCTACTAAATCTAATACATTATCAAAAACCTGATTTTTTTGCTTCATAAATGCTTTTTATAAGTTACAAGAAATTTTAAAAAATATTAGTAACTCAAACTTAGCAAAAATAAAACTTTTTTTTTTATTAACCATGAATTCCCTCTAAATCTAATAAAAAGGCATATTCTAAAGCGACTTCTTTTAAGCTTTCAAAACGCCCTGAAGCACCACCATGTCCTGCATCCATATCCGTTTGCAACAACAGTTTATTGGTGTCTGTTTTTTTATGCCTAAGCTTAGCTACCCATTTAGCAGGTTCCCAGTATTGCACTTGAGAATCGTGTAAACCAGTAGTTACAAGTATATTGGGATACTCTTTTTCTTCAACATTGTCATACGGCGAGTATGATTTCATATAGTTATAGTACTCTAACTCATTTGGATTTCCCCATTCATCATACTCACCAGTGGTTAATGGTATAGAATCGTCTAACATAGTTGTGACCACATCTACAAAAGGTACTGCTGCAAGAACACCATGATATAATTCTGGATTCATATTGATTATAGCTCCCATTAAAAGTCCACCCGCAGAACCTCCATAAGCATATAGGTGCTTATTTGAGGTGTATTTTTGTTCTATTAAATATTTTGAGCAATCTATAAAATCATAAAATGTATTTAACTTAGTTAACAACTTTCCATTTTCATACCAATCTCGTCCTAAGTACTCACCTCCTCTAATATGAGCAATAACATAAATAAAACCTCGGTCTAACAAACTTAAACGAACAGTTGAAAACGAAGGATCTGTAGTAGATCCATAAGAGCCATAAGCATATTGCAACAGCGGGTTTGTTCCATCTAACTCGATGCCTTTTTTATAAACTACAGACATTGGTATTTTAACACCATCACGTGCTGTTGCCCAAACACGTTTGGATTCATAATTTTCTTTTTTAAACGTCCCCCCTAAAACAGTTTGCTCCTTTTTAATGTCAAATTCCCTTGTTTTTAAATTATAGTCAATTACCGAGCTTGGAGATGTTAAAGAATTAAAGCCATACCGTAAAATATCACTATTAAAATCTGGATTATTCCCTATATATGCGGTGTAGGTCTCAGAATGAAAATCCAGATAATAATCTTCCGTGCCATCCCAGCGCATAATTCTGATAGTATTCAGTCCGTTTTGACGTTCATTAACAATCAAATAGTCCTTAAAAATTTCAATATCTTCTAATAAAACATCTTTTCTATGAGGAATAACTTCTTCCCAATGTTCTTTTCCCGTAGCATTTTCTGGTGTTTTTAGTAATTTAAAATTGGTTGCTCCGTCAATATTGGCTATCACATAAAAATGATCTTTATAATGAGCAATGCTATAATCTAATTCGCGAATACGCTCTTGAAACACCTTAAATTTATCATCTGGATTATCTGCATTTAGAAAACGATATTCGTTCGTTAACGTACTAGATGATCCAATAATAATATACTTTTTTGATTTGGATTTATAAACGAAAGTATTAAAAGTTTCATCATCTTCGTAATACACTTCTACATCATTATCTGTATCGGTATGCAAAATGTGCTTACAAACTTTAGATGAGCGTAAGGTAACAGCATCCTTCATTGTATAAAACAAAGTTTTATTATCGTTTGCCCAAGTTGCACCTCCTGTTGTATTTAAGATTTCGTCGTTATAGATTTCGTTTGTAAGCAAATTTTTAATTTGAAGGGTGTATTGGCGTCTCCCTACAGTATCTGTAGAAAAGCAAGCCATAGAGTTATCTGGACTAATTGAAATACTTCCTAAGTTAAAATAGGCCAAACCTGTAGCCAAGACATTGCAATCAAATAAAATTTCTTCTTTAGCGTCTAAAGACTCCTTTTTTCGAGCATAAATAGGATAATCTTTTCCTGTTTCATAACGGGTTATATACCAATATCCATTAAGTTTATAAGGCACCGAAGTATCATCTTCTTTAATTCTACTTTTCATTTCTTCAAAAAGAACTTTCTGAAAACTTTCTGTATGTTGCATCATACTTTTAGTATAGTTGTTTTCAGCATTCAAATAATCTATAACTTCAGGGTTTTCTCTATCATTTAACCAGTAGTAATCATCTATTCTAACATCATTATGAATACTTAGTTTATGTGGTTTTTTTTTTGCTATCGGTGGTTTTATCATGCTTACTTGATCTGTCATACTAATAACTCCTTTTTTTTAAGAAGGTGCAAAAATAGTGCTTAAGAATAATATAATGAGCTCGTTTTTCATTTTAAATAGTATTGTAAGTACTTTTAACTAAATTTTAATAATTTTGTATTGAAATTAAAAACACAAAAATTATGTTTGGAGATATGATGGGCATGATGGGAAAACTTAAAGAAACCCAGAAAAAAGTAGAGGAAACTAAAAAACGATTAGATACTGTTTTAATTGACGAACAAAGTACTGATGGCAAACTGAAAGTAACAATAACAGCTAATAGAACCATTAAGTCCATTGCCATTGATGATAGTTTAATAGAAGATAAGGAACAACTTGAAGATTATTTGATTTTAGCGTTAAATAAAGCTATTGAAAAAGCTACTCGTGTAAACGAGGCTGAATTAGCTGCTGTTGCCAAAGAAGGCATGCCAAACATTCCTGGATTGGATATGTTTAAATAATACAAGACTTTTAAAGTTTATCTGTTTATCCCTTATTTAAACCCTCTTTAATTATTCCCTTGTTTTTTTAACAAAGGAGTTTAGTCTACACAACAAATTCTTACAAATAAAAACTAAACCTTTTCCAAAAACTGCAGTCTAAAAGAAAACTTATTTTACCAATTAAAAAAAACCTATGCTATAAGCTCTTGGTTTCTTATTGAGTAAGCATGTTTACAATATTAAAAGACGCTAAATGAAAAAAATTATTCCTTTCGCTTTATTAATTCTTGTAATAACTTCATTTACTGCTTTAAGTGATAATTTTTTTACCGAACTTGTTAAAGAAAAACTACAAGAATATGCTAATCAAGATGCTCCAGAAAAGATTTACGTACATACCGATAAACCTTACTATTCTCTTGGTGAAGACATATGGTTTACAGGATATTTAGTGGATGGAATTGCACATAAAGCGAACCCAAAAAGCTATATTTTCTATGTAGAATTGATTAATGAAAAAGATAGTATTGTTGGCAAAAAGAAATTATTTACTGCTGATGTAACCATTCCAGGCGACTTTAAAATTGACAAAAATTGGAATGAAGGCACTTATTTATTAAGAGCCTATACCAACTACATGAGAAATAGTGATCCTGATTATTTTTTTCAAAAGAAAATTCCAATTTTATCCCCTAACTCAAATGATAGTTTAGAACAAAAATCGATTCCCATTAATGAAAGGCAAGACAATGTATTTCTTGAAAAACCAGACTTAACTTTTTATCCAGAAGGAGGTGATTTAATAGAAAATATTAAATGTGAAGTAGCTATAAAAATTAAAAACAACTTGTATGATGATATACCTATAAAAGGAACTATAGTTGACGAGAACAATCAATTTATTACTCAATTCAATACCTCGAAATTTGGTCTTGGTAAATTTGCCTTTGTCCCTGTATCAAATAAATCCTATTTTGCAAATGTTGATATTAATGACTCTGAGTACTCTTACCCTTTACCCGAAGCATTGCCTAACGGGCATGTACTAAATATAATTAATAATGGCGATCACATTTTTATTAAAGTGCAAACTAATGCACCTAATACCTTATACCAAACTTACTTGGTAGGGCATCAACGCGGGCAATTAATTATTGATAAATTTGAATCAACAAATACAAACGAATATTTATTAAAACTTGTAACCGCCAATTTAAATGATGGTGTTACACACTTCACCCTCTTTGATGCTTCTGGAAATCCAGTCTGTGAACGACTCGTTTTTATTGAAAATAAAAAAAATGAAGTAACCGTTGATATTCAAAAAGACAAAGCATCATTAGGAACCAAAGAACCACTTAACATAAGCATAAACGTCAAAGATTATGAAGGCAACAACCTTCCTAGCTACCTCTCCATGAGTGTGATGGATCTAAATGCTTTTCCACATGATAAAAATGCAGAAAATATTAAAACTTGGCTTTTATTAAATTCTGATTTAAGAGGAGAGATAAAAGACCCTAACTATTTCTTTAATGAAAAAAACATAAACAAAAGACGCTATTTAATAGACTTGCTAATGCTCACCAATGGATGGAGACGCTTTACTTGGAAAAAATTATTATATGATAAAAACTCAGAAAGCCAATTTCCTGCTGAAAAAGGGATTTACATTTCTGGAAATACAAAATTATTAAAACCTCCCTACACCATTACACCAGCATTATCTCGCTTAACTTTTGTTAAACCACCTTTTGAACAGGAGCCCATACAAAAATCTACAGATGGTAAATTTAAATTTGGACCATATGCTTTTTTCGATTCCATCCCTGTACTTATTGAAGCTAGATTAGTAAGCTTTAATTCAGAAGAACCAAAATTTAGAGAACTATCTATTATGCTTGACAAAGAAATAGAAAGTCCTAAAGTGAATAGAATTCGAGAAGAAAATAATGTATCAGAGTATACTAAAAATGACGCTTTTTTAAAAATATCCAGATATATGGATGAAATTAAAAAAGAATTTGAACAAAAAAGACAATTATTAGACGAAATAGTTATTACAGCTAATAAAAAAGAACAAGAAGATAAACGAGAAAAACAAATGAATGAAAGAACCCTGTATGGGTTCCCTAGTCACAGACTCGACTTAGAAAGTAGCATGTCTGTATTTGGAGCACAAACAGCATACGATTTAGTTGCCCGTATGCCTGGAGTTGCTGCATTAGGAGGTGGTATATCCATACGAGGACGCAACCCTAAAATAATGATAGACAACATGACCGTAGATGTTGATTTTATAAAGTCTATAAGCTCTGATGAAATTTCATTTATCGATATTTTAACTGGCGCAAGTGCCTCTATGTTTTCTGACTCTGCTGGAGGTATAATAGCTATCTACACAAAAAATCAATATGGTTTAAACACTAGAATAAAAAGAAAACCTGGAGTTATAGACTTTACAGCAAAAGGATTTTACACAGCCCGAACATTTTATGCTCCAAATCATTTAGATGATTTTAATAAATTTATGGAGGCTGATATTAGAACCACATTACACTGGGAACCTGAAATTAAAATTGACGAAAACAGCAGTAAAAATATTTCATTTTTCACCTCCGATGCTAAGGGGCGCTATCTAATTCAAATCGAAGGCATTTCAAAAACGGGCTTACCTTTTTATAAAGTAGATACTTTTACAGTTGAATAAAAGCTAATAACCTATATACATTTTAAAACTTCAGTCTAAATCACTTTAACTCAAATAATTTTCGACTAAAATTTCATCGTCATATCTCAATATTAAAAAATCTTGTTTCCAATTTTCACAATTTGAGATTTCTTTATTTTACATACATTCTTCAATGATCCATTTAATGAAATACCTCCTACTAAATAAATTATGAAGTAGGTAAAACCTACATGTTGTTACATTTATTTCAATCCCATAGACATCAAAACTTTCTTTTATACAAATACATCTGCATCGTTAGACTGTCATTTACGTTTTCAAAATAAGAGAAATTATTTTCTATAACTTCATCAAATAAATTTGAATTTTCTCAAATCAAAAAATAAAATATTGAAATATATTACTTCCCTAATATTATCTTTTTTATTGTTGTTTTTAAAAATCAGATGTCTATTTTTGCTGTAAAACATAACTACTATGATAACATCCGATCAAATAAAAGATCTTAAACCCCGCCTAAAAGCTATTAGGCACTATCTTTGACGTAGATGCCAAACTTATAGAAATACAAAACGAAGAAGAACAAACGTTCGACCCTCAATTCTGGAACGATTCTAAAGCTGCTGAAATTATTGTTAAATCACTTCGTGTCAAAAAAAAATGGGTAGAAGACTATAATAATGCTAAAACTCTTTTTGACGATTTAGAAGTTCTTTATGAGTTTTACAAAGAAGGTGAATATACTGCAGAAGAAGTTGAAAATCATTACCATAAACTCACTACTCTTTTAGAAGATATAGAGTTTAAAAACATGTTATCTGAAGAAGGTGACAGTTTAAGCGCTGTTCTACAAATTACAGCTGGTGCTGGAGGAACCGAAAGTTGCGATTGGGCAAGTATGCTCATGCGAATGTACCTAATGTATGCCGAAAAAAGTGGCTTTAAAGTTAAAGAACTTAACTTCCAAGAAGGCGATGTGGCTGGTATAAAAACTGTGACTTTAGAAATTGAAGGCGATTTTGCTTTTGGCTGGCTTAAAGGAGAAAATGGTGTTCATAGACTGGTAAGGATTTCACCATTTGATAGCAATGCCAAGCGTCATACTAGTTTTGCTTCAGTATATGTATACCCTCTTGTTGATGACACTATTGAAATTGACATCAATCCTGCGGACATTGAAATAACAACAGCGCGTTCTAGTGGTGCTGGTGGTCAAAATGTAAATAAGGTTGAAACTAAAGTACAGCTAACGCACAAACCTACAGGCATTCAAATTCAATGCTCTGAAACCCGTTCGCAACACGACAACCGTTCTAGAGCCATGCAAATGCTTAAATCACAATTATATGAAATTGAACTTCAAAAACAAATGGCACAACGTGAAGACATTGAAGCTGGAAAAATGAAAATTGAATGGGGAAGCCAAATCCGAAACTACGTTATGCAACCTTACAAACTTGTAAAAGACGTTAGAACCGCTCATGAAACCAGTAATGTTGATGCTGTAATGAATGGAGATATTGGCGAGTTTTTAAAATCATATTTAATGATGATGGGACAAAAAGAAGAAAGCGACACGCTATGACCAAAATAGACACCTTTATTTTTGACTTAGGCGGCGTGCTTATTGATTGGAATCCTGAATATGTTTTTTTAGATGCTTTTAATGGCGATAGAAAAAAAATGCAGTGGTTTTTTGATAACATTTGCACCAGCGATTGGAACGAAAACCAAGATGCTGGTTATCCATTAGCACAAGGGACTCTGGATTTAATTAAAAAATTCCCTGAACATAAAACCTATATTGAAAAATTTTATGGCGAATGGGAAAACATGCTTGGAGGCTCTATTGAAGGGACCGTTAAAATTTTAAATAAGCTCGTAAATTCCAATCAATACAAAATAGTAGCGCTAACCAATTGGAGCAATGAAACTTTTCCTATAGCCCAAAAACATTTTGAATTTTTAAAGTGGTTTGAGGGTATTGTAGTTTCTGGTGATGAAAAAACAAGAAAACCATTTAAGGATATTTATGACATTACTTTAAACCGATTTAGTATTAAACCCGAAAATGCAATATTTATTGACGATAATATAAGAAATATTGAAGCCGCTAATAATTTAGGCATTAATGGTGTTCATTTTAAAACCCCTGAATTACTCATTCAACAATTAAAAACTTATCATATTCATTTATAATGATTAAAATTTATCACAACAACCGCTGTAGCAAATCTAGATGTGGATTAGAAATTTTAGAAAAATCTGGCAAAGAATTCCAAATTATAAAATATTTAGAAAATGTTCCTGACAAAAAGGAATTAACAAATATTATTAAACTTTTAAAAATTGAACCCATAGATTTAGTTCGAAAAAATGAAGCTGTATGGAAGTCTGATTATAAAGGCAAAGATTTAAGCAATGAAGAAACCATTGTAGCAATGATTAAAAACCCAAAATTAATTGAGCGGCCTATTATTATAAATGGAAATTCAGCAGTAATTGGGAGACCTCCTGAAAAAATTCTTGAAATCATTTAAGAAACGCAAGTAAACTCTTAACAAGATTTTAACTAACAAGCATTAAACCATAGGTTATTTTTGGGGTCAATACTTCTTAAAGTAACTTTATGATGAACAAATCTGCTCTTTTATTATTTATTCTGGCATTACTTATTATGCCAAATATTATTCTTGCTCAAGGTCAAAAATCGGTAAATCAATATGCTAACCCATTAAAGAATGTTACTATTACTGGTAAGGTCATTGATAAAGATACAGGTGACCCTCTTGAATATGCAACCATTGTTCTTGTAGATAAAGATAAAAAAACAACTGGAGGTATCACTGATGCTTCCGGTAATTTTAGTGTTGTCGTGCCAAAAGGTGTTTATGACATTTCAATTGAATATATTTCTTACATCACACAAAACATAAAAAATAAACAAATCACAGCCGATGAAAACTTAGGTGTTTTTTATTTAGCAATTAATATGGAATCTTTAGGTGAGGTGGAAATTATTGCAGAACGTACCACGGTTGAGTTAAAACTTGATAAAAAAATATACAATGTAGGTAAAGACCTCACAGTTAGTGGAGGAACCGTTAGTGATGTTTTAGATAACGTTCCATCAGTTTCAGTAGATGTTGAAGGTAATGTAGCCCTACGAGGGAATGAGAATGTTCGTATTTTAATTAATGGAAAACCTTCTGGTTTAGTTGGTTTAAATTCCACCGATGCCTTAAGACAACTTCCTGCAGATGCCATTGAAAGAGTTGAAATAATAACATCACCCTCAGCACGTTATGATGCCGAAGGAACAGCTGGTATTTTAAACATCATACTACGTAGAAGCAAACTTCAAGGTTTAAATGGCGCAATAACTACAAATATTGGCTATCCTAACTCTGCTGGTATTTCTGGAAATATAAACTACAGAACTGGCGATTTTAATTTTTTTAATACTACCGGTTATAATTACAGAGAATCTCCTGGCGGTTCAAAAACAGAAACTGAATATTTTAATGGTAGTGAACCCAGTACTTTTTTAAATGAAACCCGAGATTTTGATAGAAAAAGCAAAGGTATCAGCACAAATTTAGGTGTTGAATGGTATATTACAGATTCTGCATCACTTATAACATCGGTAGTTTATAGAGACAGTGATGAAAATAATGATGCAACAAATTTCACTGATGAATTAGACAGTAATAAAAACATAACAAATTCAATCTTTCGATTTGATCCAGAAGAAGAGTCTGATAAAAACATACAATACGCCGTTAATTTTGACAAACAATTTGATAGCAACATAGATCATAGGTTGACATTTGATTTTCAATATGAGAATAGTGAAGAAATAGAACAGTCATTAATAGTTCAAAATGGAGATGAAGTAGAACGCGTTCAAACCATTGAAGAGCAAAACAGCATATTATTACAAAGTGATTATGTTTTGCCCATTGGAGAAAACAGCCAATTTGAAATGGGATACCGAGGTAATTTTTCTGAGCTAAATACAGATTATTCATTGGAATTTAATGAAAATGGAGATTTTGTTGAAGATGGAGACGTAAGCAACAATTTGATTTATAGAGAATATATTAATGCCGTTTATTCGCAATTTGGAAGTAAAATCAAAGAGAAATTTTCCTTTTTACTGGGGTTACGAATGGAAGAATCTAGAATCACTATTAATCAATTAACTTCCAATGATTTTGAACGCAAAAATTATGTTGGTTTTTTCCCTACTCTAAATTTAGGTTATGAAATTTCAGAAGATCAGAGTTTTACTTTAGGATACAATAGACGCTTAAGTCGTCCGCGCTCTCGTTATATCAATCCGTTTCCGTCTCGTAGTAGCCCCATCAATTTATTTCAAGGAAATCCAGACCTTGATCCAAGTTATTCAAACTCTTTTGATTTAGGGTATTTAAACCAAATAGGTAAATTAACTATAAATTCATCTATTTACTATCAACATGCTACAGATGTATTTTCATTTATTGCTCAAGGAAGTGATGATTATTACATATACGATACGAGTCAAACGGTTAACATCAATGATGCTGATTTTAACGATTTAAATAGTCAATATACACTTATTCAAGTAATAAACAGAACTCCCGTTAATTTAGCTACAAATAACCGTTTTGGTTTTGAATTTACCGTCACTCACAGACCTACCCAAAAATGGAACATTAACGGAAATTTTAACTTATTTCACTCAACTACAAAAGGCTTTTATGAAGGTACCGATTTTGGTGCAGAAAACGTAAGCTGGTTTGTAAGATTGAACAACAAATACACCCTCCCTTCAGAAATTGATTGGCAAACTAGGCTATTGTATATGGGACCACGAGAAGACGCTCAAAATGAAACTAAAGGTATGTTTTCAGCAAATATGGCTTTTAGTAAAGATTTGTTTAATGAAGCAGCATCTATTTCGTTAAATATTAGTGATATTTTCAACTCTCAAAAACGTCAAAGCATATCTACAACGTCTGAGTTTTATAGTGATTCTGAATACCAACGAAGACAAAGAAGTTTTAATCTGTCATTCACTTACAGATTCAATCAACAGAAAAAAAGAGATTCTGGAGAAAGAGGTGATGGAAATGGAGGCGGAGACGACTTTGATTTTGAAGGTTAAAAAACCTAATATACTTAAAAATAAATATAAAAAAAGGGAAGCTCATGTTAAGCTTCCCTTTTTTATGAAATTTTAATTATTATAAATTTTAGTAACGAAACCTTAAAGTTTCGCTTTCTTTTCTTCTCTCTTTTCCTTAATAAATTCCATCAAAGAACCACCAATCCAGTAAGGAATTGCAAAAATGGTTAAAAAAAGCATCAACCAAAAACCAATGGTAAAAATCGATAAAAAGGCTAAAAATCCTAAATATTGGTCAAAATCAAACATAATTGTAAGTGTGTTTTAAAAATGTTAAGCAAAGATAGTGTAAAGCTTCTTTTTATACAATACCAAATTTAAATTTATTAACAGCTTTATTAATAACTAACACGCCAAACCATTTTTATTTTGCAACCTAAAGTTATTTAACCTTATTAGTTTTCTACTTGAAAGAATAGAAAAAATTACTCCATAGAATGCAATCCTACCACATTGCCTTCTGTATCTGAAAACAGTGAAATATACCCATGTTTACCAATAGACATTTTTGGGGTAACTATTTTACCACCTGCTTGTTCTACACGTGCTTCTTCTATTGTACAATCAACGCTGCCAAAATAAACTAAAGTTGAATTTCCTCCGGCTTTAAAGCCTTCCATTTTAACCAAAGCGCCAGTAGCTCCGTAATTTTCCATATCCCCCGGAAAACATTTCATTTGAACAGCATCGTCAGTAGGGCTTGGCATAGTTTCTAATGTAATATTCAAAACAGCCTCATAAAAATTAGAAGCTCGTTCCATATCATCTACGTAAATTTCAAACCAAACTATCGGTTTATTTGCTTTCATAATTAAATATTGTTAAAAGTTTTGCTGTAAATTTAAGAATATTCTTTAACCACAAACATATAATTAACTCATTTATAATACATTATTTTTAACAACTTCTCCATATCAAAAAACATATCACAATATAATATTTACTATCATGTAGCTTTTTTGCATAAAAAAAGCACCACAAAATATTGCAGTGCTAATAAAAATATAATTTTATTTCTTTAATCTAAATTCGGCTGTGGCGTCATTCTTAAATAAGGTGTTATCTCTTTATGTCCTTTAGGGAACATGTTTGGAATTTGCTCATTGGTAATTGCTGGTGAAATAACTACATCTTCTCCATGATTCCAGTTTGCTGGTGTAGCCACTTTATGGTAAGCTGTTAATTGCAATGAATCTATAACGCGTAATAATTCATCAAAATTTCTTCCTGTTGAAGCTGGATAAGTAATAATCAATTTTACCTTCTTATCATTTCCAATAACAAATACAGAACGCACTGTTAATTTGTCGTTAGCATTGGGATGAATCATATCGTACAATTCAGATACTTTTCTATCTTCATCTGCTATAATTGGAAAATTAACCGTTGTATTTTGAGTTTCGTTAATATCATTTACCCAACCTTTATGAGATTCTAATCCGTCTACACTAAGGGCTACTACTTTAACATTTCGTTTATCAAATTCTGCTTTATATTTAGCCACAGTACCTAATTCGGTAGTACAAACAGGCGTGTAGTCGGCTGGATGCGAAAATAAAATTCCCCAACCATCTCCTAACCAATCGTGAAAATTGATCGTACCTTCTGTTGATTCAGCTGTAAAGTTTGGGGCAATGTCTCCTAATCTAATTGTTGCCATGATGTTTCTTGTTTTTATGTTTATAATATTAGTTTGAAGTAAAAAACTTCATTATAGCTAAGATACAATTTTATTATAGCTACATAAAATTCAGACGTTATATATATGTTAAAAAGATCTAATAAAAACTAACAATTATCATTATAAATACAGGTCAAATAAATTAACTTTGCTTCTTAAATTTAATAGTTACCAAGATGAGTTTTAGAATAGAAAAAGACACTATGGGCGAGGTAAAAGTACCTGCCGATAAACTTTGGGGTGCACAAACCGAGCGCTCTAGAAACAATTTCAAAATAGGACCTTCGGCTTCTATGCCTTTAGAGATAATTTATGGTTTTGCATATTTAAAAAAAGCTGCTGCCTTTACAAATTGCGAATTAGGTGTATTACCTATTGAAAAACGAGATTTAATTGCTCAAGTATGCGATGAAATTTTGGAAGGTAAACACGACGATCAATTTCCTTTGGTTATTTGGCAAACAGGTTCTGGCACACAGAGTAACATGAACGTAAATGAGGTGATAGCTAATAGAGCACAGCAATTGGCTGGTCAGGTTATTGGTGAAGGCGAAAAAGTTATACAACCAAATGATGATGTTAACAAGTCTCAATCTTCAAATGACACCTTCCCTACTGGTATGCATATTGCTGCATATAAGAAAATTGTAGAGACAACTATTCCAGGAGTAAAACAACTTAGAGATACCTTAAAAAAGAAATCAGAAGCCTTTAAAAATGTGGTTAAAATTGGTCGTACCCATTTAATGGATGCTACACCACTAACCTTAGGTCAAGAACTTTCTGGTTATGTTGCTCAATTAAATCACGGCATTAAAGCTTTAGAAAACACTTTACCACATTTAAGTGAATTAGCCTTAGGAGGTACAGCCGTTGGAACAGGTTTAAATACCCCTAAAGGGTACAGTAAACGTGTTGCTGAGTACATTGCTAAATTTACAGAGCTACCATTTGTAACAGCTCCCAATAAATTTGAAGCATTAGCAGCGCACGACGCTTTAGTTGAAACACATGGCGCTTTAAAACAATTGGCCGTATCATTAAACAAAATAGCCAATGATATAAGAATGATGGCTTCTGGTCCGCGTTCTGGTATTGGAGAAATTATCATCCCTGCTAACGAGCCAGGAAGTTCAATTATGCCTGGAAAAGTAAACCCTACCCAATGTGAAGCATTAACCATGGTTTGCGCGCAAGTAATGGGGAATGACGTAGCAGTTTCTGTTGGTGGTTTACAAGGGCATTATGAATTGAATGTGTTTAAACCAATAATGGCTGCAAACGTTTTACAGTCTGCTCAATTAATTGGAAATGCCTGTGTGAGTTTTGAAGAAAATTGTGCTATTGGTATTGAGCCTAACCAAGAGGTTATTACAAAGCTTTTAAACAATTCATTAATGCTTGTAACCGCTTTAAATACCAAAATAGGGTATTATAAAGCAGCCGAAATTGCCAATACAGCCCATAAAAATGGTACCACTTTAAAAGAAGAAGCTGTAAGATTAGGCTATGTAACTCCAGAAGATTATGATGCTTGGGTAAAACCCGAAGATATGGTTGGTAGCTTAAAATAGCACTAACAAACATGTGGTAATGAACCAAAAAAAACAGGTATATAATATACCTGTTTTTTTTTTGGTTAGTTAGCTATTAATCTCACGTAATTACTTTATATAAACGGAAATATGGGGTAAATATATAGTTTTGAATAATCCTATTCATTAACATTTGTTAATAATTTGCATTTAATTTTTTTCTAATTCTACATAACTGTACTGGGGTAATACTCAAGTAAGATGCTATTTGATATTGAGGTATGAGTGAATCAATATCTGAAATTTCTTTTTTTAGGGCTAAATAACGCTGAGTTGCGTTCATTGAAATAAACTCCAATTGACGCTTTTCATCATCCATAAAAACACCCTCTAATGTTTTTACATACAACTTACATATACTTAAATCAGTATTGACAAAATTCATGAAAACTTCAAAATTCATCTCATATAATTGACAATCTGTAAGCGTTTCATAAGTCAGTCTTGATTTTTCATTTTTTATCAAAGCCGTAAGTGAGGCAACAAAATTATATGGTAGAAAAAATTTTTTATTATATTCTTTACCCGTTTCTGAACTCAAATAGGCTCTCATAAAACCAGAAATTAACAGGTAAACTTTACTGGGAGACTCATCTGCTTTTATGAGTTGATTTCCTGCTTCAACATTAACTAAGGTTGCTGCTTCTAATAACTTTTTAAAAGTTGCTTCACTAATTTCACTAATAGAATTTAAAAAAGAAAAGTTTTTGTCCAACTTAAATATTACTTAGATTAACAATATTCAAATTAAAGACTATTTAATGGACTTTATAAAAAATTTCGATAAGTTTTAAATATTTAAGACATAAACTAAACCGATTAATATTATTCTTTCCGCTGTGACTTTACCCCTTGTAAAATAGCTTTTAAACGAGTTTTTCTTGTTTCTATCTCCAACTTTTTTTTATTGTTTTTTTGAGCTAATAATTTTGAATGCTTCGCTTTATTTTTAGTGTTTTTATGTTGCCCAGTTTTTGCCATTTTACTTAGTATTTTTTGGATTGCAATAACTTATTTTGCTCTTCCATTAAATCTGTAAGTTTTGAAAGCAATTCAATATCTTTTGGTGTAGCAACAGTATCATCATTTGAATCATGTGATTTGTTTCGCAAGCGATTCATAAATTTCACTACAATAAACACGGTAAAAGCAATAATGATAAAATCTAAAAAAGCTTCACCTAAAGCACCATAACCAATAGCTACTTCATCTGATATAACACCACCTGTGGCATCTGTTTCAGCATGGCGTAGTACAATTTGTTTATCTCCAAAATTAACACCATCAGTTAGCAATGATAACGGTGGTAAAAACACCTTTTTAACCATAACATCAATAACTTTATTAAAGGCTGCACCTATAATAATTCCAATGGCCATATCCATCATATTACCTTTAACAGCAAATTCTTTAAAATCTTTATATAATTTCATTTATAATATTACTTTTCTTATTTCTTATAAAATTTAGCATAACTTCTGTAAGCGAAAAAACCTAACAATGCCACCAAACCAAATGCCATAGCTATAACATTAAAACTAGCTATTTGCTGACCAGATTGATATGAATGAAGTCCTGACAGATAAAAGTTAACTCCAAAATAAGTAAAAATAATAAACGAAAATGCAATGATTGACATCAGATTAAAAAACCAGCGTCCGCGTAACCCCGGGATCAATCGCATATGAATTACAAAAGCATATATCATAATACTAATAAGAGCCCAAGTTTCCTTTGGATCCCACCCCCAATAACGTCCCCAACTTTCATTAGCCCACATACCACCTAAAAAGTTACCAATGGTTAGCATTACCAATCCAATAGTTAAAGCCATTTCATTAATAATAGTTAACTCTTTTATGTTAAGCAACATCTTGGCTTTATTTTTTTTAGTTGTAAAAATCATGAGTAGTAAAGAGGTAATCCCTAAAATCATTCCTATAGCAAAAGGTCCATAACTGGCTACAATAATAGACACATGAATCATCAACCAATAACTGTTTAAAACAGGCTGTAAATTTGCTATAGCTGGATCCATCCAATTCCAATGTGCTATCATCAATAACATGGCTGTTACAAATGCTGTAGATGCAATAGTTAAATCACTTTTCCGCCCAAAAGCCAGCCCAAAAAACATGGTAGCCCATGCTACATATATCATAGATTCATATGCATCACTCCACGGTGCATGCCCAGAAATGTACCAACGAACAATCAACCCTGCTGTGTGTAATAAAAATAAACCGAGTACAACAAGTTTTAAAACAGTAACAGATTTATTTAAAACGTTACTCGTTTCTCTGAATATTTGAACAATTAAAATAATAAACAACAAAGTACCAGCATACAAATACCAACTAAATAACTTTTTAAAAATATCATATTTATTATATAAAACCTCTGCCTTTATTTTTTCATCACTCAACATCACGTCTCCTCCATATTTATGTTGGGTTTTTTTAAAAGCTTCTAAAATTTTATTAGCTTCAGAAAAATCATTTTCTTGTTTTGCATTATTTAAAGTAAATAAATAAGCTCTGAAGCCATTTTTTACAAAATTAACATACAATGAATCTTGAATTCTATCTTGAAAGTGTGGTAATTCAGAGGTTGAAATCCATTTATTGTTGGTATCATCAGGAATTGGAAATATTTTTAAAGAACTTCCCTCAATAGTGTTATACAGTAAACTAACACGTTGGTCAGCCTCTTTAAACTCTTTTTGATAACCATTTGGTGCTAAGGCTTTATACGCTTCTTCTAAGTATGGTGCTAATTTATACTCTCCTCTATCTGTAAAAAACTCAGCAAGTGACACATGTTTTTCACTTTCATCAACACCTATTAAGTGCCTAATGGTATCTGCTTTTTTTGATGCTAAATATATTACAGGTACATTATACCAAAGCATTGGACTTTCTTGAATGGATAAAAATATTTGGTTAGCATCCAAACCTTCGTAAGCATCACTTTTACTTAATTTACGAAGCATTTCTGAAGCATAAGTATTAACAGGCATCATTCTACCTCCCAAATCCTGAATAACCATTTTCCCAAACAAATCTGCGTGTTCTTTTGGTGTTATATTAGTTTTTAAAATAGAATCTATTTGTGCTTTGGTTGGTTTTATTGGTGTGGTATGGTTGTGCCCATCATGTTCAGAATGCTGTTGTGCAAAGGAGCTTAGCCCCAAACACAAAAACAAAATACTTAGTTTTTTTACTTTATTAGCTTTCAATTTAGCAAGTTGCTTTTCTAAATCTTTGAAACGAGATCCTTTAATAAACAAAATAGCCATCAATCCAAAATAAAGTAAAAAGTAGCCTATGTAAGTAATTAATGTCCCCCAATAATCATGATTAACAGACAAAATGGTTCCTTTTTCATCTCCATCAAAACTAGATTGAAAAAAACGATAGCCACGGTGGTCCAAAATATTATTCATAAAAATTTTATAATCATAACTGCCTTCATTTTCATCAATTACTGTGACTTCACTTGAAAAAGCAGAATATCCATTTTCTGTCCCTGGATAACGCTCAGCTTCAAAATCATTAAGTTTAATTGAAAATGGCAATTCTAAAACTTTAGACCCATAACGTATGCCTATATCCAAACCACCAACATGAATATATTTAAAATTACTATTACTTCCCTTTCCTCCTAAAACACCTATGTTTTTTGTTTCATCATTGGTTGTTATTTTAAGTCGCAAACCATCTTGATCATTTTGTAAAATTTCAGATTTCTTTACAATTTCAAAATGTCCTTTTATTACAGGCTTCGGAAACACCATTTGCATGTTACCTATAACATAGCGCGAACGTAAAATTAAAGGTTGCAAGCTATCTTTTACCAAAGTCCCTTGAGCCATGGTTGCCATAGTCATATATTCGCCTTCAAAAGGAGAGTTTATAGTTAATCCATTCTCTGATTGTGTAATGTTTATTGCGCCTTCAGTTGGCTTATCAAGAGCAAAAAGTATATTGTGAATACTCTGAACTTCACCTGATTTTAAGAAATGATTGTGAGGTCCATTGGTACCAGCTTCTACCATTTTAAGGTATGCCTCTCCATTTTCATCTGGTATGATATCTTCCTCGGCTCCAACTATAAATTCTTCTAATTCTATACTTACAGGTTGCTGATTGTATTTGGTATTAATTTCAAAAGAATTCTTCATACGTCCAGAAAAATCAACTTCTCTTTCAATCGGTAAGCGTTGTGGCACACCATCAATTTCATAATCACCATCAATATAAGCTGTGACATATGTTTTTTGTGAAAGAAACGTATTTTCTGTAGCGCCTTCACGAATGGCCATCATACCCTCAAAACTAACGTACCTTGTTATGAATGCACCAAGTAAAATTAAAATAAAGGCTAAATGCAAAACCAAAGTAGCCCATTTTTCCTTTTTATGTAGTTGATATCTAAAAATATTACCTAAAAAATTTATAACAAAAAACACCATAATAGCCTCAAACCACCATGCGTTATATATTAAATTTCTAGTGTATGGTGTTGGTGATGTATCTTGACCGGCATCTAAAAAAGTACCTGTTACCATTGCCGCAGCAAAAACAAGAAATAAAACAGCAGTAAGTCGTGTAGAGAAAAGAATTTTAGCGAGTTTAGTTTGCATCATGGAAAGCCTTTTTTAAAGTCGAGCAAATTTAGGGATTTAAGTTTGTTTGGAAGTGTTAAAATTTGATAAAATAGCTGATTACTAATGACTATAAAGTGTTAAATTACAACTCTAATAACAAACAAAACCCTTTATAAACTCTTTCTTGCTTCAAATATTTTTAAATACAAAAATGTTCCCATTTTTCGAGCGCGATTTTTGGCATTGTTAGCATACTCTCCTTCAAAAAGTTCATCAACAGTTTGTAACCAAAGATTTAACCACAAACCAAAATGCATTTCAGTAATATTATGGTTGTTTTCTTTATCTACTTTTTCATGAACTTTTAATGGATTTCCGTAATATTTTGTTTTTAGAAATAAACTAGCTTCCCAAAAAGAGGTTAGGTTTTCAAGGTGGGCTTCCCAATCTTTTATTGCATTATTAAAAAACGGAGCCAAAACAGTATTTTTTCTCACTTTTGCATAAAATGAAGACACTAATAAGAAAATATCTTCTCTAGTTTTAATATCTTTTTTCTCCATAAGTCAAAGTTAAGTAATTATTTTTCTGGTGAAACATAGTAACGCAAAGTTTCAGTAACTGTTCTATTAGATTAAAACATACAAACAGTCTTTACTAAAAAATTGTGAATCATAAATCATAAATCGTAATTCTTGCTTATTTTAGCGGGATGATTTCAGTAACGATTCTTGGTGCAGGCAATGTGGCCTCGCATTTATATAAAGTGTTCTCAAAAACAGAACAGGTTTTCGTAAAACAGTGGTACAACAGAAGTATTGGTAGTATTTCTACTCATAAAAATGAGGTTGAAATTATTGATGATCTTTTAAAAATTAAAGAGGCCGATGTGTACATATTGGCTGTAAGCGATGATGCTGTAAAAACACTTTCTGCTTCACTTCCTCTTGAAAACAAATTGGTGGTACATACTTCAGGAAGTGTCAGTTTATATGATATTGATAAGAAACACCGTCGCGGAGTTTTTTACCCCATACAAACGTTTAGCAAAACCGCAGAAATAGATTTTTCAAATGTTCCTATTTGTATTGAAGCACTTAAAAGCAATGATTATCAACTTTTAAAAAAGTTAGCAATTTCTATAGGTAGTCCTACAAAAAAAATAAATAGCGATCAAAGACGCGTTTTGCATTTAGCTGCAGTGTTTGTGAATAATTTCACAAATCAATTGTATAGAATCGGTCATGAAATAACAGAATCAGAGGGTGCCGAATTTGATGTTTTAAAACCATTAATTATGGAAACGGCAAAAAAAGTTCAAGACTTCTCTCCTTATATGGCACAAACTGGTCCTGCAAAACGCAATGATAAAAAAACCATAAGAAAACATTTAAAATCGCTTGAAAGCGAACATCATAAAGACATTTACAAACTACTAACAGAATCAATACAACGCACCCATGGAAGAAAAAAGCTATAAAGAATATTTAGAACATATAACCACTTTCATTTTTGATGTAGACGGTGTGCTTACCGATGGAACAATAACAGTTACTACCACAGGTGAGTTATTACGAACCATGAACATAAAAGATGGTTACGCACTAAAAACAGCCGTTGATACTGGTTTTAATCTATGTATAATTTCTGGAGGTACCAATGAGGGCGTTCGAACACGCTTAGCCGCCTTAGGTATCAAGGATATTTATTTAGGTGCACATAATAAAATTGAACAGCTAAATGCATACTTTAACAAATATGAAATTAAAGCAGAAAACGTTTTGTATATGGGTGATGACATACCTGATTACCCTGTAATGAAGTTAGTTGGTTTACCTTGCTGTCCACAAGATGCTGTACCTGAAATTAAAAGTATTTCTAAATATGTTTCGCATAAAAAAGGCGGCAAAGGTGCCGTTCGCGATGTTATTGAGCAGGTGCTTAAGGTTCAAGAAAAATGGCATGGGAATTTTACGGCAAGTTATGATTAATTTTGAGTGAATTTTAAAAATGCATCGCGGCATTTTACCCCCTCCTTGTAATGGTTATTACTTTTTAACAAAAACTTTTCAACTTTTTAATTTATAAAGTGAACTTACTAAATCTTATTCGTTGGAAAAACTTATTAATGATTGCCTTAGTACAATTACTAATCAAGTATGCGTTTTTAGAACCTTTTGGCGCCCAAACAAGTTTAGATATTGTAGGTATGTCACTTTTAATTTTGGCTACCATTTGCATTGCTGCTGCTGGAAACATTATTAACGATATTTATGATGTAGAAACTGATTTTGTAAACAAACCCGATTCGTTAATTGTAGGAAACACTATTTCAGAAAAAACAGCCTATAATTTATTTATCATCTTTAATATGATAGGTGTTGGCATTGGTTTTTATTTGTCAAACCATGTTAACAAAAGCGCTTTCTTTTCTTTATTTGTTATTATTTCAGCCTTACTTTACGTATATGCTACGTATTTAAAACGCACACTATTAATTGGTAACATTGTTATTTCAATATTGGTTTCTTTAAGCATTATTATTGTTGGTATTTTTGAACTGCTTCCAAGTATTAATTTAGAAAACCAAAGTTTACAATTGTACTTTTTTAAAATTATATTCAATTATGCACTATTTGCTTTTATGATTAATTTTTTACGAGAAATAGCCAAAGACATTGAAGACATTAATGGCGATTATAAGGCAGGTATGAACACCTTACCCATTAGCATTGGCAGAAATAGAGCCAACAACGTTTTAATAGTATTAACATTTATAACCTTACTCTTAATTTTATTTTATATAATTGATGTTTTATACAATGAACTTATTTCAGTTAGCTATTTTTTAATATTTATTGTTGCTCCTCTTATTTATATTCTTATTAAAACTATTGAAGCTAAAACTAAAAAAGATTATCACTTAATAAGTAATACTCTAAAATTGGTTATGTTTTTTGGTATGCTTTCCTTACTTTTATACAAGTATGTAATTCTTAATTAATGCTTCAAGATAAGCTTAAAAATCATCACATTATTTTAGCTTCTGGTTCGCCTAGAAGACAAGCTTTTTTTAAAAATTTAGGATTGGATGTTGAAATTCGCTTAAAACCTATAAATGAAGAATACCCACCGCGATTAACCCATTTTGAAATCAGTAATTATTTAGCACAACTAAAAGCACTGCCTTTTAAAACTGAATTAAAAACAAATGACATTTTAATAACCAGTGATACCATTGTTTGGCATAAACATCAAGCTTTAGGAAAACCCAGGGATGTTGATGAAGCCTTTCAAATTATAAAATCTTTAAGCAATAGCACCCACGAAGTTATTACCTCGGTATGCTTTACTTCTAAAACATTTGAAAAAACATTGCACGATATTACACAAGTTACTTTTAAAAACCTTAGTGATGAAGAAATTTGGTACTATATAAACACAGCAAAGCCTTTTGATAAAGCAGGAGCTTATGGCATTCAGGAATGGATTGGACAGATAGGTGTTACCAAAATTGAAGGTTCCTATTTTAACGTTATGGGGTTGCCTATTCATCTTGTTTACAAAACGTTAAATGAGATGGCTATCACTACTTAAGTTTGTATCTTTATGATATGAAAACTTTATACACACCAAATAAAATCACTACAACCACTATATTTTTATGGTTACTAATTGGAGTGTTTTTAGTGACTTTTTCTTGTAAAAACAACACTAAAAACAAAGAGCTTATTCAAAATAAAGAAACCCATATAACTATAAAAAAGGATTTAAACAGCAAGCAACTTTCAAAACCTTTTAAAGATTACTGGTATGCAGGGAAAGCTGAAATATCATCCTATAAATTAGAACAAGCACGTTATGGTGAAATGAGAGACGGACAAGCTGTTTTAATTTATGTTACCGAAGATTTTTTACCTAAAATTCAAGTAAAAGCTGATACTCAAAATGCTAATAATACTCCTGTACTAAAATTAAATGCAACTAAAAAATTCAATACAGGCATTTACCCATACTCCATTATGCAAAGTACCTTTTATCCTGTTTCAAGCAACCAACACGCCCTAAAAATTTCAAGTTCTATTCAAGAATGGTGTGGTCATGTTTATACACAGCTTAATAACAAAAAGGAATTTGAAATTACATCACATTCCTACTTTGAAGGAGAGGCTGATGAAAATTTTATAATAAACAAAGCTATTTTAGAAAATGAATTATGGACGCAACTACGCATTGATCCAAAATCATTACCAACAGGCAATTTAGATATCATTCCATCTTTAGAGTTTTTCAGAATGAACCATATAACCATAAAACCCTACAGAGCTTTGGCCAATTTAGCCAATGGCAGTTATATAATTTCTTACCCAGAATTAAACAGAAAGCTTGTTATTAATTTTAATACTCAATTCCCTTATGATATTTTAGGCTGGGAAGAAACCTATAAAAGTGGTTTTGGCAGTCATGCTAAAGAACTAACAACCAAAGCTACTAAAATAACAAGCATAAAATCAGACTATTGGAACAAAAAAAGTCTCAAAGATGAAAAGCTTAGAGAAAGGCTACAATTAAATTAAACTCATGTCAATTTGTAATGTATCTTTGCCGTTTATTTAAATGTTAGTTTATGTTAATTAATTTTTTTACAACCTACATATCCCAATTAATAGGCTCAGGAGTTCTTCTCCTTTCCCTACTGGTTATAAGATACATCACAAATTTCACCATTACTAAAGTAGCTAGAAAAAATGGTATAAATGAAGCTAGAATTCGGCTTATTCGTAGATATGTAACAGTAACCTTAATTGTAATTTCTATTATTATAGAATTATTCATTTTTGGTGCAAAATTTAGTGATTTAGCAGTTATATTTTCATCTGTTTTTGCCATATTAGGTATTGCATTATTTGCTATTTGGTCCATTTTAAGCAATGTAACCTCTGGCATTATTATGTTCTTTTCATTTCCTTATAAAGTAGGTGATAAAATTGAAATACACGATAAAGATTTTCCTATCCGTGCTATTATTGAAGACATTAGATCATTTCAACTTCACCTTCGCTTAGATAATGGTGATTTAGTAACCTATCCCAACAATTTAATATTGCAAAAAGCTGTAACATTAATTGAAAAAGATGCCATTGAATATGAAGCAGATTATGAATAAAAACTTATATTTATAACTATAAAGTTATAGATATGGCAAAAAAAAAGAGTAAAAACAGGCCAACCAAACACAACAAAAAATTAGGAACAGCCCCTGGTTCTATTATCTATACTGGCGAAAAAGAATCACATGAACTATTCATGGAATCTTTTGACTATTCCACTGAATTTCTTGAAGAAAAGCATTTACAAAATATTGAAGAAGCTTTTCAATATAAATCAACCGAAACCGTTTCTTGGATTAATGTAAATGGTCTCAATCATGTTTATGCTATTGAAAAAATTGGGACCCATTATAATTTACATGCCTTAACACTTGAAGATATTGTAAACATATCCCAACGTCCCAAAATTGAAGACTATGGAGATTACCTATTCATTGTTTTAAAAATGTTGTATTATGATGCCGATGAAAACCTTATATCTGAACAAGTAAGCTTTATAGTTGGTAATAATTACGTGCTGACCTTCCAAGAGTCAGATGGCGATGTTTTTGATGGCGTTAGAGAACGTATCAGGCATGGCAAAGGTCGCATAAGAACCATGGGAGCAGATTATTTATTATATGCACTCATAGATGCTGTAACCGACAATTATTTTGTGATTATTGAAACCATGGCTAACAAAATTGAAGATTTGGAAGATAATTTATTTAACGGTTTAACTGAAGATGATATTAGTATTCAAATTCAAAACTTAAAGCGAGAAGTACTAAGAATCAGACGAAATATATTCCCTTTAAGAGAGATTATTAATAAAATTGAAAAACAAGAAACTCCTTTAATAAAAGAAAAAACACTTCACTTTTTCCGCGATATATATGACAATGTTATACAGATTTCAGAAAACTTAGAAATTTACCGTGAAATGATTTGGAGTCTAATGGACATGTACATGACCACCATTAGCAACAGAATGAACGAGGTGATGAAAGTACTAACCATTATTGCCACCATATTTATACCTTTAACCTTTATTGCTGGCATATACGGAATGAATTTTGACAATATTCCAGAACTTCATTATGAGTATTCATACTACATCCTTTGGGGAGTCATGATCATACTTTTTGTTGGTATGCTTGTATATTTTAAACGTAAAAAATGGCTATAAGTTATAGATTCTGGGTATTATCTCCCTTCTGACCGACACCTAATCCATGCAGGGAGGAGGCTTTGCTTTTCAAGTACTCACTCTTGCCGCACTACGGGCTTTCCAATACCATCCTTAGTACAAATAAACATTTAAAAACATGATACAAATTCTTTTGATAATTTGTAAGAAAGTATTTATATTAGCAATAGCATTGGAAAGTAAAATCGATAAGAATGACTAAGAAACTAAAAAAGCATCCATATCCCGCCAGATTGGAACATTATGAATCGATAAACCATTCATATAACTAAGTTGTAACACATTAATCCATACTTTGAAAAAACTGCTATTATTCATATCGTCATTATTTTTTGCCAACGCAAATGCACAATCGGAATTTGATTTGGAAAAGACATTGAAAATTGAAAGACGAGATATGATTGTTATGGAAATTGACACTTATCTGAATGAAAAATCAAACTACGGAGAAAATATTGAGAAACTGAATTCTTCTCAACAGACTTTTCTTTTCGTGGAAAATTTAGAACGTGAAATGAATAATGGCGGATTTAATCAATTCTATTTTAATTCGAGTGGAGATTTTAGTCAGGAGACTGTAAATGCTCTTTTAGTAATTGGAGCAAAAAAAACAGCGGAAATAGTAAAAAAAGCAAACTCTGAATTTAAAAACGGAATTGTTTCTAAAGACAGAACTGAAAGACAAACCGAATTAGAACTAATTGAAAAAAATGCGGAAGAAAACTGGAATAAATGTGATTCGGAATTTTATGAATATAAAGATGACTTGACCGAATTATTAATCGCTTTTGTGATTAAGAACAAAACTGAATTTAAAAAATAACGTGTTACAACACCGTGTATAATTAATTGCTTTTTACGTGCTTACTTGCGAAAATTCCTGCGGAATTTTATCGGGTTCGTAAAAGTTTGCTAACTTAGTCCCCTAACCACGCAACTAACCATACACAAACACGTTACCCAACATTTGAGAAAAACTTACGAACTACATAACAAACTGTTGAAAATCTTATTAAAAGAAAACCTGATTTTCATAATCGGAATGATAGTTCTTACACCAATTTTTCAATATTTTAAGGGAGTTGAAAATTTTGAATTTGATGCTTTATATATGAAAATTCTTATTGGAATTGTATTTGTTTTTAATATTCCCGCAATCTGTATTTTAATAAATTATTATATTCAAAATAAAGATATTACGCTGGAAATTGATACTCAAACTGATTTTATAAAAATTAACAAAAAAGGAAAAACAAAGAATTATAAAATTTCCGACATTGAAACTTCAATCTATAATATTGGAATTTATTATAAAAACGCAATTGACAATAATTCGAGATGGTCAACAATCCATTCTGATTTTGGATATTGGGACTTGAAATTTGTGAATGGAGATAGATATTATTTATCGAATTTATTAGTTGACTTTTTGCACGAAAAAGCTTTTGTTAAAAAGACAAAATACCGATTTCGCCTTTTTCCATACATTGACAAATTGAACAAAAAAGCAGGAATTGAATTTAAAAAGATACAAATTCAAGAAAAGACCAGAGTTGAAAAATTTGTTGAACAATATCAATCAAAAAACGAAAGACAATTAAGAGAAATTTTAGATAATAAAAAAAGTTATCAAAAAGAAGCTGTGGAAGCTGCCGAATTAGTTCTGAAAAATAAAAACGTTGGGTAACAAGGTATATAATTCATTGCTAGTTCAAGCCTACTTACGAATATTCCTTCGGAATATTCTATTCGGTTTTTATTTGCGAATTAGTGACTTATACACGCAACGTATCATATACAAAACCGTTGTAAGCAAGCTGACCGAACCGACAAACTATGAAACTAAACAAGCTAAAATTAAAAAACTTCAGAAGCTATTCTCAAGAAACAGAAATTGATATTTCAGACTTGAATGTTATCATTGGAAAAAATGATGTTGGAAAGTCAACAATTTTAGAAGCTTTAGACATTTTTTTTAATGGAAAGCCTGACAAATATGATTTATGTATTTCAAATGACAATTCTCAAATAGAAATAACGTGTGTATTTGATGATTTACCTCAAGACTTAATTCTTGACGACACGATAAAAACGAGTTTAAAAGATGAATTTCTGCTAAATTCAAATAATAAACTTGAAATTAAAAAAAAGTTTCCAATTTCTGCATCTGGAAGTGTTTCGGAAGAATCTGTTATTATCTGTGAATATCCCGATAATGAAAATCTAAAGGATTTACTTTCTAAAAAGAGGACAACATTAAAGAATCAATTTGAGGAGCTAAACATTAATTCCGAAGGAGTTAATAGAAGTAAAAGTAAAGAATTAAGAAATGCAATAAGAAATCATTTTTACCCTGATGGAAACATATCGAAAATTACCACCGAAATAAAAATAGATGGAAAGTTAGATAATGAAGATAACAGAAAGAAAATATGGACTGGTCTAAAAAAATACTTACCTATATATTCTCTATTCTTCGTAGATAAGCCATTGACTGACCAAGATTCAGATATTCAAGACCCAATGAAAGAAATAATAAAGGAAGTCCTTAAAAGAGACAATATTACACCTTTATTAGTTCAATTAAAAGAAGCAGTTCAGAATGCATCAACATCTCTCGCTGACGACACAATAAATAAATTAAACGAATTAGATTCAGATTTAGCAGAAACTTTACGCTCTAACTTTCCAAAAGAGCCTACTTGGAATTCAATATTTAAATTAACGTTAGAAGATAATAGAGGTGTTCCATTAAACAAAAGAGGAAGCGGAATGAGACGTTTAGTCTTATTAAGCTTTTTTAGAGCGCAAGTAGAAAATAGAAGAACAGCTAATGCACCAAACATTATTTACGCATTAGAAGAGCCCGAAACATCTCAACACCCAGATTTTCAATTAATGATTGTAAATGCTCTGAGAGATTTATCTGAGACGGATAATGCTCAAGTATTTTTTACAACACATAATTCTAATCTTGCAAAAGAAATCCCAAAAAAGTCATTGAGATATGTCTATTCAGACAATGGTAATACAAATATCGAAAGTGGTATAAATTCAGATGGCTCTGATAATACAGAAATAATTGATAAAATTATAGACACATTAGGAGCATTACCAGACCCAAAAAATAAAGTCAAAGTATTAATTTTTGTAGAAGGCGAAAATGATATAAATGGCTTAATTGGAATAAGTAAACTTTTAAACTCAAATGATGACTCAATAATTAATTTGGAGAATAATGAATCTGTTGCTTTTATCCCTACAGGTGGCTCACAACTAAAGTATTATATAGAAAAAAAATATTTGGATGGTCTTCTTCAATCTCAAGTACATATTTATGACTCAGATATTCCTGCATATGTACAAAGTGTAGCAGATTTAAATGCAGAAAATAATGATAAAAAAGTTGGTTACAACACGACTAAATTAGAATTTGAAAACTATTTGCATCACGAAGCAATTAACGAATGTTATGAAGATTTAAATATTACTATTAACTTAACAGAGATTATAGATACAGATGATGTCCCTGAAAAAGTTGCAAGAGAAGTGCATAGTGTCACAAGTGATACTGATTGGGATACAATTAATCCAGACCCATTAAAAACGGAAGAAAAGCAAAAGAAAAAAATATCAAAAGCCAAACGTCAATTAAACACAAATGCGATTAATAAAATGACTGTTGAGAGATTAATCGAACGTGGAGGTTATGATGAAATTAAAAATTGGTTAGATAAAATTAAAGAATTTACAGAATAAAAAAAGCCAGCTTACAACAAAGAACTGAGGTAAAAAACAAGTCATTTCTTCAAAAATATTAGACACTATTATATTGGGCTTACAAATTCAAGTAGTTGATTTTGTAAGCTTTTTTTTATTCTATTTTTTTTAATTACTTAAGCAATACAGAAACGTAAGTTTCATCATACGCTGTGCCTGATTTCGCAATTGCAAAGCATTGTTTAATCAGCTTATTAGCTACAGCTATTAATGCCACTTTCTTGCTCTTTCCTTTGTTTACTATACGCTCATAAAGTTCCCGACACGCTTTATTATGCTTACAGGCATTAAACGAACATAGAAATAATAGATTACGTAGTTTCCTATTACCGACTTTACTTATCCGTGATCTACCTTTAACACTACTGCCAGACTCCCTTATGGTAGGTGTAATTCCAACGTAACTACATAACTGTGCTGCGTGTTCAAACTTTGAAAAACCATCGGTTATAACAATTAAAAACAATGCTGTTTTCTGACCTATGCCAGGAACAGTTCTAAGCAATGTTAGTTGTTCTTGCTGCTCTTGTTTGATTAATGATAGAAGTTTCAATTCGATAGCAGAAATCTCTTTGTCTAGATGCTTTTTATTACGTTTTAATGAACGGTACACATACCTTGATGGTATGCCCAAAGTCTCTTCCCCGTGTAGCTTGTTCTTGGTTGCTGTACGGTGTTTTAGATAAACATCTAACAATCTAAATAGCTGTAAACATTCACTCTGTACATCTGTGAGCGCATTGTATATGGGTACTGCATTGATTAAGGCATAATCACATATCGATTTAGCATCGCTCTTATCTGTCTTTACTTTGGCTAATTTCATTTGAATAAAACGCTTAATGGATAAAGGATTTACCACAGAAACTACTATTTTATTTTTGTACAAAAACTGAGCAAGCCGATAATGATAATAACCTGTTGCTTCCATAACCACTAAGGCTGTATCTGGTAATTCTTTTAGAAACTTAACGAATCCTGATTCATCATTTTTGTACTGATTATGACCCGAAAGGGTACCATAAACATCAAATACATCTTTGCTGATGTCAACTCCAAAAGTTTCTTTATATTTATTCATAAGAAATGATTTATGAAAGAACTAACTACTGGATTCACAACAACTTGAAATCGAGATCTATAGTCTCACAGAACTGATCGTGATTTAGTAGTAAAAGAGAGAGGATTATCAATGTTGTCGAAGTCTAAAGCTTCACCGTATATATTAACCTTAATTCTCTCTTTTGTTCTTTCTGATTTATATCTAATTTAATAGATTTCAAACTTAAGCCGTATATAATTTATTGCTGGTTCTAGCCTACTTACGAAAGTCCTCGCGGACTTTCTTGGTCGGTAATTATTTACTAAATTAGTTGCTTAAACCACGCAACAAACCATATACAAACACGTTACCACACATTTGAGAAAAATCGTCTACATATTAACAATTTTGATTTTCCAACAAAATCTTTACGCTCAAAAAGAAATTATTGGAAACGTAGAATATTATATGTCCTATAGTTATGGCATACCAAATATGGATTCCGCAACCGAAAAAACATTGGAATTCTTAAATTCTCAAAAGCAAAAAGTGGAAATTAAGCAAGGAACAACAATTCGTGAATTTGAAACCGACTCAAACGGAATTTTTAAATGCAACGTAAATCCTAATGAGAAAATCTATTTGTCGATAAACAAAAAGTCCAAAACAACTAACGCAGATTTTACTTTTGACCCAAGCCAAATAAGTGATACTTTGAAATTAAAAATATCGGACTTAAGAACTGCAACTTACAGAGATTCGATTTCCTCACCAGAATTTTATAATAAATACTCTGAAAAGCAAGCTCGCCTGGATTTTGAAAACGGAAATTTAAGGATTATTGCTGGTGGAGGATTTTTATCTAAAAAAACCATCAAACGTCGTAACAAAATTTCAAAAGAATACGGAATTGAATATGATTATATTTATGGCTGTATAATTGTGGCAACTGAAAGCCGAATTATACATCGCTATAACGAAACAATGAAAAAATTAATCGGAATAAAAAACGTGTGGTAACACCGTGTATAAGCTATGGCTTGTCCTCGCTCATCTGGAAAATCCTGCGGATTTTCCTCTGGCAAGTACCTGTTTGGAATGTTCCGTTTTTAACCCACGCCACAGCTCATACACATAAACGTTGTGCACAAGCTGAAAATGAAAAATCCATTAAAAATATTACTTCTGATTTTAACTTTAGTTTCTTGTAAAAACAAAACAGAATCTAAATCGGAATTGAATAAGGTAACGGCTGAATTGACTGAAGAAATTCCTCAAATGGAATTACAGCAAACCAACTCAATTTCGGAACAGTGGAATTTTATGGTTTTTGACAAAGGAGGATGTTTAGGAGGAACACAATATGTCACAGAAAAAAAGAGAGAAATTCCTACTATGGTTTTTAGCGAAACGGAATGGAAAAAATTTGCGAAAAATGACAAAACGGAATTGACTGAATTTCTTATCTCTAAACTTTCTGACACAACGAAAACTAAAGTGCATACTTGCCCATTTTTTGGAGCAACGAATGGAGAAATGGCTGTTTATTCACTTCAGCATATTCACAATATAAATTGGCTTGAATTTTCGGAATTTGAAGAATATAAAGACAGAAAATATGGAAATGCAACTGACCAACCGCAGATGTGGTTACAGAATATATTAAAAGACGAAACAGAACGGAATAAGTTAGCGGAATTGTACCGAAACGAACTGAAAAAATAAAAGCCAGTGCACAACAAAGAACTGAGGTAAAAAACAAGTCATTTCTTCAAAAATATTAGACACTATTATATTGGGCTTACAAATTCAAGTAGTTGATTTTGTAAGCTTTTTTTTATTCTATTTTTTTTAATTACTTAAGCAATACAGAAACGTAAGTTTCATCATACGCTGTGCCTGATTTCGCAATTGCAAAGCATTGTTTAATCAGCTTATTAGCTACAGCTATTAATGCCACTTTCTTGCTCTTTCCTTTGTTTACTATACGCTCATAAAGTTCCCGACACGCTTTATTATGCTTACAGGCATTAAACGAACATAGAAATAATAGATTACGTAGTTTCCTATTACCGACTTTACTTATCCGTGATCTACCTTTAACACTACTGCCAGACTCCCTTATGGTAGGTGTAATTCCAACGTAACTACATAACTGTGCTGCGTGTTCAAACTTTGAAAAACCATCGGTTATAACAATTAAAAACAATGCTGTTTTCTGACCTATGCCAGGAACAGTTCTAAGCAATGTTAGTTGTTCTTGCTGCTCTTGTTTGATTAATGATAGAAGTTTCAATTCGATAGCAGAAATCTCTTTGTCTAGATGCTTTTTATTACGTTTTAATGAACGGTACACATACCTTGATGGTATGCCCAAAGTCTCTTCCCCGTGTAGCTTGTTCTTGGTTGCTGTACGGTGTTTTAGATAAACATCTAACAATCTAAATAGCTGTAAACATTCACTCTGTACATCTGTGAGCGCATTGTATATGGGTACTGCATTGATTAAGGCATAATCACATATCGATTTAGCATCGCTCTTATCTGTCTTTACTTTGGCTAATTTCATTTGAATAAAACGCTTAATGGATAAAGGATTTACCACAGAAACTACTATTTTATTTTTGTACAAAAACTGAGCAAGCCGATAATGATAATAACCTGTTGCTTCCATAACCACTAAGGCTGTATCTGGTAATTCTTTTAGAAACTTAACGAATCCTGATTCATCATTTTTGTACTGATTATGACCCGAAAGGGTACCATAAACATCAAATACATCTTTGCTGATGTCAACTCCAAAAGTTTCTTTATATTTATTCATAAGAAATGATTTATGAAAGAACTAACTACTGGATTCACAACAACTTGAAATCGAGATCTATAGTCTCACAGAACTGATCGTGATTTAGTAGTAAAAGAGAGAGGATTATCAATGTTGTCGAAGTCTAAAGCTTCACCGTATATATTAACCTTAATTCTCTCTTTTGTTCTTTCTGATTTATATCTAATTTAATAGATTTCAAACTTAAGTTGTATATAAAAAATTGCTATTTTGTGCTTAACCAATGTGAGTTGCTTTGTTTGCTTGCATCTGATTTTCCTTCGGAAAATCCTCGCACACAAACACGCAACATTTCATATACGTAACCGTTGTAGTGCATTTAAAAAAAAACTATGTGGAAAGAAAAATTACCAATTAATTGTCCGCCTTCATCAGCAAAAGAACTTGATTTTGAAGCATATCGAATTCTTAAAAATAAAGAACCAAATGATGAAGACTTTCTTCCTTACGTTTATTTACATCCCGAAAATGAAAGATATAAAACGCTTTGTGAAGCTTATGCAATTTCATCATTCGATTCAGAAAAAAATGCTATTAAAGCTTGGAAAGGAGCACTTAAAAGAGGTAAAAATATTGGAAGTCATATAGCCAAGATAGAAATATCTACATCAGATGGAAAAAATGACTTTAATCCAAAAAGCGGACACTTTAGTACTTGGTTATATGAATCGAAAAATTATGATACATTTGAGTGTGTAAATATTAAACTAATAGATGAAAATTAATTCTAAATATCGTCTTCCGAATTTCCCTCTGAAACTAAGGGTTATTCGTGCATTTGATTTCGAAATAGAACCTATTCTATTATTGGAAAAAGACCTTATTGGCAATAATTTTTTAAGTTATCTAACGTTTAGTGATTTTGAAAAAGAACAAAGAGCATATATTCAAGTTAGTCAAGAACGTCTTAATGAAATATTAACTAATGAAATTTCTCTGAATTTAGCATTTGAAAAACCAGAAAATGAATTTATATATATCGCAGAATTTTCTCATAATACTGGAAAAGTATTAGATTCTTTTTTAGTTCCTGTTTCTGTGATTTCAGAATCTCAAATTATTCCAAGAGATTATGTCGTTAATTACGAAAAACCAAAAAATGAAGTAGTTTTAAAAGAAAATGATTTACTCGACTTTTCAGAAAGAAAACAAAAAATCGTCTTTGACTTTTATCTTCAAAGTCAAAACCTTATAAACAATATTAAGCCATATGCTTTATATAAAGTTTTCACACCAATTATTGAAATAATTAAAAATATGTTGGAGTTTGATAATAGAAATGCAGATAAGTATTTAGCATTTTCAAACTTAAGACAAGCATCTTTCGGAATTACTATTGAACTAAATTATAGTCACGACCTTTTCTTTCAAAAAGAAACTACGGTTATTGAGAATTTATTATTACTACTTAATGCTCAAAATAAAGAGGATTTTGAAACAGTTTTGTATAAAACAAAAAATGATAATTATCTAAAACACTACATTACAATAATTAAAGCAATTATTGATAATAATGCTGATTTGCATACTGCGTATGCAAATCCAGTAACTAAGGACATAAAAACAAATACTCTTAACAAAGAGCGAGCAGAAAATGCAAAAAAAATAATTGATGAAACTTTAGATGTCATTGAAGATGTAGAGGAAATTAAAGGTACATTTTTGGAAATCGATATTGACCGAAAGGAGCCTTCTTTTAAAATCTATTCATTTGAAGATGAATTTACCGTAAAAGGAAAATTTGAACTTTCAATATTGGAAAAGGTAAAAAACGATTTTGTAAATATTGGAAAAGAGACTTATGTTTTTCAAATTAAGACATTATATTTTCCAGAAACAACTTTAAAACCTGAAGAAATAAAAAGATATTTAATTGATTATCAAAAAGAACCTGAATAAAAAACGCACTACAACAAAGAACTGAGGTAAAAAACAAGTCATTTCTTCAAAAATATTAGACACTATTATATTGGGCTTACAAATTCAAGTAGTTGATTTTGTAAGCTTTTTTTTATTCTATTTTTTTAAGATGTTTGTTCTGATTTATATCTAATTTAATAGATTTCAAACTTAAGCCGTATATAATTTATTGCTAGTTCTAGCCTACTTACGAAAATCCTCGCGGATTTTCTATTCGGTTTTTATTTGCTAAATTACGTGCTAAACCACGCAACAAACCATATACAAACACGTTGTGCCTAATTTAACGAAAACTTGAGCCTGGAATTAGAAAACATAGAGAAACGTAAAACCATACCTTTAACAAAAGGAGAATGGCTCGCCTTTTTCTTCGTTCCAGTTAATCCCAATTGGCGTTTAAATCCAAAAAGTGCTAACCAAATTGAATTTGAACGTTATAAAAAGTTTGGATTTGAAAAAAAAATTGAACAAGCCGAAAAAGCAAGAATTGCTGGAATACTATTTTATCTTCTAATAATACTTGTTGCAATCATAATTAGTAGTTTTTAAATGGAAAAAATAATTACTGAAATAAACAAAGCTTGGAATTGGAAAGGGTTTAACGCGACCGAAATAGTTCGAACGAATGACTTTGGCAACGTAATATTCAAAACGGACAAAAACGAATATTAGAGAATTTGTCCCGAAGAAATTAGTTGTGTAAAAATTGCGAAATCGGAACCTGAATTTGACCGAATTACTGCCGACTCTGAATTTATTGAAGATTGGGAAATGACAAACCTTGTGAACATTGCAAAATCGGAACTTGGAGAATTAAGAGAAAACGAAAAATATTGTCTAAAAATGTCGGCTGTTATTGGCGGAGAATATGAGAAATCGAATCTCGGAAAAATTAGTTTTGCGGAATTAATTGCTTTTAGCGGAGATTTAGGATTTCAAATAAAGGATTTGAAAGACGGACAAAAAATAAAACTAAATATAAAAAACTAGGCACAACAATGTATAAAAATAATTGCGGTTATGTGCCTAATCAAAGGTCGTTGCACGTTTGCTACGTCTGATTTTCCTTCGGAAAATCCTCGCACGTAAACACGCAACTATTCTTATACGTAACCGTTGTAACACATTAATCCATACTTTGAAAAAACTGCTATTATTCATATCGTCATTATTTTTTGCCAACGCAAATGCACAATCGGAATTTGATTTGGAAAAGACATTGAAAATTGAAAGACGAGATATGATTGTTATGGAAATTGACACTTATCTGAATGAAAAATCAAACTACGGAGAAAATATTGAGAAACTGAATTCTTCTCAACAGACTTTTCTTTTCGTGGAAAATTTAGAACGTGAAATGAATAATGGCGGATTTAATCAATTCTATTTTAATTCGAGTGGAGATTTTAGTCAGGAGACTGTAAATGCTCTTTTAGTAATTGGAGCAAAAAAAACAGCGGAAATAGTAAAAAAAGCAAACTCTGAATTTAAAAACGGAATTGTTTCTAAAGACAGAACTGAAAGACAAACCGAATTAGAACTAATTGAAAAAAATGCGGAAGAAAACTGGAATAAATGTGATTCGGAATTTTATGAATATAAAGATGACTTGACCGAATTATTAATCGCTTTTGTGATTAAGAACAAAACTGAATTTAAAAAATAACGTGTTACAACACCGTGTATAATTAATTGCTTGGTTATAGCCTACTTGCGAAAATTCCTGCGGAATTTTCTCTGGTTCGTGAAAGTTTGCTAACTTAGTTGCTTAACCACGCAACTAACCATACACAAACACGTTGTACACAATGCTGACCCGTCCTGAATATAGGCTACATAATTTTAAACATTATGTACAAAAATGACAAAGTAATCAGACGGTATTCAGAACCTTTCAAACTGAAAATTTTAGCCGAACTTACAACCGGTAAACATACAAAGAGCGAACTTTGTAAACTCTACTCCATTGCTCCTACAACGGTCAATGAGTGGATTAAAAAGTACAATCGTAAAGATCTAATGAACACCAGAGTAAAAGTGGAAACAAAAGACGAAATATCTAGAATTAAAGCACTTCAAAAAGAGATTGAACAGCTTAAAAAACTACTGATTAAAAAGGATTTAGATACTTTGGTTTTAGATTCATACCTTGAGGTAGCTGCCGAAGACTTAGGCTATAAATCTGTAGCTGAACTAAAAAAAAAGCTAAGTATAAAGCCTTAATTAAAGCTAAAGAGAAATCTAAGGGATTTACATCTTTAACAACTATAACGCGTTGTTTTGGTCTTAAACGTGATGCGTATTATAAATACAAATCTAGAGCTGATAAGCGGTTAATACAGGAACAACAAATTATAAAAATAGTCAGTAGAAAACGTAAATCCCTTCCTAGAGAAGGCGTTAGAAAACTCATTAAATCGTTAGACAATGAGTTTTACAAAGCCAATATTAAAGTCGGCAGAGACTCTTTATTTAGCGTACTTAGAAAGTATAATATGCTCACACTAAGAAAGAAAACCAGTGCCAGAACTACAAACTCTTATCATCGCTTTTATAAATACAATAACCTGATAAAAGATAGAAAAATTACAAGGCCAAATCAGGTGTGGGTAAGCGATATTACCTACATAAGAACCATTAAAGGATTTTGTTACTTAGCACTAATAACAGATATGTATTCTAGGAAAATTGTCGGTTATGATCTAAGTGATAGCCTGGAACTAAAAGGATGTGTTAGAGCTCTAAACAAAGCTCTGTACCAAACAAAGAGCACTAAAGATTTAATACATCATTCAGACTGACCCGTCCTGAATATAGGCTACATAATTTTAAACATTATGTACAAAAATGACAAAGTAATCAGACGGTATTCAGAACCTTTCAAACTGAAAATTTTAGCCGAACTTACAACCGGTAAACATACAAAGAGCGAACTTTGTAAACTCTACTCCATTGCTCCTACAACGGTCAATGAGTGGATTAAAAAGTACAATCGTAAAGATCTAATGAACACCAGAGTAAAAGTGGAAACAAAAGACGAAATATCTAGAATTAAAGCACTTCAAAAAGAGATTGAACAGCTTAAAAAACTACTGATTAAAAAGGATTTAGATACTTTGGTTTTAGATTCATACCTTGAGGTAGCTGCCGAAGACTTAGGCTATAAATCTGTAGCTGAACTAAAAAAAAAGCTAAGTATAAAGCCTTAATTAAAGCTAAAGAGAAATCTAAGGGATTTACATCTTTAACAACTATAACGCGTTGTTTTGGTCTTAAACGTGATGCGTATTATAAATACAAATCTAGAGCTGATAAGCGGTTAATACAGGAACAACAAATTATAAAAATAGTCAGTAGAAAACGTAAATCCCTTCCTAGAGAAGGCGTTAGAAAACTCATTAAATCGTTAGACAATGAGTTTTACAAAGCCAATATTAAAGTCGGCAGAGACTCTTTATTTAGCGTACTTAGAAAGTATAATATGCTCACACTAAGAAAGAAAACCAGTGCCAGAACTACAAACTCTTATCATCGCTTTTATAAATACAATAACCTGATAAAAGATAGAAAAATTACAAGGCCAAATCAGGTGTGGGTAAGCGATATTACCTACATAAGAACCATTAAAGGATTTTGTTACTTAGCACTAATAACAGATATGTATTCTAGGAAAATTGTCGGTTATGATCTAAGTGATAGCCTGGAACTAAAAGGATGTGTTAGAGCTCTAAACAAAGCTCTGTACCAAACAAAGAGCACTAAAGATTTAATACATCATTCAGACTGACCCGTCCTGAATATAGGCTACATAATTTTAAACATTATGTACAAAAATGACAAAGTAATCAGACGGTATTCAGAACCTTTCAAACTGAAAATTTTAGCCGAACTTACAACCGGTAAACATACAAAGAGCGAACTTTGTAAACTCTACTCCATTGCTCCTACAACGGTCAATGAGTGGATTAAAAAGTACAATCGTAAAGATCTAATGAACACCAGAGTAAAAGTGGAAACAAAAGACGAAATATCTAGAATTAAAGCACTTCAAAAAGAGATTGAACAGCTTAAAAAACTACTGATTAAAAAGGATTTAGATACTTTGGTTTTAGATTCATACCTTGAGGTAGCTGCCGAAGACTTAGGCTATAAATCTGTAGCTGAACTAAAAAAAAAGCTAAGTATAAAGCCTTAATTAAAGCTAAAGAGAAATCTAAGGGATTTACATCTTTAACAACTATAACGCGTTGTTTTGGTCTTAAACGTGATGCGTATTATAAATACAAATCTAGAGCTGATAAGCGGTTAATACAGGAACAACAAATTATAAAAATAGTCAGTAGAAAACGTAAATCCCTTCCTAGAGAAGGCGTTAGAAAACTCATTAAATCGTTAGACAATGAGTTTTACAAAGCCAATATTAAAGTCGGCAGAGACTCTTTATTTAGCGTACTTAGAAAGTATAATATGCTCACACTAAGAAAGAAAACCAGTGCCAGAACTACAAACTCTTATCATCGCTTTTATAAATACAATAACCTGATAAAAGATAGAAAAATTACAAGGCCAAATCAGGTGTGGGTAAGCGATATTACCTACATAAGAACCATTAAAGGATTTTGTTACTTAGCACTAATAACAGATATGTATTCTAGGAAAATTGTCGGTTATGATCTAAGTGATAGCCTGGAACTAAAAGGATGTGTTAGAGCTCTAAACAAAGCTCTGTACCAAACAAAGAGCACTAAAGATTTAATACATCATTCAGACAGAGGCATACAGTATTGCAGTAATGTATACACACAAGTTCTTAAAAGAAATAAGATAGATATTAGTATGACGGAAGAAAACCATTGTTACGAAAATGCCATGGCAGAGCGTGTGAACGGCATATTAAAAGATGAATTTTACCTCGACCAAACCTTTGATAACGTGGATCACGCGAAAAGAGCTACAAAAAATGCAATTAATTTATACAACCAAATAAGATTACATTTATCTTTAGACTATAAAACACCGAATATGGTATATAAATTATCAGCTTAAAAACAATTTTAACCTGTAGCCATATTTCAGGACAAGACATTTCTGAAAAAAGAAAAAAATTGAAAGAAAATAAGTTTATTGAGAAATTCAAACATAAACCGAAGTCTGAATTAGAATATAAAATTGAAAACGCTTCGCTATATGAAACGGATGCAGTTGAAGCTGCAAAATATTTACTTGAAAATTATTCTGAACTTGAAAATATAGAAATTGCTGAGAATACCCAAACTGAATTTCAATTCAAAGAGAAAGCATTTTTCAAGAATAAATGGATTTACAGATTAGCTGTATTTAGTTCATTTTTTATAATGGCGATCTCTTTTTGGGCATCTGACATTAATGAAAGTTATGATTTAATAATTTGGGGTATATTGAATTTACTATTCCTTATTGTTCTAATCTCAAAGCACAAAAAAACTCTTTTGCTTTTAAAGATATTATCAGGCGGAGCATTATGTTTTTTGGTATATCGTTATGTCAATTTCTACATAATATTAGGAGAAAGTGATACTTTCACTTTGTTGATAAAAGACATGAAATATTTAGCTGTCTATTTATTTATAATATTCGGAGGAGAATTAATTATTGAAAATAGAAAAGTTAAAATAAATAAAAAAAAACGTTACACAACACCGTATAAAAATAATGCGTAAGTTTATTCCTAAATCTAAAGTTAGTGCTTGTTTGCTTGCATCTGATTTTCCTTCGGAAAATCCTCGCACACAAACTACGCACTATTCTTATACCAACACGTTGTGCATAATGCGGAAAATCGTGCAAACTATTGAAATTTGAACTAAAAAAGCCAACCGCACGAACAGCACATTTGGTTTTTTTTCCGACACATAATCCAACGCTAAAAAAACCAAAAGAGCTGTTTTTTAGCCAACGCACAAAACGAAACGATGAATACTTTCAATGACATAAAAGAATTGGTTACCGCTTTGAAAAGAGAGGAAAAACTGATATCTGAAATGTTTAGTAAAAGAAAATCCATAGACTACAGGTTGAGTGATGCACTAGAACTAGTTGATTATGAAGAAAGTCGTATTAATAAGTTAATTGAAAAATCTGTAATAAGAGAAAATGGAGGCTTATTAGAACTTGATGGTCAATTTTCAGAATTCTTTGAGCAAGTACTTTATGTTAGTGAAGAAATCAACTTGTCTTACATTGATGATAATATCAAAACTATAAAAGAACATATCCTTTATTTTTTAAATGAGCCTAATGAAAATCGCAGATATTCATATTTAAGACTAATAAAAAAAACGTTTAGAAATATGGGACTTGTCACACTACGAAGTGTGGTAGATTTAAGAAGAAATATTGAAAACACCTTTAAAAACGAATCTAATTACAAGAACAAACAATTAAAGTTAGAACACCTTGATGAGAAAAGAACAATAGTAACAAATTTGATACAGCAAACATTGACTCTTATTAACGAGGAAGAAATAACTTTTTTTAATAGAGCCTTAGACGAAGAATTGAATCGAATTATTATTGAATTAAAACATCAGCTAGGAGAATGCTCACACAACCTAATTGAAATAGAAAAACAGATAATTGATTTTCTTAATCAAATAAAACAGCAAGGTAAATTCTTAGAGAAATTACGAAAACTAAAATATTTAAAAGATAATTTTACTATTGAAGCAGAAACTGATATTAAACAAATAGTATCAAACAAAAATCAAGTAATATTTGAAGCAAGAACAAGTCAGCCTTTAAATTTATCTATTGATTTTCTTAGAGAAAGTGAGAAAGCTTTTGAAGCAATTAAGAGAATTGCTAAACAGCATAAGGATAGGTTACTCTTTAAACCAGAAATAGCAGATAGTATTTCTAATGAATATCTTGAAAATAACATTGAGGAAGAAGTAATGATAAATTTAGAAGAAGTACGAAACCGATTTATTGCTACAAGTGATAATTTATTCAATTTTATTTTAAATTATGATTTTTTAAAAGATGTAAATTTTAATGAGCGAGTAACAATCTTCTGTCAAATCATTTCACAATATGAACAAGAATTAAAAATAAAGGACAATTTCCAAATCACCAATGGCATTGAATATGCTATGGTATTTTCAAAATAAAATTTAATGATTACAAAATATACATCTGAAATATTTGACGTACTTCGCAAAGGACAATTCATCTGTTCAAACAGTCCAGATGATGACATTCAAAAACTTTATAAGGTTTTAGAGGATGACGAAACTTTTGAAGATTTATACGAATACTTTTATCAAATCAACTACATCTTAGAACAAGGCAATGAATATTTCTATTTCAGTCGTATAGAAAATAATGCAGACTTAGACAGAAAACTAGAAAAAGCATTTAATTGGATTGACATACTAGACTTTTTTAAAACTTTTGATTCTTCTTTTGATGTAGGCTTTAGATTTTCACCATCAGACATTGTAAATCAACTAAAAAACAATGCAGATTTAAAAACCAAACTAGAACAATTAAAAAAAATAGGTGTTGACAAAAAAAGTTACTCAGATAGGATAAAAAAAATAATTGAGAAACTAGAAAAAGATAATTTTATAACATTAGAAAATGAGATTTCAGAAACTTACAAAGTACTTACCTCATTAAATTATTTGAAAGACATTATAACAACTATTAATATTCCAGAAGAAATAGAAAATGAGATACCTGAATAAAATAGTTTTTATAAATAGTGCATCTGTACAATACGCAGAAATTGAATTAGACGGAAATGTTCATTTAATTGGAACGCAAGGTGTCGGAAAAAGCACCTTACTTCGTGCTATTTTATTTTTCTACAATGCAAATAAAACGAAGCTTGGGATACCGAGAGAGAAAAAGGGATTTGATGATTATTATTTTCAATATCAAAACTCATATATTATTTACGAAATTATAAAAGACAACATTCCTTTTTGTGTTTTAGCTTACAAAGTAAATGGAAAAGTTGCGTTCAGGTTTTTTAATTCTGAGTATAAGCGAGAATTATTTATCGATAAAGATAATAGAGCTTTTGAAAGTTGGGATAAAATCAGAAATGCTTTTGGTAAAGAGATTTATTACACAAATTTAATAAAGAGTTATGAAGATTTTCGTAGAATCATTTATGGAGATAATAATGGATTAAAGCCTGAACTTAAAAAGTATGCTTTAATAGAAAGTAAGCAATATCAAAATATACCAAGAACTATTCAAAACGTACTTCTCAACACTAATTTAGAAGCAAAATTTATTAAAGACACCATAATAAATTCTCTAAATGAGGAGGAATTTATTATAGACATTGAGAATTATTCTAAAAATCATTTACGTGATTTTGAAACTCAAATTAACGATATTAAAATATGGTTTAAAGAAAATAGAAAAGGGCAAATTGTAGTTAGGAAACAAGCTGATAAAATTATTGATAGATTCAGAGTTTACAATTTCCTAAAAAGGGAAAAGAAAGAGCTAGCTTATGAATTAGCATCTAGACTGAATTATATAGAAAATGAAAAGCCAATTTTATATTCTAGTTATTCTAAAGAGAATAATGAGTTAAATGAGATATCGAAGAAGAGAGAAAACTTAGCAAAAACGCATCGAAGAAGAGAGCAAGATATTGTTTCGGATATAAAACTAATCACAACAGAATTAGCAAAAGCAAAACTGAAACAAGCTGAATATGATAATCAAAGCATCAAAAAAATAATTTCAAAAGTTGCCAAGAAAGATGCTTTAACTATTGAGCAAAAAACTTTAAGAGACGAAAAAAATCTGCTAACCTCTAAATTCACAGAAATTAGTCAAAAATTTCAAGCTCTCATTTCCCAAATTCAAAATCAACAACAAGAGTTTACCAATACGCAAAACGCAGAAATCAACAAAATACAGCGTGCTTTTGGAGAGAATAAGACTTCAATATTTGATACCTATCAAATATTGATAAATCAAATTAAAGAAGAAAACAAAGATGAAGTTGATAAAGGTTACAATGTTTTAGAAAAAATAAAAGAAAATGAAAATAGCCTAAAGAGAAACAAATCAGAATTAAAACATAAAACCTTTTTCTCTACAGAAATTGAGAAGAGTAAAGACGATAAAAAAACACTTGAAGACAAAATTTCAAGTTCGAAAATCATAGTTCTAAATTCAACAAATCAAACAACTACAATTCGTAAAGAATGGGAATTAGAGACAAAAGAGGTTGAAAGGATTAATAATTCATCAGTTGAGAAAGAAAAAGAAAAAAGTCAAAAAATAGCATTTGAAATCGAGAAAATTGAAAACAAAATTCAACAAAGTAAATCTTCTCTTTACGGCTGGCTAAATGACAATAATATTCCTAATTGGCAAAACACCATAGGTAAAGTAATTGATGAAGATAGTGTGTTATTCAACACGGAACTAAACCCGAAACTAATTGATAGTACTTCTTCTACCCTATTTGGTATAGAGTTAAACTTAAACACCTTAAAAAACAGTATTAAAACTGTCAAAGAATACAATCAAGAAATTGAGGAATATAAAGCTAAGATTGTTGAAGTTCAAAATACTATTAAGCAACTTAATGCAAATAAAGAGGAAAGTTTAAAAAAGCTAAAAACTAAATTTAAGAAAAAACTAAATAGTCTTAAAGAAGTTATTGCAGAAAATGAATATACAATATCACAAAACGAAGAAAAGTTAAAGAAAAATAAGATTGATTTATATGAATGGATTTCAAAAGCTAAATCGGAAAAAGAAGCTATTTTACAAAAACTAGAAAATGATTTAGATGAGGTTGCGTCAAAGAAATTAAAAGCTGAAGACAACCTAGAAGTTATTAAGAAAGGAATAAGGCGTAAAACAAGCTTAAAAGAAAAGGAACGGGATTCTGAAATTAAATCTATAGAAGAAATCAGAAACAATACCATTTCCGAAATAAAAACTTCTATCTCAAATGGTAAAGAAGTATCAGATAAACGTATTCAAGAGATCAAAAAAGAACAAACCTCAGAATTAGACAACAAAGGAGCTGACACGAAAAGACTCAATATAATTGATGGTAGATTAAACGATATAGAAAAAGACTTAGATTATATAAAAGAGAACGAAACAATTGTTATTGAGTACAACAAAGACAAAAGAGAACTCTTTGACAAAGTGCCTCAACTAAAAGTTGATAAAACTAGTTTAGAAAAAAAACAAGCTTCAATAGTTAATGAACACAAAATTGAGTTGAATAAAATCAATTCAAAATATTCTAAACAAGAGCAATTTGTAAATTCAATAAAATCTAAGATTGATGAATTTGATGCTGACGAAAATAAAATTTTAGAGTTTAAAGAAAAATCGGAAACCTACAAAAGCATCCACATTTATTTTTCTGAGCCAATTAGAGAAGTTGTTGAGACAAAAACTGCTATTTCAATTATCACAGAAATAAATGACAAACATTATAAAGGAATCGAGACATTTAAAGAGTTACAACAATCTACAAATGCATTTACAGGTAATTTTAGCGAACAAAATATATTTAGCTTTAAAGTAAAATTAAATGAAGATATTGAATTTTTAAACTTTGCATCTGAACTTAAAGAATTTATCGAATTGGATAAAATTAACGAATATGAAAAACGTGTAAATGACAGATTTGCACATATCATTCGCTTAATAGGGAGAGAAACAACTGAACTGAACTCTAAAAAAGGAGAAATTGAAAAAATAATTAAAAAAATTAATGATGATTTTGTTGGTAAAAACTTTGTACAAGCCATCAAAGGAATGGAAATGAAAACTTTAGAAAGTTCTAATCCCATAGTCAAATTATTAATTCAGATAAAAGAGTATAATGATGAAAATAGTATTGCTTTAGGAGAAACAAATCTTTTTACTTCGTCAGAAAGTAATTCAAAAAATCAAAAAGCGGTAGATTTATTAAAACAACTAGTCAAAGAATTAATAAAGTCAAAAAGCACAACTCTAACACTTTCAGAGTCTTTTGATTTACAATTTAGAATAATAGAGAATGATAATGATTCTGGATGGGTTGAAAAACTTTCTAATGTTGGTAGTGAGGGAACAGATGTTTTAGTAAAAGCTATGATAAACATTTTACTTCTAAATGTTTTTAAAGATAGTGCTTCTAAAAAATTCAAAGACTTTAAATTACATTGTATGATGGATGAAATAGGAAGACTTCACCCAAATAATGTTAAAGGGATTTTAAGATTTGCGAACGAAAGAAACATTTTACTAATTAATGGCTCACCAACAAGTCAAAATGCTACAGATTATAAATACACATATAAACTTGCAAAAGAACAATCTAAAAGCAACACTAAAAAATACATCACAAAAATTAATCGATTGGTTAAAGTAAATACCAAAGTTCTTAATTAATGAAATTAACATTAAAAATAGCAAAAGTATTAGTACAACTAATCAATGGAGAATCTATTCCTAATCACTCTGCTAAAAGTAGATTAATTGACGATTTAGTATCTGAGAATATTATAACTCGAAAAGGAAAGCACAAAAAGTCATTAGACTTAATAAATAAAACGGATTTACACACCTATTTAGCAAATCAATTACAAGTTAATGATTTGAATAAATATGTTTTAGCATTAGAAAATGAAAATTCAACTCGTGCGGAACTTGTAAAGATTACAACAGATTCTAAAAAATCAAAAGAGAGAGCCTTTAAAGGCTTTTTATTGAATAGTTATAGTTCTATAAAAGCTGAACTGAATAATGCAACCATAATCATCAATCCTACTAAAGGAAGCTTTGTTTTTATATATGACTATGAATCTTTCAAAATTCCAAAAGAAATAACAGTTATTGGAGTTGAGAATGCTAAAAATTTTAGTCAGATTCAAGAACAAAAATACTTGTTTAAAAATATAAATCCTTTGTTCGTTTCACGTTATCCACAAAACCAAAATAAAGATTTTATAAAATGGATGAATTCTATCCCAAATAATTATATGCATTTTGGAGATTTCGATATTGCAGGAATTGGAATTTACCTTAATGAATATAAAAAGCATTTATTAAGAAAAGCGACTTTTTTTATTCCTGAGAATATTAAAAGTGATTTAAGAAATAATGGTAACAGGGAACGATTTGATAATCAAAAAATGAATTTCAAAATTGAAAGCATACAGGAGTCAAAAATTTTAGAATTGATTGAGATAATTAAATTAGAAAAAAAAGGTTTAGACCAAGAATATTATATAGAAACAGATAGCCAACGCTAAAAGCCATACACATTCGCAATTCGCTTCAGCCATCACACAAGCCCAAAATTGCAAAAGAGTATGTCTTGCCTACGCTCAATCCGAACTAAATAACAAACATCGGAAAACCAAGTTGAACGTAAAAAGCACTATGCACAACAAAGAACTGAGGTAAAAAACAAGTCATTTCTTCAAAATATTAGACACTATTATATTGGGCTTACAAATTCAAGTAGTTGATTTTGTTTGCTTTTTTATTCTATTTTTTTTAATTACTTAAGCAATACAGAAACGTAAGTTTCATCATACGCTGTGCCTGATTTCGCAATTGCAAAGCATTGTTTAATCAGCTTATTAGCTACAGCTATTAATGCCACTTTCTTGCTCTTTCCTTTGTTTACTATACGCTCATAAAGTTCCCGACACGCTTTATTATGCTTACAGGCATTAAACGAACATAGAAATAATAGATTGCGTAGTTTCCTATTACCGACTTTACTTATCCGTGATCTACCTTTAACACTACTGCCAGACTCCCTTATGGTAGGTGTAATTCCAACGTAACTACATAACTGTGCTGCGTGTTCAAACTTTGAAAAACCATCGGTTATAACAATTAAAAACAATGCTGTTTTCTGACCTATGCCAGGAACAGTTCTAAGCAATGTTAGTTGTTCTTGCTGCTCTTGTTTGATTAATGATAGAAGTTTCAATTCGATAGCAGAAATCTCTTTGTCTAGATGCTTTTTATTACGTTTTAATGAACGGTACACATACCTTGATGGTATGCCCAAAGTCTCTTCCCCGTGTAGCTTGTTCTTGGTTGCTGTACGGTGTTTTAGATAAACATCTAACAATCTAAATAGCTGTAAACATTCACTCTGTACATCTGTGAGCGCATTGTATATGGGTACTGCATTGATTAAGGCATAATCACATATCGATTTAGCATCGCTCTTATCTGTCTTTACTTTGGCTAATTTCATTTGAATAAAACGCTTAATGGATAAAGGATTTACCACAGAAACTACTATTTTATTTTTGTACAAAAACTGAGCAAGCCGATAATGATAATAACCTGTTGCTTCCATAACCACTAAGGCTGTATCTGGTAATTCTTTTAGAAACTTAACGAATCCTGATTCATCATTTTTGTACTGATTATGACCCGAAAGGGTACCATAAACATCAAATACATCTTTGCTGATGTCAACTCCAAAAGTTTCTTTATATTTATTCATAAGAAATGATTTATGAAAGAACTAACTACTGGATTCACAACAACTTGAAATCGAGATCTATAGTCTCACAGAACTGATCGTGATTTAGTAGTAAAAGAGAGAGGATTATCAATGTTGTCGAAGTCTAAAGCTTCACCGTGTATATTAACCTTAATTCTCTCTTTTGTTCTTTCTGATTTATATCTAATTTAATAGATTTCAAACTTAAGACGTGTAAAAATATTTGCTTGGTTCTTGCCTACTCAGAAAATCCTGCGGATTTTCCTCTGATTCGTTCCATTTTTACTAAGTTAGTGGTTCAAACGCGCAACTATCCTTACACAAACACGTTGGCAACAATTTGGAGGTGATTCAAATTTGGTGTATATTTACATCAAATAATTGAATTATGGCAAGACAAAGTATATCATTCACTAAGCCAAACGATGAATGGCTAAAAACTCAAGTGGATAAAAAAGAGTATTCAAGTAAGAGTGAATTAATAAATGACTTAATTAGACAAGCCCGAAAACAACAAGTTGAAATTAACTGGATTCGCGCTAAATTGGAGAAAGCGGAAAATAGTGGGTTTACAAATGAAAGTAAAAATGAAATTTTAGCTCAATCAAAGTCTTTACTTAATGACTAAATATAGATTAAGCAATGAAGCTAAAAATGACTTGATACGGATTCATCATTACGGTGTAAAAAAATTTGGAATGACTCAAGCGGACAAATACTTTGAATCATTTTTTAAATATTTTGAAATTATTGCACAAAGCCCCTTTTCATTTGAATCGGTTGACCATATTAAAAAAGACTACAGACGTTGTGTTTGTGGAGTTGATAGCATTTATTTTAAAGTAAATGAGGATATTGTAGAAATAATGGCAATTGTCGGCAGACAAGATTTAATTGAAAAACTATAATCTGAATTAAAAAAAAACTGTTGCCAACGATGGATATAAGTAATTACTTGTTCTCGCCTACTTACGACAATCCTCGCGGACTTTCTATCTGTGATTTATTTGCTAACTTTAGTGCTGAAACACGCAACGAAATCATACACAAACACGTTGTGGTTAATTTTGACTCGCCCTGAATAAAGGCTACATAATTTTAAACTTTCCGTAAAAAATGCTGTCTTATAAAAAAATTAAATCTATGAGACAGACAGCATTACTTTTTATGATGAGCTTGCTTTTCCTACAGTGCTCAAAAACAGATGATAATAGTGCAATTGATATTCCTAATTCTGAAAACGACATAAGAGTTGGTGATTTTACCGTAAACTATGTTAATCCCGAAATTTCTCCTAGGGATAATTATATGATTTGGATAGAACTTGATACGACAAGTGGTGTATCTGGAAAAGTCTGGCAATGCGGTATAGATCCAAATACAGGAGATTTAATTCCTGCAGATGGAAAAGGCTATAGTCCTTTTACCTCGAATATTTACGCACGTCCTGCAGATTGGGGAATAGATAACTTAGGTGTTTTTTATGTTGGAGCTACAACTTCAGGACAAATAAAAATGGTACGACCAACAAGTCCTACTTCAGCATCTGTTACTAATATTACTGCTCCAATTAACAACAAACGAAGAGTTTTCTATCCTTCGCAACTTCCTAACGCAAACAAAAGATATGTGATTTATATATTAAATGATGTTATCAATGGTTTTTCTTCGAATTACCCTCAAAACACAAAATTTCAGCTGCGTCTTCTTGATTTAGATAACCCGACAAATGATTATTTAATAGAAGAACAACCAAGTGTCTACCCATTCATTGTTCCTATGGATGTCATTGTTCCAAGATGGGTCAAAGGTAGTCCTTATCTAACATATGGTTACAAAGATGTTAATGGTATCGTTCAAGCAAAGGAATTTAATGCTTTTACACCAACTGTACCTGCTATCCCTATTACAAACGATTCATCAAATAAAATTGATGGTAATACTATATTAAATCCATCAAATGGGAATCAATATTTTATGAGTGGCATCAATGCAACAGACACAGCATATATTTATAAAAGAACATCGTTCGGCTCTATGTACTTTCAAAATCAAGTAATCACGCCTATTTCGATAAATCTTGACACACCAGCTTTAAACCAATCGCACGAACCTTTTATTCATAATAATCTGTTGTATTCAGCTTTTCAAATTAATAATAGCGGAGATAATTTTTCACAAACAGCATTTAACAAACCTGGCGAAATTTGGCTAACTACTTTGGATAATCCAGACCAACAAATGTGGCTATTAAGTGACTTTGACGTTACTCTTAATGTATCAGAACCAGAAGCTTATGTTGGCAATGAAAAAGTATGGGTGTTTTATTCTGCAGCTACATTAGATGACTCCCCATCTTTTATAAATAGAATGTATCAATTGAGAAGATGTGAAACACCTATCAATCAATGATATTAAACACAACTTTTTTACATACAAAAAACAATCAAGAAAGAATTATTGGCATCTATATTCATTAAATATAGATATTAAAGATTATCAACCACTTAATTCACACAACAATACTAACAACCTCTTATACGCTCTTATACGTATGTAAGGCATTAACTTAAAGATCGTTTTAGTTCTCCTCATTTTCTTCTATTAATTAACAAATCAAAATAAAAAAAACCGTTGATATACAGCAATAATTATTTAATATCGAGGCACTTTAAATTTCCCTTCAGAAACCACAACAGAATCTACAAGTACATTGGTGCCACCATTGAAATCATACCATATCAATGTACCAGAAAAAGTTCCACTGATATGGGTATCTGTGATTTCGAAAAAGTTAACTATAGCTGTCTCGTACAATTCCGTGACCGTATTCAAACCAGTAATATAGAGATTTCCTTCGCTGTCGTAATACCCCATTCCAAAACTAAAATAAGGAACTGTAACGCTTGACCCAGAAATATTGGAGTAGTTTATTCCTGTCAAAATTTCTTGAGTATCGCTCACAAAAATAGTTAGTGTGTTAGTCATAGATTCAAAAATATTTTCAATACCCCCAACGTTCATTACATAAGTTTGCATCCTTTCATCATAATCTAAAAGACCGGTAAGATTGATTTGTGTTTCAGGGGTAAATGGATACTCGACTTGATTTCCATCGACTTTAAAACGGAAATAATATTCAGATTTTAGGTTAGTGTTGTCATCTTCTTTAGAACACCCCGCAATAAACAGGTTTAACACTAAAACTATAAAATAGAGTAAGTATTTCTTCATAACAAAGTAAATTTAAATTAGTTAATTACCTTTTTTATCCAAATAATATCCGATGGCACCGCCGACTAAAGCAAAGATCAGCACACTGAAAAAAACATTGAAAACAATGTCCCAACCATTACCTAAAAACTTATCGTATTGGTCCACTATTTTGGTGAAATTTCTCAGGTAGCTAAACATTCCACTATTTCCACCGTAATTTTTGATAATGTCTGACTGAAAATAATAACTCAAAGGCACACCCAATACAGCTCCGAGTAACCCAAAGGTTATCACCCTGTTTTTGTTTTGAGCTGTTGCCAAATAAAAACATATATAAGCAATGACTCCCAACGGAATCATCAAAAGTGTAAGGACTACAAAAGCTGTCCTGACACCCACGGGCGGCAGGTTAAGTTTTTGAGAAAGCCTGCTGCAAACTCCCAAAAGCGATGTTCCTGGTCGGGAAAAAAAATTGAGTATATTTTGTGTATCCATAACTGCTCAGTTTCAATAAAGAACAAACTTATCCCAGTTACCTATAAAATAAAACCCCAAATGATTCTCTGATGTACTTGACTTATTTTCTGATGTAATGAAATGATTATTTGTTAAAAACAGTATCTTTACAGGGCTTACAATGTATTTATGAAGGGTGTTTTTACATTACTTTTTCTATTCGTTTCCTGTGCTTTAGCTAACGGTCAGGAGCTACAAAAGGAGCTTGATTTACTGTTAAACCGTATTGCATCATTGCCTGCCTCCGATACAACAGCTATCAATCTTAGAAACAATTACACCAAGCAAGCCCTATTTGCCAACCCTGCTGACAGTACATTAACGGATTTTGCCCAACAAACCTTAGTAAATGCCAAAAAAACAACATATCCAAAAGGAATTATGTTGGCGTATGAACGTTTGGCACTCATCAGTCAATATGCATTTTCAAATCCCTACAAAGCCTTAGACTACTACCATAAAGCCCTTTCCGTAGCAGAACACAATCCTTCTTTAAGTTATTTAAAGTGGGGCATCCTTGGTGGAATTGCCACCATTCATTACGAGCAGGAAGAATATGAAAAGGCATTGCATGGATTTAAGGAAATTTTACAAAACAACAAAGCATTAGAACTTACGGCTACTGCCAATATTGCCAATGTTTACGGGGCGTTGAGAAAAACCGATTCGGCTATTTTCTATTACAAAAAAGCCCTTACACTTAAACAATTAGAGACAAACCCTACATACAAGGCTAATTTATACAGTAATTTGTCACTAATGTATGAAAACGCTGGAAATGCAGAAGAAGCCGTAATATCTGTTGAAAAAAGTTTGGGCTTGATCGACGCTTATGGTATTGAATTTGTTCGCCCCACTGCATATGCCAATGCGTCTATGGCTTATCTAAAAACCGGGAACCTTGAAAAATCTGAATATTTTGCTAAAGAATCATTAAAGCTAAGCGAAACACAAGAAAACCTGTTTATGCAAAAATCGGCTTGGGGGACTTTGGCCGATGTTTTTACTGCTAAAGGTGAATACAAAAAAGCCCTGGAAGCCCACATTAAATTTTCCTCACTAAAAGACAGTCTGAACAACCAAAACCGCAGAGTAGAAATAGCCCGCAAGCAAATGGCGTTTGATTTTGAAAATGAACACATACTCATAGAAGCCGAAATAAAACGGCAAGCCACCATAAAAAGAGCTTTCGTTTTGGGCGGAATCGGACTGCTATTGATGTCTATTTTAGGCTTTATCCTGTACAAACGCAAAAGGGATACACTAGCACAGAAGCAAGAAGCCGAGTTTAAAGCTTTGGTTTCAGACACCGAACTGAAAGCACTTCGTGCACAGATGAACCCGCATTTTATCTTTAATTCACTCAACTCCATAGGCGATTATATTTTGAAAAACGACACCACTTTCGCTCAGGACTACCTAACCCGATTTGCGAAACTGATGCGGATGTCGCTCGAAAATTCGGAATTCAAAGAAATACCGTTAAGCGAAGACTTGAAATTCATAGAACTCTATCTGCAAGTGGAATCCAAAAGGCTTCCGGACAGATTCTCCTATACGGTAAAAATAGCCAACGATATTGATGCCGAAAACACCCTTGTCCCACCGCTAATCTTACAGCCATTTATAGAGAACAGCATTTGGCACGGCTTTAAATCCAAAGATTCCAACGGGCATATTTTGGTGGAAATAAAAAAAGTAGATGGCATACTGGTTTGCAGCGTGGACGACAACGGCTCGGGAAGAAACCAAACCGGAACGGAATCCCACAATAAAAAATCAATGGGCATTACTATTACTGAAAACCGTATAAAAATTCTGAATAAACAGAAAAACGCAAATGGTAAACTTCAAATTATAGACAAGCCCAATGATTCAGGTACCCGGATTGAAATAAGCCTTCCACTGCAAACCGCTTTTTAAAAACAAATAATGATGAACATAGCCGTAATTGACGATGAACAACACTGTACGGACCGCCTCCTTGCTTTGTTAGAACCATATAAAGACAAAATAGAAACTATATGCTTTGATACCGTAGATGGAGCAATAAAGGGCATTGAAACCCTGCATCCCAACATTGTATTCCTTGATGTGCAACTGCACGATAAAACCGGATTCGATGTACTTTCGTCAATTTCTAACCGTAATTTCTGTTTGATTTTTACTACAGCTTATGAACAATATGCCATAGAAGCCTTCAAATTTTCTGCTATAGACTATTTACTGAAACCCATTGCCAAAGACGATTTTGAAAATGCCATACGAAAGGCTTTTGAGCGGGTGGAGCAAAACCAACTCAACGAACGAATCAACGTATTGTTTTCACACCTTTACAAAGAGCCTACTATAAAAAGGATAAGCATCCCTACCAAAGAGGGGTATAATTTTCTCAATATCACAGATATTGTAAGGTGTGAAGCTGATGTGAACTATACCCATATTTTCACAATAGACAGCATAAAACACACCGTTTCAAAGCCCTTGAAACATTTTGAAGGACTTTTATCTAATCACAAATTTTTCAGGATACACAATTCGCACCTTATCAATCTGAATCACGTTAAATCCTATGCTAAAAGTGGCTATGTAACTCTTTTGGATAATACCAAATTGGAGATTTCTATCAGAAGAAAAGAGGAGTTTATAAAGGTTTGTAACAGGATTTAATTTTTGCAAGCTAAGTCATACATATTGCCAAATCAAACAAGCACAATCTAAACTAAAATTTGGCAAAGAATACGACTTTTTCTCCGCTAACACCTAACAGAATGCAAAAAAATATGTGGTAACGTTATAGAAAAATATTAGCCGAAAAGTATTCAATTAAAGATTTTTTTTCCACTCCAACTTATGTGTGACTTAACAGAAAAGTAACACGAAATTGGCTGTTATTCTTAAATTTGCCACTGTAAACAAGCTCTGAAAAACCAACCGCACATTCAAGCACATTTCATTTTACTCGTAACTTACATAATAAAAAGAGCTTGCCTTTCCCCTGCGATTACATAAACTTAATAATTATTTATCTACTCATTTTATGGTATATTAAAATAGTTCTTTATATTAGTAATTCAAATGAAAGAGTTGAAAATGAACCGAATATAAGAGGTATTAGAAGAGAAAGGAATTAACAAATCTTGATTGGCGGCTTAGTTAGGAAAGAGCTACGATATGGTCAAATCATATGCCTAAAACCAACAGCAACCGAGGTTAAAGTATTTGTGAGAAATTGCCAAAATATTTGTAAATAGAAAAATACTATTAATAACCAAATAATTATGACCAATTTACATCACATTTTACTTACATTACTATTCGCTTTTAGTTCAATTCAGAAACCATATTCCTTAAACGCAGAGGATGTAACAATTACTTCTAGCTATAACGGAGCTTATGAAGGGATAATAGCTACTTCAAGAAGCAAATCTCTAGTACGATTACATGTTTTCGTATACAACTACCCCAATACCAAGTACCGGGATTTGTATGACCGTGTCGCTAAAAAGACAATCCGCCCCAAGACAATGGTTGGTCTTTTAGAGGTCTACGATAATAAAAAAGGAAGAGGCACTCCAAAACGTTCTTATTTTACAGCGATAACTTACGAATCAAGTTCTGAATTGATAATTGATTACATGGCTAAATCCGCGGGAGAACAAAACGGTCAGATCAAACTAAATATTAGTAAAGTATCAAAATTTAATATACCAAAAAATTCTTCTCAAGAATTTGAAATGAAAGTTGGATACTCCTATCAAGGCAAATACAGGAAGATATCAACTTATCAAAAGGTACCAGTTTTATTTAACCCGTATTTTGAAGAAGTACTTAAGGAAGCTGGTAAACGCAGTAGAGGTAAAGTAAATTTAGGGTCAACTGGCTACAAAAGTGTATACAAAGTGTATTCTGAAAATCCCAATCCTAATCAGCGTTCGGTTAAAGCAACATTTACTTACCCAAAAACTGGCAACTTCTCTCTTGACAATCCTGCCATAAGTTGGATAGAAAATATTGAATATGAATTAAAAAAGTGTTTAAAAAACAAATCATTTGGAGCACATGAAAACTTAAAATATTTACCTAATACAGAAGAACTTGCAATATACATTACCCCCTCATCTTATTCAAATACCACTAATATTCACTTCTTTAATGTGGGAATTGAAAGAAAAAATGACCGATTAGACTTTAATGTTTCTCGAACTTCTGCAGCTAAAGCTTATGTTAACAGAGCCAGATTAGCTGACAATAATAGACGGCAAGAAGCTCAAAGAAAACGTCAAGCTGCGGAAGAAAAAGAAGCACGGTTACGTCAAAAAGAAAAAGAACTTCAGTTGGCAGAACAACGAGTTCAAGCCTTAAAATCCGCTCAAACAAATGGCGGAGAGCGTTTTTCAATTAATACTACCGGTTTGACTCATGCATCATTAATTCAACATCTATTTGAAGGTGAATTTGATAAATTGGATTTCACCAGAGACGAAACTGCATTTGGTGCTGTCTTCAGTGGATATGTAAGGGCATTTAGTAGAAATTGTAAATCAAGCCTTCCTAATGACAAAATTCAGCTCATGAAATCTGAATGTGAACGAGAGCAAATTACCACCAACGGATATGGAGTTGAAATAAGTAGAGTTTGTGTTAAATATAGAAAAATTCCAACAGGCATCTTTGCTTCACCAAAAGTGTATAGAGCCTATGAAACCCTCACAAGTGCTCAAACGGTAACTACCTTGGCAAATTACTTCAGCATGTTGGGAAACCCAGAACGTTTAGGCGATATAACCAAGGATGCTTTCAAAGCAAGAGAAATCATTGACGATATAGAAAAGCTTTTAACCATTAATGGTTGTGAAAGTAAGGCGATTAAGAGACTTGAAAATAATATTATAGCTTACATTTATAACGAGCCCCCTTTAACATTTGGTCAGAATAATGCATCTCGATTAACATCTGGAGGTGTAGATTATTCTACAGAAATTGATTACTCCAAATTAATGAATGATTTATTTTATGCTGATTCTAAAAGTTGGATGTTTAAATACGTTCCTGGGTACGTAACTATAAAAAGCATTCAAAAGGTATCAGGTCGTAATATTCCAAGTCGAATTGAAGCAAACTATAGATATGAAACCTCTTCTGGAGGAAGACGAGATACCGCAGTGTTGACCTTTAAAAATGGGATCCCTGATTGTATAACTTATCCAAGCTTTTTTACGCCTTGTAAGGCAGTAAACAGACAGGTTATTGCTAAATTGAGACAAGGATATTACAATAAAAAAAGCTGGTAATTAATAAAAACTACAACGATTTTTTTCTTCAGTGTCCTATTGAGCATAATCCTATATAACAACAAATGACAATAAAATGTGACATTACATTTCGACATTTAAAAATATATTAAGCAAACGCGATGTCCAAGCAGATTGCAATTCTCGTTCCTGCTATTTATTGAAAATGAGATTGAAAAAATACGAAAGCCAAACAAAGTATTATGGTAAAAAAACGAATCCTTTTAAAAACTAATTTGGAAACAAAATTTTCATCATAAGGCCTACTACTTTTGTAATAGCAAAGGCTTTCTACTAACTTTTTACCTTAGTAACCTTAAAAACTGTTATAATAACATGGTTTGGTTCGAAAAATAACGAAAAAATTTGAAACGATATCCAAGTTAAAAAATACCGATAGCAATACAGAATGTGTGATGCCAATGCTAAACAACACATAAGATATTGAAAATTTCTCCTTCCAACCAACTGGGCAAACTTAAAATATACATAGTCCATTACTGCTGAATTTCCTCTAAAAAATTCAATCTTATTGACTATCTTTCAGTCACTGTAGAAAATAAGCTATGAGTATTCTAAACGAGACATACACAAAACCAATAGGTACAAGCTAATAACACTTATGAAACAATAATACTTTATGAAATGAAAAATAAATGCCTCTTCCCCTTATTGCTTTTTATCTTTTCAAACTATCTATATACTCAAACCTGCATCAAAAATGTGACCATTATTGACGTTGAAAAACAAAAATTAATATCTAATCAAACAGTGATTATTACTGACGATTTAATATCAAACATTCATAAAAGCAATAATAAAATCTTACCAAAAAATGCCACAATAATAGATGGAACGGGTAAATATTTGATTCCTGGCTTAATAGATACACATATTCATTTTTTCCAAAATGGAGGATTATATACACGTCCTGATGCTATAGATCTTCGAAAATTTAAAGATTATAATCAGGAAATAGCCTATGCAAACACTGATATGGAAACCAAATTAAAAAGATATGTTGAAAATGGAATTACAACCGTTATAGATGTAGGTGCAAACTATCATTTACTGAAGCAACGAAATAATTTTACAGATAAACCATTCTCTCCTTCCATTTTTATTACTGGTCCCTTATTGACTACCTATGAACCAAAAGTCTATGAAGACTTAGGAGAAAATGAACCTTTTATATTAACAAAAACTATTGAAGATGGTATTAATGGAGTTCAAAAACAGCTAAAATACAAACCCGATTTTATAAAAATCTGGTATATAGTAGGAGTTGACGGTTTAAGCATAGAAGAAAGTGCTCACAAAAACCTTCCAATTATAAAAGCAATAATAAATGAAGCACATAAAAACAATTTAAAAGTAGCTGTGCATGCAACCCAAAGGATTACAGCTCAATTGGCTGTTGAAAATGGGGCTGATTTTTTGGTGCATAGTATAGATGATGAAATTTTAAAAGATGATTTTGTTAAATTATTGAAGAAAAACAAAACGATACTCAGCCCAACATTAATTGTTCACAATGGATACGTTAATACATTCGGTCAAAAATTAAATATAAGTAACTATGAGTTACTAAAAGCAGATTCACATCAATTAGGTTCTTTATTGGATTTAAAACATTTATCTGATACTACATTAGTGAAGAATTATAAAAACTATGCAAACTCTCAAAAAAGTATTGAAAACTTAAAAAAAACAGACTCAATTAGTTTGGTTAATTTAAAAATTTTATCAGATGCAGGAGTTTTAATTGCTACTGGTACTGACGCAGGAAATATTGGTACTTTACACGCTTCATCCTACTTAAAAGAATTAAAAGCTATGCGAAAAAGCGGAATGAGTAATTGGAAAATCATTCAAGCTTCAACTTTAAATGGTGCAAAAGTTTTTGATAAGGAAAATGAATTTGGTACAGTCACTATTGGCAAAAAAGCAAATCTTGTATTATTAGATGCCAACCCGATTGAAGACATTGAAAATGTTACCAAAATAAATACGGTTATCAATAAAGGGGTCTTTATTAAACCTAATACACTTATTAAAGACTCACCAACTGATTTAGCTCAAAGACAATTAAATGCATATAATTTTAGAAATATCGATGCCTTTTTAGAACCATATGCAGATGACGTTGAAATTTATTCTTATCCTGACAAACTGCTTTATAGAGGTAAAGAAACAATGAGAAAACACTATTCAAAAATGTTTGACAAAATACCTAACCTACATTGTGAACTAAAAGAGAGAATTGTTCAAGGTAATATTGTTATAGATAAAGAGCGTGTTCAATTTGGAAATAAAATCATTGAAGCTGTAGCTATTTATCACATTGAAAACAATAAAATTAAAAGAGTATATTTTATTCAGTAAAAAATGATGTCTTGTTAATATAAAAAAGTCGTTGCACGATTGCTACATTTGAATTTTATTCTAAAATTTAGACAACCTTTCCTTTAACAGACACCATAGTGGCAATATAAAAACGCTAAAAAACTAGATGAAAGAAATAGTATTAAACGACGGTAATAAACTACCTATTATAGGTTTTGGAACATACAAATCTACAGAGCAAGAAGGTATTCAATCCATAAAGAATGCCTTAAAAATAGGCTACAGAATGTTTGACACCGCTGCCAAATATAACAATGAGAAAGAAGTTGGTACAGCCATACATGAAAGTGGCTTTGATAGAAAAGAAATTATAATAACCACAAAATTATGGCGTGAAAATTTAGGATACGAAGCAACTAAAAAAGCCTTTAACAAGTCATTAAAAACCTTAAAGTTGGATTATATTGACCTATATTTAATCCATTGGCCTGCCAATGCAAGGAATTATGACGATTGGCAAAAAACAAATGCTGATACTTGGCGTGCTATGGAGGAATTGCAAGCTGACGGGAAAATAAAATCCATAGGGCTAAGTAATTTTTGGCAAGAACATTTAGAAGCTCTTTTTTTAACTGCAAATGTGGCACCAGCTATCAATCAAATTGAATTCCACCCCGGTTATTGGCAACCAGAATTGACTGAATTTTGCAAATCGAATGATATTATGGTTGAATCTTGGTCACCGTTGGCACGCGGCAAAGTATTTGGAAATGAAGTAATCCAATCCCTAGCTAAACACCACCATAAATCTATAGCTCAAATCTGTTTAAGATGGATTACTCAGCACGGAGTCATCAGTATTCCGAAATCAAATACACTGAAAAGAATTGAAGATAACTTTAACATTTTCGACTTTAAATTATCAGATAAAGAAATGCTGCTAATAAATGAGCTACCAGAAATGGGATTTAGCGGAGAATTGCCTAATATTTGGCCTGATGTCTTAGATATTAAAAATTAAAATAAACTCAAAAAAACAAAATATGTCTTATTGCTAATATCACCTTTATTAATCTTAATTTCTTACAAATCAAATCAAGAAAAAAAAGAATAACAAGAACCGAATCAACAGAGACCTTTTTCTGAACAAATAATTTCAGAAATGAACGGAATGCTTACCCGAATATATCAAAGATCAAATAACTAATTTTATAATTCCAGTAGCTTCAAAATATCTAAAACTCCTCTAAATTTTAGAAGAAGAGATATAATATTAGCTTTTAACGGAGTGAATTATGCCCCCTCATCTGCACCAACTCACACTATATTAACTACCCATACAATTGTGCCATTGTAAGACCAAGACGGTCACGTAAAGCTGCACGAAGGATATCATTACCATGCTGTTTCAGGCTCAACGAAGGAAACTACTCAAACTAATTTACACGCAGCAATAATTGGTTATGCAATTGACGGATTTGGTATCTCTGGGTTGATAGTCAAAAACGGTAACAAACCTACTTTAGATAACTATAGTGGACACTTTGATGACCTAAAGACTATCATGTCACGCAGGTGAACCAGATGGAAACCAAATTATAAAATGCTTACACGGATTACCCAGTTACACAGAAGTAAAAGAATAAATCAAAAACACCATAAACAAACTCATCAAAAAAAGTAGCTCTGTCAATTTGACATTTTAAAACTCTCTCCTATTTGACTTCGCGCATTTGGTATATTTTTTGAAATTTTACTACCAAAAATATTGTGTAATTCTAAAAATATAAAACGATGAAAACTCTAAATCTTATACTTTTGTTTTGTCTTTTATTTTTTAACTGTTCGGGACAAGACAAACAAAAAAGTGAAGAAAACACTATAAAACCCAATGAAAACGTTCACGTAAACAAAAAATATGATGAATTTGGAAATTTGATAAAATACGATTCCATTTATTCCTATAGTTATGCTACCAATGGTAAATTGCACGATAGTTTAAAGCAAAAGTTTCAACAACATTTTAACAGCCATTCATTTTTTAACGATTCATTTTTTAATGATTTTTTTAAACCAGATTCTTTATCTGGCAATTTCACCCCAGACAACTTCTTTTATAACGGATTTATGAATCATGATGAACACATAAAAAGTATGATGCAGCGTATGGACTCTATTCAAGAACTTTTTTTTAATCAAAACCAAGGAAATTTCAACCCTAAAGAACCTAAAACAGACAAACTGCGTAAAATCTGATTCATGTTTTCAAACCGTTAAATAAAAATTAAAACCAGCCATTCCGCTGGTTTCTTTTTTATATTTGAAAAATTAGCAAACACTTATGATGCAAAAACGTTTACTTTTCCTTATTTTAATAGGTTTTATATCTTTTTCAACACAAGCCCAACACCCCCAAAAACCTAATGCTTCCGAAATTTATCAGTCCATTCAAAAACTTAATTTTTTAGGCTCAGTTTTATATGTAGCTGCTCACCCTGACGATGAAAACACCAGACTTATTTCCTATATGGCCAATCATGTCAATGCACGGACGGCTTATCTGTCTTTAACACGTGGTGATGGCGGACAAAATTTAATAGGCCCAGAAATCAGGGAACAATTGGGTGTTATCCGAACCCAAGAATTATTGGGTGCTAGACGCATTGATGGTGGCGAACAACTGTTTACAAGAGCCAACGATTTTGGATTTTCAAAACACCCAGACGAAACCTTAACTATTTGGAACAAAGAGGAAATATTAAGCGATGTGGTTTTAGCCATTAGAAAGTTTAAACCAGATGTTATAATAAACCGATTTGACCATAGAAGTTCTGGAAACACACATGGACATCATACAACTTCAGCAATATTAAGTGTTGAAGCTTTTGATTTAGCTAACAACAATTCAGCCTACCCTGATCAACTAAAAAATGTTGATGTTTGGCAACCAAAACGTGTATTTTTCAATCCTTCTTGGCGGTTTTATGGCAGCCAAGAAAAATTAGATGAAGTAGATAAATCAAATTTTATTAGTTTGGACTTAGGGGTTTATTATGCGTCAAGCGGATTGAGTAATACTGAAATTGCTGCTTTAAGTAGAAGTATGCATGCATCACAAGGCTTTGGAAATACTGGAACACGGGGCGAATTGTTTGAATATTTAGAACTGATAAAAGGGGATTTTCCTCAAGACAAATTAAACATTTTTGAAGGTATTGATACATCATGGAGCCGTATTGAAGGCGGACAAGCTATTGAAAGTATTTTAAATCAAGTACAAAAAAATTATAACTTTAATAATCCTTCAGCTTCAATAAAAGAGTTAGTTCGCGCTTATCAATTAATTCAAAATTTAAATAATGAACATTGGAAACAGCTCAAATCTAAAGAAATAAAAAACATCATTGCGGCTTGTGCTGGACTGTATTTGGAAGCCTCATCAAGTACCAATCATACCACCAATAACGAAACTATTAAAATCAATATTGAAGCTATTAACAGAAGCCATTCAAATATTGTTTTAGAAAATTATATAACTTCCAATAAATTAGCTATTCAAAAAAGCATACAATTAAAAAACAATATTGGATACCATTTTAGTGAAACCATAACAATTGAAGCTAACCAAGCTCCAACCACACCATATTGGTTAAGTAAAAAAGGAACATTGGGTATGTATCATGTAGATAATCCTCTTTGGATTGGTTTACCTGAAACTCCTAAGCCAAATAATATTGTTTTTAACCTTATGATTGAAGGCACCCCAATTTCATATTCAAAACCCATCGTTTATAAAACCAATGACCCCGTTAAAGGCGAGGTTTATAAACCTTTTGAAATTATTCCCGAGGCATCTGCTAAAATCTCTGAAAAAGTTATCATTTTTGAAAATACCCATCAAAAAGAAATTTCAGTAACAGTAAAAGCAGGTCGCAATAATTTAGAAGGCTATATAGAAATATCGCACCCTAATGATTGGAAAATATATCCTCAAAAACAAAAAATACTAATTCCCCATAAAGGAGAAGAACAAAAATTTGTGTTCACCATCACTCCGCCAATTCATCAAAGCGAAGGGTATATTTCTCCCATTGTTTCTATAAATGATAAACAGTATTCTAAAGAGCTTATTGAAATTGACTATAACCACATACCATTTCAAACCATTTTACTTCCTAGTGAGAGTAAAATGGTTCGCTTAGATATTAAAAAGAAAGGAGAAAACATTGCTTACATTGAAGGGGCTGGTGATGTGGTTCCAGAAAGCTTAAGACAAATAGGATATAATGTTACTATCCTAAAACCGGAGTCTATTACCCCTGAAACATTAAGTTCTTTTGACGCTGTAGTTATTGGTATTAGAGCTTATAATACTGTTGAAACATTGAAATTTAAGCAACAATTTTTATTTGATTTTGTGGCTAATGGTGGTAACATGGTAGTACAATACAACACCAATCGTGGCTTACTTACAAATGAATTAGCACCGTATGATTTAACATTATCTCGTGACCGTGTAACTGATGAAAATGCTGACGTAACATTTTTAGCTCCCAATCATCCGTTATTAAATTACCCAAACAAAATAACAAAACAAGATTTTGAAGACTGGAAACAAGAACGTGGGTTGTATTTTCCAAGTGATTGGGACAAAGCTTTTACCCCTATTTTATCTATGAGCGATAAAGGCGAGTCTGCAAAAAAAGGCAGCTTAATTGTCGCGAAATATGGGAAAGGCTACTATATTTATACAGGCTTAAGCTTTTTTAGAGAATTTCCTGAAGGAGTTTCTGGTGCTTACCGATTATTTGCCAATATACTTTCCATTGGAAAAGGTAATATAAACACAAAAGACTCTAAATAATGAAACACTATAAATGGCAAAAAATGTACACACTCGTATTGGTGGCCAACGCCATATACTTTATCTTATTTTACCTAATAACAAAAGCCTTTTAATTCATGCAAACACTCAGTTGGATTGATTGGACCGTTTTAGCAGTTACATTAATAGCCATAGTAAGCTATGGAACATGGCAGACCCGTGGAAGCAAAAATGTGCAGGACTATTTAAGAGGTGGTAACACATCAAAATGGTGGACTATAGGTCTATCAGTTATGGCAACTCAAGCCAGTGCCATTACCTTTTTATCAACCCCGGGACAGGCCTTTAATGATGGTATGGGCTTTGTACAATTCTATTTCGGGTTACCTATTGCCATGGTGGTTATTTGTATGGTTTTTATTCCATTATACCACCGACTAAAAGTGTATACGGCTTATGAATTTTTGGAAAACAGATTCGATTTAAAAACCAGAACCCTCACTGCAATTTTGTTTTTAATACAACGTGGCTTGGCTGCAGGTATCACCATTTTTGCTCCTGCCATTATACTTTCTGTGGTTTTAGGTTGGGACTTGTTAACACTAAACATCATCATTGGTTTTTTGGTTATTATCTATACCGTTTCTGGAGGGACACGTGCTGTTAATGTTACTCAAAAACATCAAATGGTAATAATATTTTTTGGTATGTTAGTGGCTTTCTTTTTAATTGTTAGCAAGCTACCTACAGACATCACATTTAGCAAAGCACTTAATATTGCTGGTGCCAGTGGAAAAATGGAAGTATTAGATTTTTCTTTTGATTTAAATAATCGATACACATTTTGGAGTGGCATAATTGGTGGTACATTTTTAATGCTCTCTTATTTTGGGACGGACCAAAGTCAAGTACAACGATACTTATCTGGAAAATCTGTAAAAGAAATGCAATTAGGCTTGCTTTTCAATGGTCTTTTAAAAATCCCAATGCAGTTTTTTATCTTAATTGTTGGGGTCATGGTATTTGTGTTTTATCAATTCAATCAAGCACCATTAAATTTTAATCCTGTTGGCACGGAGGTAGTTTTGAATTCGGAATACGCTGATGATTACAAAAACCTCCAAAAGCAACATCAGCAAGTTTTTATTGATAAACAAAATCATATTAAAACATCTATACATTCAAAAAAATTTAATGATTCTCAGTATTTATTATCAATTGATGCTTCTAATGAAAAGTTAAGAGAACAAGCTCGTTCACTTATTGACAAAGCTGCTGATAAGCAAAAAATTAAAATAGAAAGTAATGATAAAGATTATGTATTTATTCATTTTATACTGAACAATTTACCGCGTGGCCTCATTGGTTTATTATTAGCTGTTATATTGAGTGCAGCCATGTCCAGTACTGCATCTGAATTAAATGCACTTGGCTCAACAACTACCATAGATTTATACAAACGAAATACGGTTGAAAAAACCGAGGAACAAATGGTTAAAGCCTCTAAATGGTTCACCTTTGCCTGGGGTATTATTGCTATTGGTGTAGCTTGTATAGCTAACTTAGCCGAAAACTTAATCCAATTGGTAAACATCATCGGCTCTATTTTTTACGGCAATGTATTAGGTATTTTCCTGTTGGCGTTTTTCTTTAAATTCGTTAAAGGAAATGCCGTTTTTATTGCTGCTATCATTACACAAATTATTGTTATTACTCTCTACTTTTTAAACGAGAATGAATTAATCAATCTGCCCTTTTTATGGCTAAACTTTGTTGGTTGTGTTATTGTTATTAGCATTGCATGTTTATTTCAAACCATAAATTCAAATTATGAACAACTCAAATCATAAAATTATCCGTTGGGGCATCATTGGCCTCGGAAATATTGCTAACAAATTTGCAACCGATTTATTGACAATTGATAATTCTGAATTGTATGCTGTTGCTTCTCGCTCACAAGTAAAGGCGGATGCTTTTTCAAAAAAATACAACGCAAAAAAAGCTTACAACAACTATGAAGCATTAGCAAAAGACGAAAACATTGATGCTGTTTATATTGCTACTCCCCACGCTTTACACAAAGAAAATACACTTCTATGTTTAGAACATGGTATTGCTGTTTTATGTGAAAAACCATTTGCCATGAATGGTATTGAAGTAGATGAAATGATTTTAAAAGCCAAAGAAAAAAACGTATTACTCATGGAGGCTCTTTGGACATACTTTTTACCTCATTATCAATTTGTTTTAAAAGCACTACAAAATAAAACTTACGGGAATATATTAAAAATGGAAGCTGATTTTGGCTTCTATAGAGCATTTAACACCAATTCCAGACTTTTTGAAAAATCATTAGGAGGTGGCAGCCTTTTAGATATTGGCATCTACCCTATTTTTGCAGCACTTTCAACATTAGGGAAACCAGAAACAATGAATGCAAACGCTACTTTTTTTGAAAATGGTATTGATGCGTCGTGTAACATGTCTTTTAATTATAAAAACGGAGTTATTGCAGATTTAAAAAGTACTTTGTTAGAAGACACACCTACTCAAGCTATCTTTTATTGTGAAAATGGAACAATTAAAATTAATACCCAGTTTCATTCCCCTTCAACCGTTACAATTACCACAAATGAAAAAGAAGAAACCATCGATTTTAATTACAAAACCATAGGCTATAATTACGAAGCCATACACTTTAATGAACTGTTGATTCAAGAAAAGACGGAAAGTGATATCATGTCTTTTAATTTTAGCAAACAGTTGATAAAAACTTTGGATGAAGTACGAAAAATTATTAAACTTAACTATTAATAATTTTTTTATGGATATAACAGTTAATGAGAATACGGTTCTTGTTTTTGATTTAGATGACACATTGTATAATGAAATAGATTTTTTAAGGTCAGCATATACAGAAATTTCTAAACAGTTAAACCCAGATAATTGGGAATTACTATTTGTAAATATGTTTTCCCGTTACAGACAACAACTTAATGTTTTTAATTTTCTTTCAGAAACCTATGCTGTGCCTAAAAATCAACTGATTGAAAGTTACAGAAATCATAAACCTCTAATTAAGCCTAAAAAAAATGTTATTACTGTTTTTGAAAAAATAAGAAAGAATAATGGCAAAATTGCTATAATAACTGACGGAAGATCTACCACACAAAAACAAAAAATAAAAGCATTAAACATTGAACCCTTTTTAGATTTAATTATTATATCTGAAGAAACAGGTTTTGAAAAACCTCATAAAAACAACTTCCAGCTAGTTGAAACTAAGTTTAAAAATTGCAAGTATTATTATATTGCTGATAATTTCAGAAAAGACTTCATTACTCCAAACGAATTGGGTTGGAAAACTGTTGGGCTCATTGATAGCGGTTTAAACATTCATAATGATGCTTACAAATACGTTGAAGAAAAACATTCTCCAAACCACTTGATTTTCTCTTTTCAAGACTTAAACATTATATAACAAAAACGCAACCTTTAACAGTTGCGTTCAGTTGCGTTTTTATTTTCAAGAAAATAAGTTTTAATTAAAACTTAAATTACAAAGCTCCCCATTCTTTTAAAGAGGCTTTGTTCATTTTTATATAATCTGCATTTCCTACTTTTTCAGAACCTTCTAAAGATTTTTTAGCTGCTTCAATGGCCGCTTTTTTATTACCTGCTTCTGCATATATCAATGCTAATTTTCTTAATTGATAAAAGGCTGGATTTTCAATCATAGACATCGCTTTTTCCATCCATTCTTGTGCTTTCTTTATGTCTTTTCCTTCTTCTAAATAGTAAACCGCTGCTGCATAATAATCTTCTGCTGACGTTCCTTTCATTGCCTTTTCAATGGACTTTGATACAATTTTATCTGTTGGTACCTCAAAAGGAATAGCCACATATGTTTTCTCCCAAAAAATTTCAAGTTTGGCACCATTATTACTTATACTATTAACATCCATAGTAAGAGTTTCTACATCAAAAGGAATAGGATATGATTTTACAGTCGTTTTTACAGCTACTTTGGAATTATCCCATTTTTGTGGTGTCCCCCAGTTTTCTATGTCTGTATAAAAAACAACATCCCATGAAGTTTCATTAGGCGTAGTAAAAATTGAATATGCACCTGCTTTTAATGTATGCCCTTCAATAACAACGTCATCACTAAAAGTGATTATCGTATTTTTATTAGCCCCTGTACGCCATAATTTTCCATAAGAAACTAAATCTCCAAAAATTGTACGCCCCCGCATACTTGGTCTTGAATACTCAATACTAACATCAGTAAGCCCTACTTTTTGTTCTAATTTACCAAATGGACTTGGTTGAGGAGTAGTAACTTGAGCTGTTACATTTAATGAAAATGTAAAAACCATAGCCATAAATAAAATCTTTTTCATCTTTTTGAATATTATTAGTTTTAAATTAAAAATCAGGTAAAATTAAATATAACAAACTCTATTATTGTTAACAAAACCTTAAATATATTATTACACAGTCTTGCGCATTAACAATTTAACATCAAAGAAACAACACTAAAACTTTAGTAGTAATTTATGATGAGAAGTGAAAATCATCTACGACATAGTCATAGGTAAAAGAAACGAACTAACAGTTAACTAATATTAAATATTACATACCATTAAATTTACTTCAGATTATAGAATATGTAACAATTAATTAGAAACTATTAAATATATTTTGAACTTAATTAAAATTTCATTAATTTTTCTAATTCTAAAATACTAAATTTTACTTAATATTTGATAAAATAAAATGGTTGTTTAACAGATTTTAGTATATTGGAAAATTGTGGGTAAATCAGAATTTTATCCAAAAAAACTAAATATTTAGAACAAAGATAGAAACATGAAGATAATTGAACAAGCAGAAGAATTTGCTGAACGTAAACAAACTTTTAAAACTACTAGCGAACGCATTGAAGCTTCAAGAGAAGTTAAAGATCTTATTTTGAGTTTAAACGATATATATAAAAAAGATAAAGATCCTGAAATCATGGAATTAATGAAGCGACTTACTGCTGTTAAACAAAAAATTGAAAAGCGTTTAAAAGGAAGGCCTTAATAATTTAATAAACAATCACTATTGGAAGCAAATCAAAACTTATCCAACATAAATAAAATAAGTGATTACGGACAATCTTTTTTAAATGGCACAATGAAACTCTACAAATACATAATCGTTTTTTTGGTTATTAATTTTGGAGCTTTAGCTGTTGGTAGTTGGCTTATGGGCAACGGCCCACAATCTGATTGGTACAACAAACTCAATAAAGCCCCTTGGACGCCATCTGGCTGGGTATTTGGTGTTGCCTGGACAACCGTAATGATTTGCTTTTCTGTGTACATGGCATATTTATATAAAGCCTTACCCAACTCCAAGGTTATAACATTATTTATCATACAACTTATCCTTAATGTTATTTGGAATTATTTATTTTTCAATCAGCATTATATAGGCTTAGGGCTTACTGTTATTTTAATACTTACATTTATTGTAGCCTTCTTTTTATTTTCATTTACAAATGAACTAAAAATTAAAAGTATTTTAATTCTTCCCTACTTCTTTTGGTTATACATTGCAACTTCGCTAAATGCCTATATTGTTTTATATAATTAAAGAAAACAGCTCTACTCTATACTTAGTATTTGAAATTAGAAACCAAAAACAATGAAAATATACAGGCTGCATAAAAAACAAAAATTACCTATTACATTAAATGTGGCATGGAATTTTTTATCAAACCCTAACAACCTTAAAACTATTACACCAGACTATATGGGGTTTCATATACTTTCAGGAACAGAAAAGCCTATGTATGCAGGTCAGATTATTCAATACATGGTAACACCTATTTTAGGACTAAAAACAAAATGGGTAACCGAAATAACGCATGTTGTTAACAAACATTATTTTGTTGATGAACAGCGTTTTGGACCTTATGCCTTATGGCATCATAAGCATTTTATTAAAGATATTGAAGGCGGAATAGAAATGGAAGACATTATTGATTACAAATTACCATTTGGCTTACTTGGGCAATTAGCCCATCCTACATTAGTAAAACCAAAATTAGAAGAAATTTTTAATTATAGAGAAAAAAAATTAATAGAACTTTTTGGGGTGTATCATTAAAAAAATGTCTTAAATGAAACAACCCATAACTATTTTCTGGTATCGACGCGATTTAAGATTGGATGATAATCGTGCATTATATGAAGCCTTAAAAGAAAAAGACAAAGTGCTTCCTATTTTTATTTTTGATTCAGAAATTTTAGAAAGTTTACATAAAAATGATGCACGGGTTGCTTTTATTCATACAACACTTCAAAATATAAACAAAAAATTACATGCTGAATTTAGTAGTGGTATTGCCATGTTTTATGGAAAACCTATTGAAATATATAAGGAACTACTAAACCGTTATAATATCAAAACAGTTTTTAGCAATCATGATTATGAACCCTATGCTATAAGGCGCGACCAAGAAATAAAAACCTTATTAAACAAAAAAAACATCGATTTTAAAACTTACAAAGATCAAGTTGTTTTTGAAAAAAATGATATAATAAAAAGTGACGGAAAGCCATATTTAGTCTACACACCTTATATGAAACGATGGAAAGAAACTTTTAAAAAATTAGATTTCAAATTATTTCCCTCAGAAGACATATTAAATAATTTAATTTCAAATATTTCATTCCCTAATTTAAGTTTATCAGATATCGGTTTTATAAAATCAGAACAACACATAGCTCCTTATCTTGTAACACCTACATTAATTCAAAACTATGAAGCTACACGAAATTTCCCAGCAAAAGATAACACATCAAAATTAGGACCTCATTTGCGTTTTGGAACTGTTAGCAACCGTAAAATGATTAAAAAGGCCATTACAGAAACCGATGAAACTTTTTGGAAAGAATTAATTTGGCGAGAATTTTTCATGCAAATTCTTTGGCATTTTCCACAAACCCAAACAAAAAGTTTTAAACCCAAGTATGACCAAATTGTTTGGAGAAATAATCATACTGAATTCAAAGCTTGGTGTGAAGGCAAAACTGGATATCCAATGGTAGATGCTGGGATGCGACAACTAAATCAAACAGGATTCATGCACAACCGTGTGCGTATGTTAGTTGGTAGTTTTCTTTGCAAACACCTGCTTATTGATTGGCGTTGGGGCGAAGCTTATTTTGCTGAAAAACTACATGATTATGATATGGCCAATAATATAGGAAATTGGCAATGGGTAGCTGGCTGCGGTGTTGATGCTGCTCCTTATTTTAGAATTTTTAACCCTACAACACAAATTGAAAAATTTGATAAAAATTTAGAATATATAAAAAAATGGGTGCCAGATTTTCAAGAACTCACTTATCCTCCACCTATTGTGGAACATAAATTTGCTCGCGAACGCTGTTTACAGACTTATAAAGCTGCTCTGAATTCCTAACTCAACAAAACTTAAGACTTAGAGATGCATACTAAAAAAATCCTGCATAAAGCAGGATTTTTTTTATTTTAAATTCAAAAATTAGAATGCTCATATAAAAACAAAAAGCTATTCTACTCGCTCTATATGCGATCCAATAGCACGTAAACGCTCATCTATATTTTCGTAACCACGATCAATTTGTTCAATATTCTGAATGGTTGATGTTCCTTTTGCCGATAATGCTGCAATTAATAATGAAACCCCAGCACGAATATCTGGTGAGGTCATAGTGGTTGCTTTTAAAGTTGATTTAAAATCATGACCAATTACCGTTGCACGATGCGGATCACACAAAATAATTTTTGCTCCCATATCAATCAATTTATCAACAAAAAACAACCTACTTTCAAACATTTTTTGATGTATCAAAACACTGCCTCTAGCTTGTGTGGCTACTACCAAAATTATACTCAATAAATCTGGAGTAAATCCTGGCCATGGAGCGTCAGATATCGTTAAAATAGATCCATCAATAAAACTTTGTATTTCATAACCATCAGTATGCGCTGGTATATGAATATCATCACCTTGCTTTTCAACAGTTATGCCCAACTTCCTAAAAGTTTCAGGAATCAAGCCTAAATCGTTCCATGAAACATTGGTTATGGTTAACTCACTTTTAGTCATCGCTGCCAAACCAATCCAACTTCCAATTTCAATCATATCTGGCAACATCGTGTGCTCTGTTCCTCCTAATTTTTCAACACCATCTATAATCAACATATTAGAACCTACACCACTAATTTTAGCTCCCATTCTGTTCAGCATTTTACACAATTGCTGCAAATAAGGTTCGCAAGCCGCATTGTAAATAGTGGTTTGTCCTTCTGCTAAAACAGCTGCCATAACAATATTAGCTGTACCAGTAACTGATGCTTCCTCTAAAAGCATATAAGTGCCTTTTAGTTTTTCAGCTTCAACGCCATAAAATTGATCTTCCCTGCTGTATCTAAATTTAGCCCCTAATTTTATTAAGCCTTCAAAATGTGTATCTAAACGACGACGTCCAATTTTATCGCCTCCAGGCTTAGGAATATAACCTTTACCAAAACGTGCCAATAAAGGGCCTACAATCATTATAGAACCTCGTAATCCACGCCCATCTACTTTAAACTCATCGGACTCTAAATATTTTAAATTAACATCATCAGCCTGAAACGTATAACTTCCTTTAGCTAATTTTTCAACCTTAACACCTAACTTTATTAATAGACTTATAAGCTTATTAACATCTACAATATCAGGAATGTTATTAATTGTAATAAGTTCTGGAGTTAATAAAACAGCACACAAAATTTGTAATGCTTCATTTTTGGCTCCTTGAGGTTGTATCTTTCCTTTTAGTCGGTGACCACCTTCAATTTTGAATGTTCCCATACTGTACTAATAGCGCTTTCTTTGTCTGTTATTCGTATTCTTTTTATGATGCCCTTTCTTAGTATTGTTATTATTAGAAAATTTATTCTTAGAACGCATCAAACTCGTTGCGTCTGATAAATCTTCTTCTGAATTTTTTAAATTTATTTTGCCTCCAGAGAGCTCATATAAATGGTTATAAATAACAGCATCTTCCACCGTATCTTTATTCCAATTCAAAAAACACTTTTTCATGTGATTTGCAATGGTATATATAAGCGCTTCTTTAAGATCACCTTCTTCCCAAGTATTAGCTACATCAATCATTGTTTTTATATTGTTGCCATAAAAACGATATTTTGGGAAATTTTGCGGATAATTAAGAGGTTCTGGACGTTCTTCTAATTCATCTTTTGATGGTTTTGGATATGGAGAATCTACATCTAATTCAAAATTAGCCATAATAAAAAGTTGATCCCAAAGCTTATGCTGAAAATCTGGAACATCTCGTAAATGTGGTTGTAAATTACCCATTACTGCAATAATTGACTTGGCAAGTTTTTCGCGTTCTTCTTTGGTTTCACGGGTTTTTGCATGATTAATCATTTTCTGCATATGACGTCCATATTCAGGTATAATTAAATGTTCACGCTCTGTATTGTATTCTAAATCGTCTATCAAAATAATTGTGTGGAGTTTTAAATTTTGTGCATATGTAGTTTGTTATGCGTGTGCAAAATACGAAAAAAAATTAAAGACTTATCACGCCTTCAATTTTTTCTGCTACTTCTTTATATTTTTCTATAACAGCATCAGGGTTTCGCATCAAAAGATTTATTGAAACACTTGTATATTTACCATTTTTTGATTCTGTTGTTTGTATAATTGCACCCATATTATCAAATATAGCTTCCATTTTTGCAATCTTTTTATTGTCTGTCACAACAATAAACTTATATAAATATTCTGCTGGCCAATTAGTTGTATCGTGCAATTGGGCTTTTAATTTTTTGTAAAATTCATCTGAATTTGCAGGTGTGCTCATAGTGTTTTTTATATGCTACAAATATACAGATTCGTTTCTATTTTTTTTATAGCCTTTAAATTCCGATTTTTACAGCTAAATTAGAATTATATTGAGTAATAAAAAGATTGTAATTACTGGAGGGCCAGGAACTGGAAAATCAACTTTAATAAATGAATTGATTAAAAGAGGCCATACTTGTCTTGAAGAAATTTCCAGACAAGTAATTTTAGATGCTCAAAAAAATGGTATTGACCAATTATTTTTAAAAAACCCCATGTTATTCAGTGAATTACTTTTAAAAGGGCGAAAAAAACAGTTTATTGAAGCCAACTTATTTACCAAACAAACTGTTTTTCTTGACAGAGGCATTCCTGATATTTTAGCTTATATGGACTATATTGGTGATAGCTATCCACAGCAATTTATTGAAGCTTGTAAAACTAATTTATACGATGTCGTTTTTGTACTAAAACCATGGAAATCCATTTATACAATTGACAACGAACGCTATGAAAGCTTTGAACAAGCTAAAAAAATACATGATTGTTTAGTTAACACTTATCAAACATATAATTACCAATTAATAGATGTACCCTTTGACACTGTTGAAAATAGAGCGGATTACATTCTAAACATTCTAAAAACATAATTTTGGAACATCCCATAAAAATTTTAGAACGTTATTGGAACTTTACAAGTTTTCGGCCTAACCAAGAGACTATCATTAACGCTGTAATTTCTGGCGAGGATACTTTTGCCCTCTTACCTACCGGTGGGGGCAAATCGTTGTGCTTTCAAATTCCAGCCTTAGCCAAACCGGGCATTTGTATTGTTATTTCGCCTTTAGTAGCTTTAATGAAAGATCAAGTTAAAGCCTTAAATAACAAGGGCATTAAAGCCATGGCACTTACCAGTGGCATTTCTTATCAAGAATTAGACACGCTTTTGGATAATTGTGTTTATGGCAACTATAAATTTTTATATCTGTCTCCCGAACGCTTGCAACAAGAATTGGTTCAAGAGCGCATCAAGCAAATGCCTGTTAACCTTATTGCTGTTGATGAGGCACATTGCATTTCACAATGGGGAAATGATTTTAGACCTGCTTATAAAAACATTACATTACTAAGACAATTGCAACCCAGTGTTAATGTAATTGCCTTAACTGCTTCTGCCCGACCCGAAGTAGTTGAAGATATAATAAAAGAACTTGATTTTATAAATCCAAAAATTTTCAAACAATCCTTTTTCAGACCTAATTTGGCTTATATGGTATTCACTGAAAATGACAAATACTATCGTATTGAAACTATTTTAAAGAAATACACAGCCTCATCAATTATTTATGTTAGAAATAGAAAATTAACTTTAGAATTAAGCCAGTTTTTAGAAAACAAAGGTATCCGTTCCACATATTTTCACGGAGGAATTACCAATACCGAAAAAGAGACTCACATGCAGCAGTGGCTTAGTAATCAAAAACAAGTTATGGTAGCCACCAACGCTTTTGGAATGGGTATTGATAAACCAGACGTTAAAACCGTAATTCACTTAGACCTCCCTGAAAGTATGGAAAGTTATTTTCAAGAAGCAGGACGAGTTGGGCGCAATGGAGAAAAAGCTTTTGCTGTTATCTTGAAAAACACAAGTGATGAAAGCAAAGTAAAGAATCAATTTTTGAACGTTCTGCCTGACGTTAATTTTATAAAACAAGTGTACCGAAAATTGTGCAACTATTTTCAAATATCTTATGGTGAAGGTGAATATTTCACTCAAGATTTCAACTTTAACACTTTTTGTAAAACCTATAGCTTTAATAGTATTATGTGCTATAACGCTTTACAGTTATTGGACAGAAATAGTATTATTAGCCTATCAAAACAATTTAATAATAAAGCCACTCTCCAAATAATAATTAGCAACGCCGCTCTTTTTAGTTATTTAGAAACACATAAAGATTTAAATATTATAGTTAAATCTATTTTAAGAATGTATGGTGGTGTGTTTGAACATGAAACTAAAATAAACACTACTAATATTGCCGAAAAAGCCTCTGTAAACGATGTTGTTTTAATGAATGCTTTAAAAAAATTAGAAGCCGACAACATTATATCATTAAAATTAGTCAATACCGATGCACAAATTACATTTTTACAACCACGAGAAGACGATAAAACAATTAATAGAATTGCTTCTATTATTGAAAAGCAAAATAAGCTAAAACAAAACCAAGTTAAATCAATACTTAATTATGTTGAAAATGATTCGGTTTGTAAAAGCATGCAACTTCTTACTTATTTTGGAGAAACCGACATAAAACCGTGTGGCATTTGTTCCGTTTGTATACAATCCAACAAAACCAAGCCGCCGCTAAACCCAATAGTGCTAAAAAAACAAGTGATAGAATTGCTGGAGCATGGCGATTTATCATCTAGAATACTTATCGAAAAATTGAACTGTACTGAAAAAGAGATTCAAAATGTATTGCAATTAATGTTGGAACATAATATTATTGCTATTACAAAAACCAATACCTACAAACTATATCATTTATAAAATGACAAATAAAAAGGAAATACCATCAAAAAACAAAGACTTAAAAATTATATTTATGGGCACACCCGATTTTGCTGTGGCCACATTAAAAACTTTGATTAACAATCATTACAATATTGTAGGTGTTATTACGGCTCCCGACAAACCTGCAGGTAGAGGCAGACAACTTAATGAAAGTGCTGTAAAACACTATGCAAAATCTGTTGGTTTAAATATCTTACAACCTACCAATTTAAAGCATCCAGATTTTTTAAATGAACTCAAGGATTTAAAAGCCAATCTCCAAATAGTTGTGGCTTTTAGAATGCTTCCAAAGGCCGTTTGGCAGATGCCCCAATTGGGTACATTTAATTTACATGCCTCTTTATTACCTAATTATCGTGGCGCAGCCCCTATTAATTGGGCTATTATAAATGGCGAAACAAAAACGGGCGTATCTACATTTTTTATAGATGAAGAAATTGATACGGGTGATATGATCCTTCAGCAAACCATAGCTATTGAACCAGATGAAAATGCAGGAAGCCTGCATGACAAACTAATGAATACAGGGAGTCAATTGGTTTTAAAAACGGTAAAATTAATTGAAACTGACCATGTTACTACTATTCCACAGAAAGAGCCCGAAAATATAAAAACAGCTTATAAACTACATAAAGATAATTGTAAAATTGATTGGAATCAAAACATAGATCGTATATATAATAAAATACGTGGATTAAGCCCGTACCCTGCAGCTTGGTGTACTTTAATAAATGGCTCTGATACCTTAGATATAAAAATTTATAAAGCTGAAAAAGAAACAAATCATCATTCTTTAAATATTGGAACAATTGTTTCAAGCAAAAAAGAGTTAAAAGTAGCAGTATCAAATGGATACATTCTGATTAAAGAAATGAAGCTTCCCGGAAAACGTTCTATGGATATAAAATCACTTTTAAATGGGTATCAAATTTCAGAAGACGCCAAAATGCTCTGAAGCCTTATTATTGCTGATATCATAAAAACATCGACAAAATACACTGCCTTTATTAACAAATAGATTAAGTTATCAACATTAGCAGGTATTTGCCTTGCTATTACTTGCGTGATTGTATAATCCGTATAAATTTGTAAAGGATTTAACAAAAAAAACGTTTAACCTTATTTATTAATAATTAAAATTTAATATTATGAACAAAACAGATTTAATCGACGCAATGGCAGAACACGCAGGAATTACAAAAGCTGCTGCTAAAAAAGCTTTAGAATGCGCACTAATTGAAATTGAAGGAGCTTTACAAAAAGGCAACAGAGTTTCTTTAGTAGGATTTGGTTCTTGGTCAGTATCTAAAAGAGCAGCAAGAGAAGGTAGAAACCCACAAACTGGTGCTACAATCAAAATAAAAGCTAAAAACGTTGTTAAGTTTAAAGCTGGAGCAGATTTATCAAGTGCAGTAAACTAAATTTACACCTTATTATATAAAAGCCTTTTAGTAAGAACTAAAAGGCTTTTTTTTATACAATATTGTCCTAACTATTGCTTTTTTAATAAATAAATATTAGATTTAGTTACTAATAACTATTTGCATGATTACAATTAAACCAAAAAAAGGTGATTTGTTAATCGCTGAACCTGCAATAATAGGCGATATGTCTTTCAATCGTTCTATAGTATTGTTGGCTGATCATACTAAAGAAGGCTCCATAGGTTTTATTCTAAACAAGCCGTTAAATTACAATATAAATGACCTTGTTCCTGAAATTGAATCCTCTACCTTCAGAGTCTATAATGGCGGACCTGTAGAACAAGATAACCTTTATTTTATTCATAAAGTGCCACAATTAATTCCCGACAGCATCGAAATCTCCTTAGGTATATACTGGGGGGGAGACTTTGGCAAGGTTGCTGAACTTATCGCTAAAGAAGAAATTAAAGAAACTGATATTCGTTTTTTCTTAGGGTATTCTGGTTGGGGCAACAACCAATTAGAAACAGAACTGAAATCCAATTCTTGGGTTGTTACTGATAATATTTATGAAAAAGATATTATTGAAAAAAGTTACGAGTCGTTTTGGAAAGAAAAAATGTTAGAATTTGGGGGCGAATATAGTATTTGGTCCAATGCACCAGAAAACCCAAATTACAATTAACCTAATCGGGCTTTTACATTCAGCTTTTTCAAAATTACTTTAGCTACTTCATTTGAAAATTCTTTTTTTCTATATCTTGTTATTGGTTGGATCCCAACCATAACATTCGTTACCCAAAATTCATCCGCTTTTTGTAATTCAAATGGCGATATTGAAGCTTCTTTTAGTTCATATTCTGGCAACGTATTAATAACATCTATTAGCTGCCTTCTCATGACACCTTTTAAACAACCATCTGTAAGTGGCGCTGTTTTTATAACATGTCCCTTTACAAGAAACACATTGCCATTTAAGGCTTCAACTACTTGTTTTTCTGTATTTAATAATAAGCAGTTCTGTAAATTATTTTCTTTAGCATAAATACTCGCTACAACATTTAGCGCTTTATTATTGGTTTTTAAAGTTGATAATAAACTCGGAGACAAATAAAAATCTTTAAATAAGTCAACCTGATATGCCGTTTCATCTAAAATGTAAAAATCACTGTCTAAATATTTTGCCGTTATTACAAAAGATACATCGTTTGATTCAGGCAAATATAGACCGCCATCATTTCTATGAATAATTATTTTAACACGTGCCGATTTATTTAATAAATTATTAGATTCTAAAGTGTTTTTAATTTGTGTCTCTAAAAACTCCATAGTAAAACTCATAGGTATTTCCATTCGCAAAATACGCATAGAAGCCATGAGCCTAAAATAATGATCCTCCCAAAATAACACCTTACCTAAACTTACTTTGATAGTTTCAAAAAGGGCATCACCATAATTATAACCTCTGTTTTGTACAGACAACAATTTGTCTTCTTCTAATATATCTCCATTAAAATTTATCATAAAAAATCCCGCTAACATTTTTTTTGAAAGCAGGACACAAATATAATTTAAAATATACTATTTAGAATTAAGCAGACCCTAATACTTGTTTTAAATCTGATATTTGATTTTCCCAAAGCATTTTAGATTCGTCCACCTCATCTTCCTCAGCAAAATCTGTAATCATTAGGGATACGTCTTTAGTAATTTCATCAACTTGAATACGAATTTCAAAAAAACAATTTGTTCCTTCATCATTTATCCATCTGAATTTTACACGCTCCTCGCTTTTTTTACTCAACAATTTTGCTTGCTCTTCACTCCCATCCCAAATAAACGTAAACAATTCACCACGTGAGTTTACATTATCTGAAAACCACTCTGACAAGCCAGATGGCGTTGATATGTATTGATATAACAATTGCGGTGATGCTTGAATTGGGAATTCTATTTCGAACTTAATTTTCTCTTCCATAAGGTACTCTAAAATTTATGTTGCTCAATATATACATTAATTGATAAGTATAGCAATATTTTTTAATAATATTTTCTCTAAGTTCTGCTTGCTAACAAGAATAATGTTTTTATATTTGCAGCCTCAAATTATGGCGAGGTAGCTCAGTTGGTTAGAGCGTCGGATTCATAACCCGGAGGTCGGGGGATCGTGCCCCCCTCTCGCTACAAAATAAAAATTAACTCAAAACCAACGGTTTAGTTCACTCTAAACCGTTTTTTTATGGAAAATATTTTAGATTTAATTTCTTTAGAAATTCTAAAACAGGTAAGCTACAGCAAATAAAAAAACATAAATTCACTCATTAATAACTAAAACAACAATTTATAGAAGCTTCCTCATAAATATTTATGTTTTTCAAGGTATTAATTAGCTATGATTTTAATTGTTTTTATAATAATGAGAGATCAATTTATTACTAACTTTTTAGATATTATGCGAGTTTCATTTTTTTTATTTAAAAAGTAGGTGCCACTTGGTATAGATGAAACATCTAATATTACTTTGTCATTTACTATTTTCTTATTCGTTGATAAAACTGATTAACCTATCATAATTATAAACTTTAATTTCAGCATAGTCTCTTTACCCTTTATCCAATGTTAAGTAGAATATTAAATTCACAGGGTTTGGACACATGTTAAAAGAAAAGTTACTTTGTATTTCTCAACAACGGATTGATCTGATGGTTATATGTGATTATACTTATACATTTACAATGCTTCTTCTGAATTACTAAGACGAGTACTAAAATTTCCATTTTGTTGTAAAATCAATTCATACTCTAAAATATTATTACTTAAATATTGTGGATTATCTTTACCAAAACTTTCATTTTCAATGAATCCGCCTTTCATTTCCCCATCTTTCATTGGCTTTTCAGGATTCCAACCTTTACCATAGTAAAAAAATGTTTGATAAGTTCCATTAGGAAATGAAAATGTATAACTTCTTCCTGAATTAATGTAGGCATGTCTTACAACTTTGTCATCCTTCTTAATTATTACAATCACATCCGAACTACTTGTTATTACTTTTATTTGTGAACAGCCATAATCATTACAAGACGAATTGCCTCCAAAATAACGAGCATATGGAGTTGCACCTGTATGAAGAGAATTATTAATATACGTTTCATAAATAGCTCTTTCCCTTTTTTCTTTTTCAAAACGAGTTTGTTTTGCTATGAGTTCTTCTTCTTCACGTTTTATACGCTCTATTCGTTCTTGCTCCAATTGAAATATACGTTCAGCTTCTTCTTCTTTTCGTTGTTCTTCTAATTCAATGCTTTGTACTTTTTTTTTGGCTATCCGTTCCATTCTTTCTGCATCACTTTCGCAGGAAGAAATAAGAATTGCAAAACAAAAAAGTGGTAGAAAGGATAGTTTTCTCATCATATAAAATTTGGTACGTATTAGTCCTTTGTGTAAAATGCAAAAAGCACGCTTAAATAAGTCGTGCTAATTGCAATTTACTCACTAATTTATTAGTAGCAATTCAAAAATACAATGCCACTTACAAACTTTTTTACGGAAAACCTCAATATGGAAATAAAATTTAAATAAGTCCTAAATCTTTAGTAATTGACACTAAATGAATGGCATTATTAGCCTTAAATAAATCTTTAAGTTTATTTAGTCTTTTTTCAACAGAACTAAGGCTACTTGGTGATATTTGTCTTTGCTCAAATTGTTTACTTATTTCATTTTGCGACAAACCAAGAGAAAGTAATTTTACAAGTTCAATATCATAATCATCTACTTCTAAATCATTATTAGCATGTAGTGCATTTTCAATCTGAGGAGAAAGATACGTTTTATGATTACCTATTTGTTCTATGGCTTTAGAAAGTTCTGCAGCTCCATTTCTTCCTTTACAAACATAGGCATTGACCTGAAACGTATTAACTAAAGTCCGTACTTTCTGAAGTCTGTCTTCCATGGAATATACAATAATTTTCAATGCAGGAAAATCTGGTCTAATTGAAGCAATCAAATCTTCACCTGAATGAAGTTTATGAGAGTGATAATCTTTTTTAAAAGATAAATCTGTTATTAATAAATCAAATGGCGCTTCATCAATAATAGCTCGCTTTATTATTAAAACGGCCTCATCACAATATTGTGCCTTATGGATGTTTAAAATATCTAAACCTTTAAGCAAAGCTTTTACTCCTTCATTTACAACATCGTGATCATCAACAATTAAAACTTTTTCAAACATTGTTATACAGTTATTTTTGCCTTGAACCCTTTATAAAGTCCCGATTCAAAAATAATCGTTCCATTTATAGATTCTATACGGTTTTCCGCATTTTTCAAGCCCCCAGAACCACTTTTTATGTTACACCCCACACCATTATCACTATACGAAACTATAATTTTATTATCTGAATAATTAAAATTTAATCCCACTAAAGATGCTTTACTGTGTTTTTTCATATTTACCATAAGTTCTTGAATTACCCTGTAAATAGTAATTTTTTTTAAAGCGTCAACAGTATTCCAATCCATTTTTGACAGATTTCTAGTCACAATATTTACTTGAGTACTCTTATACTTAACAAGTAAATCGTTTAATAAAATATCAAAATGTTCATTGACTTCAAGTGTACTATTATCTCTTGAAATATCGCGCGTTCTATTATAAATATCTTCTAAGTCGTCTAATAAAACTTCTTTATTATCTATAATATTGCCTTGTAATTTAGTCATCACTTGATATACGTCGTTAGCAACTTCATCATGTACCCTTTTAGATATACGCGTTTCAGTAATATATACTTGTCTCAATTTATCTCTTTTATATTTTATTTTCAATATAACAATCACAAAAACTGCGAGTAACGTAACGAAGCCTGCTACTGACAAATACAACAACTTTAAGCGTCGTTGTTTCTCCTTTTCTAATTCATTTACTTTTGCTAATTTCTCATTTTCTGTATAATCGTATTTAATCTTTGTATATTTATTTTCTTGAAGTTGTTTAACATTTTGTAAACTATCAGAAACCCTAATATATTCCAATACATTCTTATTGCTATAGTTCCCTAAATTCATTAAATTGGAAAGGGCATCTTTTATAAATGATGGACTATTAATCAATTTTGCAATATGATACCCTTTATGGGCATAATCATTTGCAATACTATCATTGTTTCTGTCATGATAGTACTCTGATAAATATCGATAGCTTGAGTAGATTCCTGCATTATCCTTGATGGACATTCTAATTCGCAATGCTTCTGTTAAATTAGCTAAGGCATCTGACCTATTTAATTTAGATTGAACATGACCCAAATTATTTTGAGCTCTAGCTATTTGTTCTTTATTTTCTAATGAATCACTATTTCTGAAAACTTCTAAAAACTCTTTCTCTGCCAATTTGTAATTCTGTTGTTGTATATAAACAAGCGCCTTATTGTTTTGTATAATATTTCTATGATTTTTAGACTTTGTAATTTTGAGCGCCTCGTCATAATACTTAATCGCTGCATCATAGTCTAACAACTCCATATATATCCTACCTAACTGATTTAAAAGACCAATTTTATCACTCATTTTTTCTTTAGATAGTTGGAATTTATCTAACAATTCAAGTGCTTCTACAACCGTAACTTCGCTACCAAAATAATCACCCAATTCAAATTGAATAATAGCTATTTTTCTTAAATAAACTATTACGGACTTTGTATCATTTTGGTTAATACTTTCTAAACGTTTTTTATTAAAATAATTATATGCTCTTGTTAGGCTTGAGTCTGAATCTGGGAAGTTAGCCAAATTAGAATAATAATTTAGGCTATCTGGTTCTTGGTATGGACTAAATAAAATCTTCCCATGGCTAAAATGGCTTATACAAAAAAAGAGGGATGATAATAACAGATATTTCATCCCTCTAAAATAATAACTATATTTTAATTTACACTTATTTTATTTAGGCAAATATTACGCCCTTGACCACTGATGGCCTGTGTTTTTCTGTTGTATCAGACATACTAATTTTATTGTTCTTAAAAGACAACTTAAGATTTAAAAAATAAATAAAACAATTGGATAACACTTTTATTAAATATAAAGTTTTTTGTAATATTCATTTAATAAATCTCTGTTTAACTAAGCAAACAATTGTGGTGTCAAATACGTTATGAATTGTCTCATAATTTATCCAAAGAAAATGTAGAAAAAACGTTAGTCTCTATTTTAAAGACGCTACTTGTTATGAAAGTTTAATTAATACCTACAAGTATTTAAAATAAAGAAACAATATGTTATTCATTACTTACCCATTTTTTATAATGACTATTCATTTTTTTATTAACTTCTTTCATTTCTGGTGTAATATAAATAAAGCTGTGCTTCTCACTAGAATTCTTAATATAAGCATCAGTAAAACGAACTTCTAATTCATGGACACCATAAGTTAAATTTGAAGGACATGACACTTTCCAAAGGTGACTACTTTTAGTCATATTATCATATTCTCTTTTAAGCTTCCTACTGCCTTCTGTAGGGTAAACACCCAGTTTCTGTCGCATCATTATTTTCTTTAGATAAGGGTCTGGTTCATTAACTTTTTGCATAGGGAACCACTTGCCTCCATCTATCCGATATTCAACTTTTGTTTCTTCACTGCCTAAATAAATATTAACATAAAAACTATTGTTCGGCGTAGGATCTAAAGGTTTAAAATTAGTATCATAAAATAAATAATCTGGGGTATAAATATGCATTTGTTTTTCATCTGGCATACCTGATGCCTTATATGTTAATTTATAACTCCCCTCTGCAATGTCAAGAAATACGTAGCCTTTTGGAGATCCATCAGTCATAAGGGCTGAAGGTATCCCAAAAATATCTTCTTCTCCACGCCAGTGTCCCCCACATATTGCTCCTGCACAAATAAAATGAGCAGGTATTTCATTGGGCCATCCCTGCTCCTTAGTAATTTTATAATTTTCTGTTCTATGATGGTGACCAAAAGTAAAAAGGACCTTAGAAAAACCTTTAAATAAATTATAAAACTCCTGGTCATTTACAATTTGGTCAGGTTTACAATGTGAAGTAATAATTAAAAGCTCATTTTTATCTAAATGTGACAGATAATTTTTAATGAATAACATTTGATTATTTTTCATATAGTAATCATAACCATACTCATTATTTGCTTTCAGTTTTACATTAATATTATTAATATTCAATATATTAGTTTTCCCCCAAGCCATTGCATAATAAGTAGGTCCAACCGCATTAATCCAATCTTTATCCCAATTTTCTAAACCATCTGTATATAACTTCTCCCAATTGAGATCGTGATTTCCAAATGTAAAATAAGATGCTCGACCTGACGCAGCAATAACTTGTTTGATTAATGGTAGAATCACAGGGTTGTCACTAACAACATCTCCTAACGTTATTGAAAAATCATATACTTCACGCTTTAACTCATCAATACCACTCCTTAATACATAATAAACTTCATCAACATTATGTGGTTGTGTATCTCCTAAAAGAGCTATTTTTAATTTATCATCTTCTTCTTTCTTAAACAAACCAAATTGTAACTCATCATTATTTTTGCTTGTCATTTCTTCATAAAAAAGTGGCTGACCATCTTTACTTTTAGTTACTTGATAGCCGGAAGGTTTTATCAAAAATACAGGCATATGTCCAACTCTTTTTAATTTAAACCGTCCATTTTCATTAGTTTCAACAACATCAACACCATTAGAAACAAGCACCCCTTGGAGTCCTGTGTCATCTAAGTCATATACCCCATTTTTATTTACATCAATAAAAACATGTCCTTTTACTGTTTCCAATGCAATAGCATTAAAAATACAAGTAATTATTATAATTCCTGATAATATTTTTTCCATTAAATATTCTTTTATGAATTTTGATAAACAGAGACTATAAAAAAATAGTCTCTGTTATTTTTAATATTTTTTTTAATCTATGTATCCAGGATTCTGAGTTAAATTTGGATTTAAACTAATCTCGGTTTGTGGAATGGGAAATAATTCACTTCGCCCTGGCGTAAATGCACGAACAATATCAACACTTTCTTCCTGAATACCATTAATAACCTCATCAGCAATACCTAAAGTAATTAAATCAAACCAACGCTGACCTTCTAGTGCTAATTCTAACCTACGCTCAAGTATAACTTTATCTCTAAATTCATCTTGTGAAAGTCCTGATAATGGAGGTAAACCAGCACGGTCTCTTACTAAGTTTAAAGGAGTATATCCATCACCAGCTGTTTCATTTAAAGCTTCGGCTTGCATTAACAATAAATCAGCATAACGTAATAAAGGTATATCTAATTCTCCTTCATTAAAATCTGAAGAATAATCTGTAGTTATAAATTTATGAAAGAATAAGTTTGTAACTGTTCCTAAAGAGTTGCCACCTACAAAACCGCCATTATCCGTTCCATCATAGGTTAAACCATTAAAAACAAGTCCTTCATGCATGATATTGGCACTTAACCTAGGATCTCTATTAATATAAGTATCATCTGCAGGATTGTAATCCGAACCATCTGCATAACCATACGCATCTGCTAAGTTTTGATGAATGTACATATCTTGATGACCTGAAGACCAAGAATAGTCTGCCAAATAAGAAAATGCAGGGTCTGACGAGCTATTTCTTACAGAAAATATATACTCCTTATTCCCTTCATTTGATTCCATAAATAATGACTTATAGTCACTTGTAGGGTTATTTGTATCTACTAAGATATGCCCCCCATTATTCGCTTCTGTTACCGCTCTATTTATAGCTGTAAGAGCTTCCAACCAACTAATATTCCCTAATCTTGCTTCGTATAAAAGTACTTTTGCACGAAAACCTAACACTGCCTGTTTAGTCATTCTCCCATCGGCAACTGGAAAATTCCCTAATACAGCCGCTGCCGACTCAAATTCATCCAACACAAAAGTTATAATGGTACTCCGGTCTGCTCTATTTACTTGTAACGTTTCACTTCTGTCTGTAAATGTTTCAAGTAATGGCACACCTCCATACAAATATACCAATCGCATATAGGACAAGGCTCGAAGTGCTTTTGATTCAGCTCTAATTACTTCCCTCTCAGAATCTATAATACCAGATATATCATCGATATTGTCTAACAATAAATTCGCTCTTTGTATTAGAACATAGTTATCTAAGTACATATCTTCTACTGTACCAGTAGCTACAATTTTTTCGCCAGCGGCATATGCGGTGATATCAGGAAGAAAATTTCTCTCTGAAATACAATTATCACTCATCCCTTCAAATTTAGGAATCTCACAAATACCACTTTGTTGCAAAGCGTCATATATTCCGTAAAGACCAGCTTCTAAATTAGCTACAGTAGTGTAAAAAGTTTCTGGAGTTGTAGAGTTTTCTGGTTGCAACTCTAAATCTTCGCATGATGTATTTATAATAAATACTAATAATAAAAATTTTATATAAAATGGTTTCATTTCTTAAATTTTAAAAAGTTAAGTTAACTCCCAAGGTTATCGCTTTTGCTTGAGGCAAAGTTCCTCCAAGATGATTTGCATAGGCATTTCTTTCTGGGTCCAAATCATCTAACTTCGAAAATGTTAACAAATTTTGCCCACTAACATATATTCTAGCTTTGCTAAATGAAATTTGGTCTAAGACTTTAGAAGGCAAAGAATACCCCAAAACAATATTTTTTAATCGCACATATCTTTGATCCGTCACCCAAAAAGAACTTTGAGCTAGTCCGCCATTTCCTGAAATACTTGCTCCATTAAAGCCATCTCTATCAACAAATATTCTTGGAACGGTATTACTACGATTCTCTTCGGTCCAACTATCTAACCAAAACTCTCTCAAGCCTGAGTGTCCATAATTCCCTGTATATCTATTAATAAAGCTGTTTACCTTCCCTACACCTTGAAAAAATAAACTGAAATCAAAACCTTTATATTTCATGTCAATATTTAAACCATAAATCCATTCTGGATTTCTATTACCTATAACAACCATGTCATTTTCGTTAATAATATTATCCCCATTTTGATCTACATATTTTATATCTCCAGCACGTGGGGTACCAATCCAAGAATAATCTATACCATTTATTAGACTTCCATCTGTATTGAACTCTTCTACTTGAAAAACACCTCCAAATTCATGACCATAAATGCTGTTAATAGATTCTCCTCTAATCCACCAAACATTATCACCACTTGAAACATGTACTTTGTCATCATTATTGGTTAATGTTGGATCTATTTGTGTAATCTTATTTTTAACGTGAGTAAGGTTTAATCCTGTTGAAATTTTAAAATCGCCTACACTATTGTTTGTTGTTAGATTTAACTCCCATCCTTTATTTTGGATTTGAGCAGAGTTTATTGAAATTTCTCCTGTAATCCCTGTAGTAAGTGGATTGTCCAAATCTGTTAAAATGCCTTTACTCTCTTTATGAAAATAATCTGCTTCCAAATAAATTTTACGTCCCATCAAACCTAAATCAAAACCTATATCTGTTGTTGTTGTTGTTTCCCATTCTAAATTTGGATTCCCTAACTTGGTAAGTGCCGCTCCAGAATTTCCATTGTAATCTTTTCCTAAAAGTAATTCTGAAGCATACGGATATAGGTTAGAACTTTGCACCCCTAATTTTCCCCATGAACCTCTTACTTTAAAATGACTAATAAAGTTCCTATTCCAAAACCCTTCTTCTGAAATTACATATCCAGCGGATAGCCCTGGAAAAGTAGCCCATCTGTTATTCTCCCCAAACCTTGAAGATCCATCACGCCTCATATTTAATTCAAATAAATATTTATTATCATAATTATAATTAAATCGGCTAAATGCGGACTGTAAAACCCATTCACCATTATAATTTGTAATATCTACGGACTCTGTTCCATTACCCACTTTTACCAAAGCCGTTGAGCCAAACCCTTGCTCATAAGTTGCAATTCTTCTTGTCGTTGATGTTTCTTGATTAACCCCAACCATAACATTAAAATCATGTTTCCCAATTTTTTTTGCATAAGAAGCTTGTAACCAATTTGTAAAATTATAAATATTAGATTCTCGAGAACTTAATAAACTACCTGGTACACGAATGGCTGATTGATTTCCAAATCTATCGTATTGCTCATATTGGAGGCGTACTTCCTCCCAGGATTCCTGTGTTGAATTAACACCGATTGTGTATTTAACCTTTAGATCTTTTATTGGCTCATATTCAATAAATGCATTTCCGAAAAACTCATTATCTTTAATACTAATAGACTGATTGTCAATAAGACCTTGTGGATTGTCTCTTTGCGATTTAGAAGACTCTACTCCTGTCCCTCCATACCTACCAAATTCATCGTACACAGACATATTTGGAGGAGCTACAAGGAGAATTTGATATAAAAAATTTCCTTTTCCTCCATAGCGATCTACAGTTCCTTCATTCCCCAAGCCTTCACCTGGATCATTTTTAGGAGTCTGACGATTTTTAGTATTCGTAAAAGCCATAGACACACCTAAATTAAATTTATCGCTAAGTTTAGCATCTAAATTTAAACGCGTGTTCAATCTTTTTGTGTACCAATCTCCTTTTAAGTACCCACCTTGATCCATAAATCTGGTAGAGAACCTATAACTAACATTTTCTGACCCACCTGAAAAAGATAAATCATTGTTTTGAACAACTCCGGTTTGAACAAACTCATCTAACCAATTTGTGTTTGGCAAAGCCGCTAACTCATCAATTAATTCTGGTGTAAAAGGGGTTGAAGTTCCTGTATATTCACGAGCTTCTACATAATTTTCTAAATAAGTTCTGGTATCGTACACAAAATTTGGCAATACTGTTGGGCTTGTAAAACTATATGAACTATTAAAATTAACCACTTGTTTACCCGAATCTCCTCTTTTAGTAGTAATTAAAACAACCCCATTGGCTGCTCTAGTTCCATAAATTGAAGCGGAAGCAGCATCTTTCAATACATTTACCGATTCTATATCATTTGGGTTAAGATTATCAAAAGGAGCTTCTATTCCATCAACCAACACTAATGGCTCTGCCTCATTAAGGGTTCCAATCCCTCGTATGATAATAGAAGCATCATCATTACCAGGTTCACCATCATTAGTGTTCACATAAACACCTGGAGATAAACCTTGTATGGCTTGAGTGGCATTTGTAATAGGTCTTTTGTTTATTGTTTCCCCTTTTACATGTGATACGGAACCTGTTAAATGGGCTTTCTTTTGGATACCATACCCTACCACAAGTACTTCATCTAAACTCGAGGCTTCTTCACTTAAAATAATTTGCAATACAGACTGACCATTTACAGGAATTTCTTGAGAGGTAAACCCCATGTATGAGACAACTAATACAGCATCTTGATCTGAAACTTTAATTGAAAATTTTCCATCAAAATCGGTAGTTGTTCCATTCAATGTTCCTTTTTCAATAATGCTTGCTCCTAATAAGGGTTGGTTATTTTTATCAATTACAATACCTTGTATTATATTATTTTGATTTATAGGCTCATGGCTTACTTTTTTCACAAAAGATTTAGTGAGGTAAACTCTATGTTTTACAATTTTAAAATCTGTTTTTGTTTCTCTAAAAACCTTATTTAAAACAGAATCTAATGGTTTGTTTTTTACATTAATATCAAATAATCTGTTTAAGTCTACATCTTTTATTTTAAAAACAAATCGATAATCTGTGGTGTTTTCTATCTCATCAATAAATGTATTCAATGATATATTCTCAAAATTAAAAGTTACTTTTTCGGCTTGGCTATACGTTTCCTTTGCTTGCATTGAAAATAATGATGCTATTATAAATATTGTACTTAGCTTCATTTTTAGGTCGAATTTCAACAATTGGTTTTTACTCCTTAATATTTTCAGAAGTTTTTTCATACTTTTGTAATGTTTATTGGTGATTATTATTTTTTGATGATCACTTTAGATAGACGGAAAATGCGGGAACATTTTCCGTTTTTTTTTTATCCAATATCTAATATTAGTACTAAGTAATCTTTTTGCTTTTTTTATTTTATCTCATTATGTCATCGTAATATTTTTTTGTTATTATTTTATTGTTATAGATTTACCGTTTATGGTATAATCAATTTCGTAAATCATTTTTAATTCTTCAAAAACCTCTTCTATATTTGGTTTTTTTCCAAAACTTGCCTGAAATTTTTGCCCAGATAAGCTATTGTTATCATTTGTTATGTCTATATCGTAGAATCGTTCAAGTTTTTTCAAAATATTATCAAATTCCATGTCTCTAAAAACCAATTCACCCTCTACCCAAGACGTATAAATATTAGTTAAAACAGGGGTTTTTGTTATCTCTTTTGAATTTTTACTAAAACTAGCTTTAAAACCTGGAGTTAAATAGGTTATTGACTTATCCGATTCCTTTTCTTCTTTATAAAGTCCAACCGAACCTTCAACTAAAACAACTTCTGTCACATCATCCTCTGGGTAAGCATGCACATTAAATTGAGTCCCAATAACCTTTACATTAAGCTCATTAATATTAACTAAAAAAGGATGCATAAGATCCTTTTCAACATCAAAATAAGCTTCACCAACAATATAGACCAAACGATCTTTGCCTTCAATAAAATTTACGGGGTATTTTAGTGATGATCCAGAATTTAATTGAACTTTAGTCCCATCAGACAACTGAAGCTCAAAGGTTTTTCCATAAGGAACTTTAAGTGTATTATATGTTAAAACATTGCGTTCACCTTCTTTATTATAAATCAGTTTCCTTCCTTCTTGTTTTCCTACAATCTGCCCTTCATTATTTAAAACCTGAATAGCACCGCTGTTTTCATTAATAACTTTTATTGTTCCATCTTCGAACTGTAATGTTATAGCATCCTTTGGAATATTATTGGTTGTACTTTTATTGAAGTATAAAAAACCTATAAAACCAAACCCTAAATACAAGGCTGCTATACTCGCTATTTTTATCCAATTAAAGGTCCTTACTTGTTGTTTTTTAGAATTATGAACAACTGTATTTATTCGTTTTAACAGTCTAATTCTTGCCTCTTCTTTTTCAGAAAGATTCCATGAGGACATTCTATTATTATTTTGAAAACTGTTATAAAACTGAAATAGCAAATTTTCTTCTTCAGCGGTACACTCTTTTTTTTCAAATTTTAATAATAAATCATAAAATTCTTTTTTAGTCATTTTTACTGCTTTACATCTATATGGTGCAAAAACGACCTGCTACGCACATAAGAAAAATTAAAAAAAGCACCATTTAACTTATAGATAATATTACAGATACAATTAATTAACCAACGACTTAGTTTTAAGAAAAAAGCAGAATAAAAATGGTAATATTTAAATTTGCACGAAGATGTTTTAAAGCGACATGTATTTGATTTTCTACTGTTCTATGAGAAATTTCAAAATGAGCAGCAATTTCAGATATAGAGTAATCTTGATAGCGGCTCATAAAAAAAATAGCTCTACATCTAGCCGGCAAGTGATTCATGGCATGCTCTATAGATAATTTTAATTCGTTTTTATCAAATTGCATTTCTATTTCTGGTTTCAGTACTAAACCTTCAATCATATCTGCATTAAAGGCAACGAATTTTTTATTTCTAACTTTTAACAAAGCATTGTTTCTAACAGCCTTAAAAAGATAAGCATTTAAATTCCTTATTTCAATAGTATCCTTTCGTAACCATATATCTGAAAACACTTCCTGAAGCACATCTTCAGTTAAACCTTTATCATAAAGTACATTATAAACATTCTTATATAATTTTTCCCAATACTTATTGAATATGTATTGGAACGCCATATGATTACCATTTTTTAAACATAAAAGAAGTTTTTCATCTGAAAATTCTTTAAAATCTAAATGCATCTTTTTTTTATAAGAATGGTTAAAGTTAAGTTAGAGACATAAAAATCATTTATAAAAAATATTAAGAAATCATTAATTATAAATTAACAACTCAATATTTTCGCAGAATCAAAAGAATAAATAATATTTTTAATTATCAAACAGCTATTGTGATTGAACACAAAAAGTGCATCTAATTTTGAATACATTTTACTAATTAAAAAACGCTATTCTACACCTCAACAAAATACACAATATAAAATGTGAACAATTAATAGCGAGATTAAAGAAGCACATTTTGATTAAACATAATAAGCTCAAAATTTGTTAATGGTTTTATACTAAAGTAAAGTGGATTCTACTTTTTTGTATTCCATTTCAATCTTAAAAGATATTGATAATTCAGCTTATAATAATGTTTATACATCCTTTCTATTTTTAAACTATATAAAGAATGATATCTGCTGTTACATTGTCCCTAAAATTTCCTTTTCTACCCATACATTGTTTTATAAGACCGTCATAACTTTTTATAATTTCCATAAAAAGTGCCACAGGTATATTGAAACACTCTGTCAGAATGAAAGATTAATTACTCTGAAATTACAATAGATCTTTGGTAAGGTTATCGATTTTGTTCATCTGTCAATTTTGGCTTCCATCAACCAGAAAAACTATTCGCCCATAATATTTTCCACACCTAACCAACAATTTCGTATATCTATTTTACGTCACCCTCTGGTATAGCTTAATACAGCTGTCGTTTTCTTAAATCCTAAACTGTAATATTTATGTATGCTCTTTTTTCAATAAATCGACGCTAATCTATGTTTCCCTAATTCTTACAACATAGTATCCAAATTTAATAAAGTAAGTCCCCTTTTTTATTTCAAAGGCTTAAAAACAACTTGATAAGATTTTGCGTCTTTTAGCACTATTTTTGTAAAATTCTGAATATCATCTTTTGTAATCCCATTTACAATATGATCAAAATTATTGGGATCATTAATATCGTACCCTTCTCTGTAGAACGTAGTAAGCCAAGTCATATCATAACTATTATAATCTTTTTGCTGCTTTCTTCCCTTTATATAATTAGTAAGTGTTTTATCTAAATCTAACTGCTCAATATTGCCTTCTGCTATTTTATTTATTTCTTGATGTACAATATCTATTAAAGTTTGTGCTTTATCAGGATTACAATCAAAATTTACCGAAATTGAGGCCTCTTCTGCCGGTCTTTTAGAAACACTGGCCCCTACACTTGCTCCATAAGTTCCTCCTTCTTCTTCTCGTAATGTTTCTGTAAACCTTAATTGTAAAATATCGCCTAACGCACTTGCTACAATCGACGCTTTTAAGCTATAATCATAATCATTTTTGTAAGTGATTCTAACAGAAGTTTTAGGATCTTCCATCTTTAAAAAAATATCCTTTTTAATGATGCTATCCTTCCATGATGTTGAATTATTTTTCCATAGTTCGTGTTCTTTATTAGTTGGTATACTTGCTATATATTTTTCTAACAATGGCATTAAAATTTCCTTTTCTACATCGCCAACTATAAAAAACTCAAAATCTGCTGCATTAGAAAATCTATCTTTATAAATGGATTTTATTCTTTCAAAAGAAATTTCATTAATAAAATCGTCATTAAAAATTCGGTGTTTTGGATTATCATTTCCATATAAAGCTATAACCAAACTATCCTTCATTTTTTCATTTATATTTTCACTTCTACGTATTTGATAATTTTTTACATTTTGCATTATGACATCATACCCCTCAATGTCAAAACGCGGTTTAACAAAACGAAGGTATACCATTTGCAACATGGTTTCCACGTCTTTAGTAACAGCGGCACCTTGGATATTTTCTGTTAAATTATTAAGGCTTATTGAAGCATTAGCGGTTTTCCCTGCCAGGATTTTTGGTAAATCGGTAGCAGAATAATTTCCCAATCCTGAATATTGAATAACATTACCTAATAAATTGGCTGAAGGTAAATCTGCATCCTTTAATAAGGACAATCCACCATAACTTATAGCTTTTAATCTTACGTCATTTTTATTTTTATCAACAAATTTATAATGCACTTTTACACCATTGCTTAATATAAATGTTGTTGATTCTAAAATCTCATTTTCTTCAGTTGAAATAATACTTCCTGAATTAATATCTACATCTGTAATTAATGTTTTACCAGCAAAATCATCAGTATACGCTATTAAACTTGTATCATTTTCCACGGTAGTAATAATACTTAAAGCCTCTTCTTCTGTTAAATTATCTTTTCCTTTAACACCTGTAACTGTTAAAAATCTATTGTTTTGTTTATACAATTTCTTTATAGCATCATGCAGTTCACTGTTTTTTAATGTACTAAAAATTAAATTTATTAGTTCGTACTCTTTTTTAATATCTACAATGGTGGAGTTGTTTAAATAATTATTTTTTATAATGGAAACAATACGCCCATGAGACATGTCATCCTCGTTGATAATTTTATTTTCATAAAAGTTTTTAAACTCGGTAACAGTACGTGCTATTTCAGCATCTGCAAAACCAAATTTAACGGCTCTTACAACTTCACTTAACACCGATTTAAAAGCCTCCTGTTGTTGGTTTTGTTTTGGAGAAATAGAAATATTAAACACATTTGTAGTTCTTGTATGTTGTCCATAACTTATTCTTGCTGCTAAATAAGTAGCATCCGGTTTTATGGAAAGTTCTGTAAGCCTTTTAGCCAACATATTAGTCACCATGTTATTAAGTAACGACTCCTTTAAATCCCTTACAGTTTCATCTTTAAGAGATTTTGGATGTCTAATTCCAAAAGCAATAGATGATGTTGTTACCTCCTCATCCATAGCCATAACGTATAGCATATTATCATTATCAGGAACCTCAACATTGATACGTTCTATAGGATTATCAACAGCTGGAATATTTGAGAATACTGCTTTTATTTTAGCTTCAAACTGATCAATATCAATATCACCAACAATAGCAATAGCTTGCAAATCTGTTCTATACCAATCGTGATAAAAGTCCTGTAATTGTTCATATTCAAAATTGTCAACAACATCCATTAAACCTATTGGCAATCTATGTGAATAAAGGCTATTATTAAACATAGTTGTAAGCGATTGCTGTAAGATACGCATACCCCCATTTTGGCGTGTTCTCCACTCTTCTTTAATAACCCCACGTTCAGCATCTACCTCCTCATCCAAAAGGGATAAATAGTTAGACCAATCATGTAATATTAACAAGCCCGTATCAATAAGTTCTGGTGTAGTTGGTATGTTGTTTATATTATATACTGTTTCATCAAACGCCGTATAAGCATTAATATCACGTCCAAAAACTAATCCATGTTTTTCCATGGTATCTAAAATGCCTTTACCTTTAAAGTTTTTTGTCCCATTAAAGGCCATATGCTCTAAAAAATGAGCCAAACCACGTTGGTTATCCTTTTCTAAAACTGACCCCACATTTTGGATAATATAATAACTTGCTACACCTTTTGTGACATCAGTACTTTTTAAATAGTAGGTCATGCCATTTGGTAAAACACCTTTTTTTATGCTTTTGTTTATAGGTAGAGGATCGTTTAAATTTATATCTTGAGCAATACTAGAAATACTCATTGCCATTAATAATAACCCAATTATTTTTTTCATTTTTTAGTTTAATTTAGTTTTGATGTCTTTTAATTAAAATGGAAATACCAAAGGCTGCAATGGTTATTGGTACAATACCTAAAAGTATTATTTTAAGCCAGAAAATTCCATCTCTATTTATTTTTATTCTTGTATCAATAGCTTTAGGTCTGCCTGTTGAAACAGCATATTCATTATTTGAAAACCATTTAAAAAACCGAAGCGCAAGTGGCATATTTACATTTCTTGGAGTGTTTCTATTCGCTTGGGCATTAGTCATAAAATCGGCATCTCCAGAGATTATTATTTTTTGATTAATGGAGTCTTTTACCATTCTAGTTAAAGCCATAATAATAGGAACTTGGATACGTTTTTCTGAAACACTATCAAATACTATTTTTTGAGTATTTAAATCAAACGGTGGCATCTTATTCCAAGTATTTTCTTTATTACTCACTAAAATGGGTGTTATTTCAAAATCTGTAGAATCGGTATAAGCAATACCCATAGCTTTTGGGTTAACCACAATAGCATCTTTATAAAATTTAAATTGAGACAGCGTTTCTTGTTCTGTAAATTGACTTTGAATTAAATCAAGTTCAAAATTCTCACTCTCTTGCAATAACACCCCATCTAAAAACTCTACTCCAAAAGTATCTAATACCGGATTTAAAACGTCTTGCTTTCCTGGTTCCCCTGAAATTAACATATTTCCACCACGACTGATATAAGTATGTATGCTTTGCAGTTCTTTCTCAGAATACGCATGCTTTGGATCAGCTAAAACCAATACATCAAGCGATTTTGAAATAGAATCCATATTAGTAAAATTAACATCTACAACATCAAAACCAGAATTAATTAATGAGCCTCTAACATTTACCCCCTTGGCTATAAACTTATACGAATCATCTCCATTTTTATATACATCACGCTCACCATGACCAGTTAATATTCCAACAAGAGCAGGCTTTTGAATAAGTCTTTTTAATGTTGAAGAAATATCCTTTTCATTAGGGTACACATAAATATCATCAAACATTCTAAGAGGGATTGTTTGATCTCCATATTCAACAAACCTAACTAAACGGTTATTTTCTTTTTTTAAATCAATTTGTTGTGCAATCTTATCTGGACTCCATACTTTATCAAAATTTATATGATGAACCTTCGCTGCATTTTTAGCTAATTCCACTAAAGTTTTAGTAGTGTCTATATATGGTATAGTGTCATAATAGTATACATAATCCATAGTTAAATTAGGTATAAACCTTCTATACATTTCAAAACTATTCAAATCCTTAATTCTATTTTCAGGAACTCCAAATTGAGCAGAATTATGAATTATGTTTACATATGTGGTAATATGAACAGGATATTCTAATTTTTTAATAAGGTCTTGAGATGTCTTGGTTAGAGTTCTATCTTTAAACCGCGTTGTATCTGTATATTTATTAATACTTGGCAAGGATGTTACATAACCTAAACTTACAACAACAAATACCAAAATAGAATAACTAAACACCTTAGAGGTTATATTTTTTGTAGTTCGTTCGTTATTGAGTTTAAAAATACTTAACATTAAAAACAAACAGATGACTAATACAAAATATATGATATCTTTTGTTCCAATCAAACCATTTACAAATGAATTAGCTCGTCCATTTATAGACAACCAATAGGTGATTTCTCGAATAAAATCATATGTTTGACCAATGCCTCCAATAAAATTTAAAAAAGCCAATAGCGCTAATGTACTAATAGCAGCAACCACTTGATAATTGGTTAAACAAGACATGAATAAACCAATGGCAGCATAAGCACACATGAGTAAATAAACCCCCAATATGCCACCAAAAACAAATTTAATATCTAAGGCTTCTATAGTAAACATACCAACAATTATGAAGCTAGAAAGTATGGCTGCTAAAAACAGGTTATAAACCATCATAGATAGGTACTTTCCTAAAATAATTTCTTTAATAGTTACAGGCGAAGAGTATAACAGTTTGATAGAACCACTGCTGGTTTCCTTACTCATTAATCCCATAGTTAACAAAGGGATATATAAATACAAATAATTTTGTACTGTAGCTAATATACCATCTTCTCCTGCAAATAGAATTTTTGTTAATACACTAAGAGGGCGCTCCAATTGCTGATTGGTTTCATATTTGTAAAGGAGCTCTGTAAACGTTAACCCTGTTTGAATAAAAAAAATGATTAATACAAACCAAGCAATAGGAGAATAAAACATTAAGCTCAATTCTAACTTAGCTATTTTTATTATCTTTTTCATGCGTTTGTGTAATTTTTTTTCTTAGAAAGTTGAGCAAAAATAGCATCTAAAGAACTTTTCTCTAATTGAATTTCCAATAAACCCCATGCTTTTTCTAAACTTAGCTGAATGATAGTTTTAGTAATTTCAGGACGTTCTGAAAATGTTAAGCGGATATTGTTTTTAGTAATATATTCTACATTAGTAATGCCGTCAATATTTAAAAACTCCTCTTTATTAGGAGGTGTTTCCATACTTACTAATACAGTATTAGGCTTTATATAATTATTAAAGGCTTCCATTGAATCCTGAAATACCGTTTCCCCATGTTCAATCATCACAATAGTATCGCAGGTTGCTTGGACTTCAGATAAAATATGAGTCGATAAGATAACTGCGCGGTCTTCGGCAATATTCTTTATAAGCCTTCTTACCTCTGTTATTTGATTTGGGTCTAAGCCATTAGTAGGCTCATCTAAAACTACTAATTTTGGATTGTGAATTATAGCTTGCGCAATCCCAACACGTTGCTGATACCCTCCTGAAAGATTTTTTAAAACACGCTTACTAAAGTGTGTAATGCCACATTTTTCTTTTGCAACGGCAACAGCACTTTTTATTTCCTTAGAAGGAATAGATCTTAAATGAGCACAATGAATTAAATATTCATCTACCGTCAACTCAAAATGTAATGGTGCTTTTTGAGGAAGAAACCCAATTAATTTTTTTGCTTCAACAGGTTTTTTACGTATATCTATACCATCAATAAGAGCGAAACCTTCTGTTTGATTAATAACACCACAAAGGATGTTCATGGTAGTAGATTTACCTGCACCGTTAGAACCTAACAATCCAAGTATCCCTCGGCTTTTTATTTCAAAATTTATATCTTTTATGGCCCAATCTTTACTATATCTATGTGATAGATTTTGAACTTTGGCTATGCTTTCTTTCATAATGTTACTAATTAAAAAATGATATGGGTTCTATTAGTTGCGCTTTCTTTTCATTAAAATATAAATCCCACACAGTAATAGCAATACTGGTAACACTCCAATAAAGACTGCTTTAATCCAGACTATTTTTTCTTGAGAAATTAATATCTTGTTATCTATAGGCTTTGGTCTAGTAGTATCAATAGGATATTCTCCATTACTAAACCATTTGAAAGTATTTTCTACAAACTTGTAATTTTCTTTATTTTTCAAATTTGAACGACTCATTTCTTTGTTGCTCATAAAATCTGCATCACCAAAAATCATTATTTTTTGATGCCTCCCTTGAACTGTCCTGTTTAATGCTAAAGCTACTACAGCTTCTAACTTATTATTTTTTATAGGATTAAAAACCACAGTATCTGTTTCAAGATTGACTCCTCCAGTTTGATTCCATACTTTATTTTTATTAGTTTTTAAAATTGGTGTTACTTTAAATCCAAGTGTATCTTTAAAAGTTATCGCCATTGCATTTGGCATACTTACTACACTTTTTTCCTCTAATATAAAACCTAAATCATTTGCCTGATCTGAAATTTCAGCTTGTATCAAATCGAGTTTATAATCTTTACTTTCTTGTAATAAAACACCGTTTGAAAATTGAACACCTAAAGTTTCTAAAATAGGATTAAATATGTGTTCTTTATTTGGTTCTCCAGCAATAATAGCATGTCCACCATGCATTAAATAGGTTTTTATTTTTTGTAGTTCTTCTTCATTATACTCCTCAATAGGATCGGCAATTATAAGAACCGAAAGATCCAAGGGTAATATATCGTATTCACTAAAAGAAATATTTAAATTATTAAACCCTTGATTAATTAAAGATGAACGTGTATTTAGTTGATTTAATACTCCTTGATATGCCTTATCTCCTTTTTTATCAATGCTGCGTTCACCATTCCCGGTTAATACGCCAACTTTAGCAGCTCCTAATAAAATGTTTTTAACTGCTGCTGAAATTTCGGCTTCTTTAGGGTAACCTATTTGATCGAAAAACATTCTTAAATTGGCTATTTTACCATTATATTCTAAAGCACGTACAAAGCCGTTAGATTCAGGTTTCAAATCTATTAATTTACTTACCTCATCTGGTGTTAAAACTTCATCAAAATCAAAACCATAAGCCGTTGCTGCGCGTTGTGCTCGCTCTAATAATGTTTTATCTGTATCATCTCTTCTATCAAGCGTATAATTGTAATACGGACGATATTCTATCTCTAAATTTGGCATAAACCGCGTATAATCGTCAAATTGTTTTAAATCATAAATTCGAAATTTTGGAGATGCTAAATGTGCAAATTGATTAATGACATTCGCGTATACTGTTATTTTTATAGGTTCATCTAACTGTTTTAGTAAGTCTTGTGTTTTTTTAGTAAGTGTATTGGTTTTAAACCGTGTTGTATCATAATAGCCGTTAAACATTGGTAAGGAGCTTAAATATCCAATGAAAAGCACAGTAATAATAACTGCCGCATATCTTAGCGTTTTTGTTGCAAGACTATATGTGCTTCTTCCAGAATTTAATCGCATAATACTCAATACTAAAAACAAGCTAATAATTAATATAAAATAGATAAGATCCTTACTACTAATAAGTCCTGTAATAAAATTATTGACTCTACCTGAAAGAGCCATCCAATAGGTTATATCTCTAACCAAATCAATGCTTTGCCCTACGGAACTCATAAAATTTAGAGCTGCAAAAACTGCTAATGTACTCATAGCAGCAACCACTTGATAGATAGTTAAGCTCGACATAAACAAACCTATGGCACTATAAGCACATGCTAATAAATACAAGCCAAGAATACCTCCAAGTAAATACTTGAAATCTAGCGCTTCTATAGAAATAAAACCTGTAAAAATAACACCAAACAAAACCAATACTAACAAAAGACAATACACGGCCATGGCTAAAAATTTACCCAAAATAATTTGCTGATTGGTAACTGGTGAAGAAAATAATAGTTTAATAGAACCACTGCTTAGCTCTCTACTCATTAGTCCCATGGTAAGCAAAGGGATGTATAAATATAAATTATTTTTTACTGCATTAAAAAAAGCATTATATCCTCCAAAAACATCCTTTGTTAATCCTTTTAACTCATGCCCTAATTCTTGGTTAGCAGCCTTAGCATCAATTAAATCGGAAATATTAATTCCGCATTGAATGATAAAAATAATCAATACGAGCCACGCTATTGGTGAATAAAATAATACACTCAATTCTACCTGAGCTATTTTAAAAATCTTTTTCATGAGGCAAAATAATTCTAATACTATTTAAATATTTAAATAGCAAATTGAAGTTTATTCTTTTAATATTTCCCTTTACTATAAAGCTTTTATAGTAAAGGGAATTTATTAATTTAATATAATTTTAAAGTTGAGTTCCCATGGCCGTAATACGGTTAAATCCTGAAAATGTTTTAATATTAGGCGTATCAATATTACCAACACCTGCATTAATAAAAGGAAGTAAATGAACTCTCCCTTCCGTACCATCATAAGTAGCAACTAATAAAGCTTTATTATTTAAAGGCAAATAATCTCCTGAACTTCTCGATGGATAATCCGCTTGTTGATATACTTGCATAATTGACAATTCTTCTCCAGCATCAAACGTATAACGTTCTTGAACTACAGGTGTTGATGTTGCATAAATAACAGCGTATATTTTAGTTGATGTTGCATAATACAATACTTTTTGGTCATCAAGAAACACAAAAGATTTTGCTTCTGAAATATCAGGAGCACTTGTTAAATCGTGAAATGCTAAAGGACTTGGAGGAATTCCTGTAGGATATTCGTATCCACCGCCATCAAAAAGATATAAACCAACGTCTCCTGTAACCTCATCTTTTAATACATATCTAAATTCGCCACTAGTACTTGCTATAGCAGCCATATTTACTTTATTAGGCAAGCTTGCAGGGTTAAAAGCACCATCAACTGATGCGGGGATTGGATACATATTGGTATCACCAAATGATGATATGGATGTTTGGTATACAAATTGATCGTTAACCTCATCATAAAAATTAATTACGATATCCGGTCCATATAGCGGGTTTGAAGCTATGATACTAGGGACTTCATAATCTGAAGAAAATGATACTCCAAACTTTTGAGAAGCACCAAAATAAGTTGACGTTAAACTTCCATTATTAATGAATAAACTCCCTTGGTATACTTGTCCTAATGCTTGTGGGATATAATTAGATTTAGCTACATAAAATAAATCATCATTAGTTCCTGCTAGAGTAAAATCTAAAGGGTCTATTTTATAAATTAAATCATCTGTTATACCTAAAACAGCATTTTTACCATAAATTTGATAGTATTTAAGCTGCTTCGTAATTCCAGGAATCGTAGTACCATTAATTTTGGAGTATATTTGATATTTTATACTTTCTCCAGTAAAATCTGTAGTTACATCGGCACTCATGATATGACTAATGTCTGTAGTAGATCCATCGAAAGTTTCTGCAATTACAATACCTTCACCAATATTATTTAATACGGTCACTGGCCACGACATAATATAATCTATGTCTGTATCTAGATCCGTTACCGTATAAACCAACTGATGCGTATACCCTGGGAATGTTGGAGGAAAAGCAATTTCGCTATCTAAGTTGCGAACCTCACTTAATACTTGGTATATGGTATCGTTAGGTTCTATGTTAATTTTCCATTCGTAAGCCAATTGACTCTCTGATAATCCACCATAATTAAGGTTTGGTTCTAATACTAAATTATCAAATTGGTACACTGAAATACTACTCATACCAGTTGTATCGATTTCTACACCTTGTATGGTGTTAACATCCAAGGTACTTGTATCCTCATAGCATGAGTGAGTTACTATTACAAACAATAGTAAAACTAATATTTTTAATATGTTTTTCATGAATTTAAATTTTTATGTTATTTACTAACTAAAGGGCCTCAAGTTATCATGCTTACACTACTGTACTAAGTATGGTTTTATCTTTATATTTTAAAACAGACCTAAACCTTACATGACAAACATTTACCACCCTTTCATTAAACCCAAAAATGGGCAATTATTTTTATACTCTTTTGTATTTATATCTTCGCTTTATTTCCATATAATAAATTCAAACGCTTCTTTAATCCAATGAAAAAAAACAAAGAGAATACTGTCATGGCTAAAGCAATTCCTATATAATCTATTATAAAACTGGTAGAAAACAAATTCTGAATTAAATTAGAAGAACCGTATACTTTAAATACATTTTTTATTAAAATAAAAATAAAACCACCTAATGAAAAAGCTATCATGTTTCTAATAAAAAATAGCATTTGATGATCTCTAATATATTTTAAAAGTGCTTTTTCACTAACCCTTCTATCTTTTTTATCAATTATAAATAAAAGAAATACAAATCCTCCAGCAAAAGCACCAATAAGTGTTGAAATAATATATTTCAAAGTTATTGCATTATAAAATTCTCCAGTATAAATAAAATGAGTTACACAATGAAAAATAAATACGGCTAATATTATTCCTAAACTACAATACTTTGCCATTACTAAATATTTATACTTCTTTATTTTTTCCCACATAGCTCTATTTAATACTAATTATTGTTTTCCCCCTAAATAGTCTATTTAGTATATAGGTATAATTTCTTGCCCTACATTATCTCCATCATCATGAAGTAAAGGCGTACCATTATCAATCTCATATTGTCTTAAATAATCTCCAAAAGCTTGTCCTAATGCTTGAGCACCTACAGCTCCTACTTCTTGGTAATCTGTAATTGAAAACGTAGTAAGTCCCGTAGTTGCTAAAAACACTCTATATGCGGCAGAACTAGGATATCGGGTAAAGAAATACCTAAAATAGGTCCATGCTGGAATAACAATTTTATTGGTCCAAATAATTTTTGTTGTGTTGGTGTCAGTATTCCCAATAGTAAAATCATCCGATGCAATCGACGACAGGTGTAGAGATACAGAAGTATCGTCTAAAACGGGATCTTTCTTCAACTTTACATATAAATTACCTGTATATTCTCCTGCAGGAACTTTTCCTTCTATAATTTCGTATAAATCAGTAGTTGCTGTTGTTTCTTCATCATCTAAAACTTCTACTTCAAAATAACGGTCATAATCGGCAGTGCTACCAATAATAGCAACTGGTACTTCTAAGATATATTCATCTGCGACTTCTTGAATAAACGAATATTGAAGCGAATCATTTACAAAATTAATTGCTGGTTCGGCACTAAAACTATCTATGTTATCTTTTTCGCAAGACATTGCTAATACGACACATAATGCCGCCGAAAAGATGGTATATATTATATTTTTCATATTATATTATTTTTTAAATTAAACGCTTATTGAACACTACCAAACTCTAATTCTACATCTGGAAAGGGTAATACATAAACGGCATCATCTAAGATAACACTGTCCGATAAACCAAATATTTCGGTTTCTCCTGTTCTTTTGTAATAAAAGAATAATTGGCCTTCACTTAAAAATTCTTTTTTATATTCTTTTTTAATTTCAAGCATAACCTCTTCTTGTGTTGCTGTATCAGGAATAACTTCAATAATCCCTCTACTTGTTCTTACCAAATTAAGATAGTCAATGGCATTACCTAATTGAGCAGAAGTTCCTTCTTTTGCGTAAGCCTCGGCAGCTATATAATACATTTCAGGAAGCTTAATTAAAGGCATTTGATTATAACTATCACTAGCCGAACCGCCTTGTATTAATTTGGTATTTACAACCCCTTGAGATTGGGTTTCCATAAGTGTATTGTAACGCACATCTACAATACCAATATTTAAATTACTGGTTTCAAAAGTGTCGTCCGTAAAATTTGTAGTATAGTATAAAGCGTTGTAATTTGAACCATCACCTTCTGCAACAAGTAAATCATTCACAAGATCTGTAAAGTTGTCTATATCTAATGCAAACAAAACTTCTTGATAAAATATTTTATCTGTAGATACAGGGTAAGTGGCTGAATTAATTAAACTCGTAAAGGCATTTGCTATAACCACTTCAGCGGCAATAGCAGCTTCGGTTTGCTTTCCTTCCCATTGAAATACACGAGCTTGTAATGCTTTAACTGCATAATAATTCATACGTTGTTCTCTTTGGTCGTAAAAACCTGTTCTATTCACATCGTCATAATAATCTGCTGGTTTGTTGGTGGCGTAAATAGGGTCTTCATTCAACAGCTCAAGAGCGGTCTCTAAATCTTCTTCCATAAGCGCTAAAGTCTCGCTATAACTAAGTTGCGCTGTTATATTTTTACTAAACTGAGTAACATAAGGAATTGTTTTTTCGGATAACAGACTTGGCCTATCTTCTAAGTTACCTGTTGCAAAAAGGCGCATTATATCGAAATGCACGTAGGCACGTAAACCTAATAATTCGCCTTTTATAATGGCATAATCAATATCTGTTAAAACATCTCGATTGGTCTCCATCATTTCAAGAGCAATATTAATGTTAGCGATAACATTATAAGCATGCGACCAAAGCCCTTCAATTTGATCTACTGCATTTGCCGTCTCATAGTTAAAGAGTTGTATACCGGCATAGTCTGCACTAAAAGAAAATGTTGAGTACTGCTGACTAAGTACATCAACAAGGTTCCAATTCATGTCTTTTGCATATAGTTCAGGTTCTGTAAGCCCTAAATATACCCCCATTAGGGCGTCTTTAAAACCATCTACGGATTCAAATTGTTCTGAAGCACTTAATTGCGTACTAGACTGTTCATCCAGCCAATCATTGCTACAAGACACTGTAAGTATTAGAAAGGTTAATCCTAATAATATTGTTTTAATATTCTTGTTCATAATCTTTGTTTTTAAAAGTTAGCAGTTAGAGAAAACGACATAGATTGCGCATAAGGGTATGATGTACCGCGCTCAATTTCTATGGAAGAAAATTGCACCACATTATTGGCATTAAACCCAATACGTAAACGCTCTGCCCCTATTGCATCGGTTACGTTTTTATTAAAGTCGTAATACACATTAATAGCGGCAATATCAAAATCTTTACGATCTTGCACAAAACGAGATGTTGGTTTTGTTGGAGTAACATTATAGTTATATAAACCTGTTTCGTAGTTATAATATCTCAAACCTTTAAACTCGGTTTGTTGGCCTTGGTATTGCCATCTTCCTGTTAAAACACGTTGATCCACATTGTAATCCATATCTACATTCTCTACCTTATCTACTAAAGTTTGGTTATACAATTGACCTCCGCCTAAATAACGCGCCGTAATACTTATTCCAAAACCTTCAAACTCACCAGAAATCCCAAAAACACCACGGTATTTAGAGTTACTATCACCAACAACAACCATATCATTGGCATCCCACTCATAGGTAGTACTACCATCTTGTTTCACATAGACTTCCAACCCTGTAGCAGGATCAATTCCTTTTGATGGTACTGCCCAAATAGCATTCATAGACATACCGTCTTGATATTTAATTACGGGCTTATTATTTTCATCATCCCCTGCAATGGCATCTTGAGCTTCATTAAAAGATTTCATAGCATCAGAAAGTTCGATGATTTTATTATCATTTGTTGTAATTCCAAAGTTGACATTAAAGAAGTTTCTTCCTTTAGACCAAACTAAATATGATGCATTAAGCTCTATACCACTATTTTTAACTTTACCTAAATTTTCATTTACACTATTAAACCCTGTAGAATATGGAAGTGTAATATCTGTAATCAGGTTTTCAGTATAACTTTCATAATAATCTAAACGCAAAGTTAGATTCTCTATTTTGGTGTCTAAGCCTATATTATAATCAAATTTAGTTTCCCATTGTAACTCCGAATTCCCCATATTAAGTAAATAAGAACCTGGATTATCTTGATAAAATTTATCTTGATAATAGGCATAGGTTACAATAGACTGATTGGTATTAAAGTTTTGATTACCTGTAGACCCTAATGAGCCTCTAAGTTTTAATTGCTCTACAATAGAATTTCTTAAAAAGGCTTCATTATGTATATTCCATCCTAGACCTAAACTCCAAAACGTAGACCAACGATTGTCTTCACCAAATTGAGATGAAGCACTCGTTCTAAGGGTTACATCACTAAGAAATCTATTATCATAAACATAAGAACCTACAGCTAAAAAGCCTAACTCCCTAGAAATACCACTAATTCCTGTTGGACTGGCATCTAAAGCGTAAGTTCGGGCAAAAGTAATATCATTTAATCGACTACTTGGAAAACCTTCTGCCAAATGAGACGTTTCTTCATATTTACGTTCACTAACATTAAATCCTCCGTTAGCAAATAGGAAGTGTTTCTGTAAACTCTTAGAGTATTGAACATTAAAATCTCCTGAAAAATAAGAACTTTTTCCGTTGTTTACTTGATATGATCCTTTACGAGTATCATCGGTTTCTGTATCAAAAAGTGTATGTTGTCCTGGATAAAACTCATCAGCATCACTGCGTTTAAGATCTATACCAACACGAGCAATGGCTTTTAATGATGGTAAAACATCCCATTCTAAATAAAAGTTATTTACAAAATTAAGATAACTAGATACATCTTTTGTTTCTAAAGTTGTGTTATATAGTGGATTTGTAAAATTAATATCACTAGTTAAATACTCAGAATAATACGGAATAGTTCCATCTAAATCATAAGCTCTCCAATATGGGTTCATTTTAGAATAATCACTAAAATCGCCATACGGAGACTCTTGGGTATTATTACCCGTAACAGAAATACTATTTTGAAATTTTATTTTATCAATTTTATACATCACAGTTAAATTACCACCAATATTTTCACGAAACGATTCTTTCATCGCGCCAGATTTTTTTTGATAATTTAAATTAGCTAAAATGCTAAGGTGTTCACTTCCTAACTCTACACCAATAGAATGCCTTTGTCCAATTCCATTTTGTAATGGTACAGCCATCCAATCTGTATTCAATCCTTCTTGAGCTAATTTCAATCTCGAGTTATACAACTGTTGAAGCTCAACATAATCTCCAGAATCTCTAGATAAATAATATCCATCAAGTGTTTCTGCTTGTAATTTTTGTAATGAATTGGTTAGGTTATAACTTGATAAATCTGGAAGTTCTAAATCAAGGTTTGCATTATAAGTTATCCTGACCTCTTGCCCTGTAGGAGTTTCTGTTTCAATAACAATAACGCCATTGGCTGCTTTAGAGCCATATAAAGCTTTGGAAGCAGCATCTTTTAAAATAGTAAGTCGTTTTATACGATTAAAATCGATATCATAAACACGTTCTACAGACGCTTCAAAACCATTTAATATAAACAATGGTTGATTTGGGCTTTGTAAATAATTCCCTTTAAACTCTTCAGCTTCACTACTAGGAAAAGTAGATGTACCTCGTATTTGCATATCAGGAAGGTTATTGGGGTTTGACCCTAAACTAAAATCTTCAACCAAAGCTATGGAGGGATCAATGTTCTGTATAGCCTGAAATATATTTTGACTTCCTACTTTTCGTAATTCTTCTTTTGTTATTGTTACAGCAGCCCCTGTAAAACTCTCCGCTTTTCTTTCAAAGACACCATTAATCACTACTTCTCCTAATTGATTTAAATTTTCCTTTAAGGTAATATTAATAGACGTTTGATTTCCTACTTTTATTTCTTGACTTTTATAACCAATACTTGAAAAAATTAAGACACTTTCAATATTTGGTACTATCATATGGTAAACACCTTCCAAATTTGTGGATGTACCAACACCTTCTCCTTTAATCAAAACTGTAACTCCTGGTATAGGCTCGCCAAACTCATCCACAACCTTACCAGATATTTGTCTCTGAACATTATCTTCTGGCGACTTCTTTCGAATAAGAATGGTTTTATTAGGCGTAACAGTTAAATTTACATTACCTCCAGAAAGGCTTTCTTCCAATAATTTATCTAATTTTATAACGCCCTTTTTTAGTTGAACTTCAGGGAAATTGTTAAATAAATCATCTCTGTAAATAAACATGTAATCAGTTGTTTGCTCTTTGATGATATTAAACACTTCATTAACACTAATAGTTACATCCTTTTCAATCCTAATTTTAGAATTTTGAGATAAAACATAGTTAGGCGTAAAACTAAACATCGAAGTACAAAGCAAGAAGATAAATGTTCGCATAATAAGTATTAAGAGCTCTTTTCTCTTGACGAAAAGAACATCGGTCAATTTAATTTTCATAAATTTACAAGGTTTTTAGTTAGTTAAACTTTTTAATTAATTAAGACGGGTAAAAGGGGGATTTAGTCTTATACTTTCCTAGGGTTGAAACTATTTCCTTCCTTTTTCATTTTTATGCCAAAATCTTTAATTTCAACATCATTGTGTTGTTTTCAATTCATATACTTTTTTTTTAAGTTAATTAGTTATTTTAAAGTTATTGTTTTGCCGTTAATTGAATATGTATTTATAACATCTGTATCCTTCATAACAGACATAATATCTTGAATTCCATAATTTTTATTTATTAAACCTGTAAATTTTTGATTTTCTAATTTCTCTGTATCAAAAACCACATCCATATCATACCATCTAGATAATACAAGCATAATACCTTTTAATTCTTTGCTTTCAAAAATAAAAACACCATCTTTCCATGATATTTCTGGTTTAACATTTATTTCTGAAATTACTAAAGAATGATTTAAAGTATTGTAAATGGATTGTTGATTTGGCAATAAGCTCTCTTGGCTTATTCCTGTACTTATAGCAACCTTTCCCTCCACCAAAGTGGTATAAATATTTTTATCAGCTTTGTATGCTTTAATATTAAATTCTGTTCCTAAAACTTGAATTTCTTGTTGATCGTGATTCACTAAAAATGATGCCCCTTTATTGGTTTCGCTCGGCGACACGTCAAAATAAGCTTCTCCATAAACAAGCTCTACTTCTCTAGTTTCCCCTTCAACAAATGACACAGGATATTTTAATTTAGATTCGGAGTTTAACCAAACTTGTGTACCATCAGATAGTTTTACAAAATACTGACCTCCGCGTGGAATAGTTAAATAATTATACTGAATATCTTTATGTACTTTATGTCCTGATTTATACACTATTTGTTTGCCATTACTACTTAACTTAGATGTATTAAAACTTTCTTTATTATTTAGTACAACTTCTGTTCCATCTTCCAAAGTTAAGATGGCCTTATCGGTGCCTTTTTTGATAGTATTATTAACTATTATTGGTGTGTTTTGTATAGCAGAACCTCCTTTTGAAGTAATTTTATAAATAAATGTTGCAGTTATTAAAAGCAACACAGAAGCAGCTACGGCAAATTTCAACACCCTTTTGTTGAGATAATTTACAGACGTTTGTTTAGTTGGATATGACTTTTCTTGTATTGATTTCCATGCAACATTCACATCCAAATCAGATATAATTTTAATGTGCTTCTTCTCTGCCTTAAGTAATAATAGTAAATTATAAAGTTCTTTGTTTTTTTCTGACTTTTCGAGCCATTTTTGAAACTTTAACTCCTCTTCACCACTTAGGTTCGATTCAATTTTCTTTAATAAAATAGTGTTTATTTTCACGTAATGTTATTTATTTAACCTTAGTTGTTATTAATAAGACTAAAAATTAACATTTAGGGTGATGTATTTTTATTTTTTTTTATAAAAACTTCATTAGCAGCTATTAATATTAAGAAGTAGATCTCTTTTAGTGAAGCTCTTAACATTTTAAAAGCTTTTTTCATTTGTGTTTTTACAGTATTAATAGACAATCCTAACTGATTTGCTGTTTCTTGATATTTTAAACCATCTACTACGCATAATATAAACACTTTTTTACATTGTTCTGGCAATAAATCTATTTGACTGTAAAGTTTTCTCTTTTTTCTCAAAGAGAGCTCATTATCTTCAGCAGATATACTTTCCACATAAACCATAGTATTTTCATCTATGGCTTGCATTTTATTATTTTGACTTATCCGAGTCAAACTTGCATTTCTAACTGCAGTACTCAAATAACCTTTTAAGTTTTTTATTTCGTCAATATTTTTATTTTCTATAATTTTAACAAAAACATCTTGTACTACGTCTTCCGCTTCTTTTATATCTTTTAAATAAAATAAAGCTATTACGCATAAATCTTTATAGGTTGTTTTAAATATCTTTTCTAAGCTATCCAAAAAGAAGAGTCTTTCATTAATTAATTGTTATTTACAAAGGAGAAAACAAGAAATACTCCTATAGAAACACAAACAAATCTAGTAAAAATAAATGAAACTTTTGATTTCAAACTATTATGACATAGCTTGTGACAAACTATAAAAAGGCTAAAACATACACTAACTCCACACTTATCATTAAGATGATAAATTACTATACCTTTTTTTTTATTCTTCCTAAAATATCAATTGTTTAATTGTGATTTTGACATACTTAAATAATTTTTATTTTAGTAATTAAATCCTATTAACATCTTAGAATTGAGAAAAAGATTTAAAATTTGAGACAAATACTTTAATTAAAAAAAAAAGAAGAGTAAAACTATCATAGTTTAGCCCTTCTTTTTAAAACCAATCGTTATTTTATTTAATTGTAATAAAAAAGTCTGTTTTTTATACTAATTTCAATTTTTTATCTTCAACATTCAAATTTCTTTTTTTGGTTCTATAAACCCATGCTATTTGCCCTAATTGAGCAACAATTTTCACCGAGTCTTTCATTGAAAGTTTAGAACCATCAGCATGAATCCATCTTTTTAGCGGTTGTTCACAAAGCATAGCTTTTGCTTGTTTTAACCCAAAATACTGTGACATTCTTTTAAAAATTTCAACATCAAATATCCACTGTGTTACAAACTTTTCGGCAAAAGCAATTTCAATTACATCTTTACGAAAAATTTTAGCCCCACATTGTGTATCTTTAAAATCCATTTTCAAAATCTTTCTAATAATAAAGTTTATAGTCATACTAATAACTTTTCTTGCAGATTCCTTAGTAATATTTGCACCCATTCTGGAAATTCTTGAACCACTTACAATTTTAAATTCTGAAGTTTCAATAGTCTTTACTAAATCATCAAAATCAGCTAAATCAGTAGATAAATCAGCATCTAAAAACCCTATGTAATCTAAATCTTCTTTTTTTGCCATAAAAAGCATACCTTGTCTAACTGCTTCAGCTTTGCCTCCGTTTTTTTCACAGTCGTATACAGTTATAAAATCTTCTCTTCCTTTTTGTAAATCTTTTAAAACCTCTAAAGTCCTATCCTTACTCCCATCATTTACAAAACATAAATGGTAACCAGAATTTTTATCTATATAATCAGTAAATTCTTTACTCAACAAACGTTCTTCTTCATTGTAACAAGGTATAACAACTCCAACGCAACGCTGTTGAATCAAAACTTCACTTTTATTAATTGCATTTTGTGTTTCTGGAGCTCCAATTAATCTTTTTACACGAGCACTAATCTCATTTAAACTTAATGGTTTTTTCATATAATCATTAATACCTAAATCAAAACCTTCTGTGATAACATTATCTTGGGTATTCCCTGATAACACCATGACTGGTGTATTTTCTTTTTTTGAATTTCTAATATGTTTAACAATATCCAACCCTGATATTCCTGGCATATTTATATCTACAATTACTAAATCTGGGTTTTCAGTATCAAACAACTCCACACCTTTATGAGCATTTGTTTCAATTACTACCTCATACCCTAATTCATTTAGTCTTTTTTGTAATGGTAATAACACTAATTGTTGATCATCAATTGCTAATATCTTCATGATTGGTATATTTATGATTATTTATACTCCAAAAGTACTTGGTTTGCTATTCTTTTTAATGCTATTTAGTTAAACCACCATTTTAGTTTAGACGAATGGTAAGTTTGTGTAGATAATTAAAAATTGAACCACTATTTAAATTATTTATCTTTACCGTATTGTTATAGCTTAGGCTTTAAATGAAGGAAACCTCAAACAAATACTTAATTTCAGCAATCCTTTTAGGATTGGCTTTTCATGGTAGTTCCATATTTTTCACTTTAGAAACTACTTATGACGCTTTAATTCACCTATTTTTTGCGGACCATTATGCGCACAGTTGGTTTGAGCCTTGGAACTATGAATGGTACACAGGCTTTACCGTACAAAGTTATCCGCCTTTAGTACATCAATCTATCGGTTTATTGTCTCTTATTGGCGGATTAAAATTTGGTATGTTTAGTGTTGCACTCATAGCTATCGTGCTTTTTATAACAGGTAGTTATAGGTTTTCATTACTTATGACTGGTAACAAAACTATAGCTGGTTATGCTTCCGTTTTAGCGGTATTTTCATCTTCATTTGTAGAAACACTTCACATTTTTGGCCAATTACCAAGTATTGTTGGAGTTTCCGTATTAATGCATGCCTTACCTGAAATCTATTTGTGGTTAAAAACTGGAAAAAAATGGTACTTAGGAACATCCTTATCATTAATAGCTGTAACGGTTACTTCCCACCATGTAACTCCAATTTTTGGAATGGTATTTTTTATATTTCCTTTAATAGGCATGGTACTAATGGATGTATCAAGAGAACAGGTAAATTCTATGAAAAAAGTAACTTTCAAAATTTTCTTAAGTAGCTTTTTTAAACTCTTTAAGCGTATTGTAAGTTTTGGAATGTTATCCTTAGTGCTAATTATAGGTTGTATTTTTCCGTACTGGTTAAATTCTAAAGCTAATCCCATTACACAGGTACCCATACCTCATGGTTCTAGAGATAACTTTTTGGAAATTACATCTTCTGGATTAGTATTTTTTTTAATTCCTTGGGGAATTTTACTCGTACTACTACCATATATATTCTATAGATATTATAGCAAACGTTATTTATTTTTTGGCCTATCTGTTACCATTTGCACCATTTTAGGCACTGGTGGTACTACACCTATTCCTCTAAAAATGTTAGGTGAAACCGCTTTTAATATTTTAACCTTAGATAGATTTACACTTTGGGCTTCTATCCTATCACTACCTCTGTTGGGAGAATTTGCGTATCGCTTTGTAGAAGGTGATTTAAAAGAATTAATTCAATCAAAATTTGGAGCTGTTTACCATCGTATTATTGGAGGAATATTAGCAGGACTATTTGTTTTTATGGTTATTTTCACCATGAGTTTAAACTACTTTAGACCCTCACAACCACAAAAAATAAAAATGTTACCAATCGTGAATTTCTTAAATCAAGATGATCACGACAAATGGCGATTTTTAACTCTAGGGTTTGGTGACCAAATGGCCTGGTTAAGTGCACAAACCAATGCTATGACTGTAGATGGAAACTACCATTCGGCCCGACGATTACCTGAACTAACAACAAGACCAATTGAACGCCTAGAAAACTCAAAATTCAAAGGCGTTGCAGGCATTGGATCATTACAACAATTTTTAACCACACCAGAAAAGTACAACCTTAAATATATATTTTCTAACGATAAATTTTATGATCCCATTCTCTATTATTGTGGCTGGCAGCGTTTACGACAATTAGAAAACGGTATCATGGTTTGGGAGCGCCTTAACATTCCTCCAGTATCATCTATTTTACCTAAAGAAGATGTTGCTAAATGGCTAAAAATCCATTGGGGGATTATACCTTTTTTAACTGTTTTAATTGCGTTCATATTAAACATACAAATGCTATGGGTTAATATGCTGAAAACACGATTAAAACCTGCTCCCGATTTTTTAAAGTATTCGGTTAGCTATCACAAATTCAATAAAAATGTATTACGCATCACACATATTTGGTCATTAGTATTAGTGGTACTTGTATTTTATAGTATCTATTTATTCTACTTAAAAAACGACTCACAACGCAGCCCTGAAAATGCTATTATAGCCTACTACGATGCTTTAGATTTTAAAGAATTTGAAAAGGCCCATCGTTTAATTGACCCTAAAAACACCATCCCTATTGCCCAATACATGTTAGAAATTTCAGTAACTGATGGATTATTGAGCAGTTATGCTAAAATGGATGCTATTAAAACAGAAATAACCCCACACAACGATAGTACGGTTTCTGCAAAGGTAATCAGTCAATGGATTACACCACTTGAAAGAATAGAAAAAATAGATTATAAATCACTATCAAAACGCCACGGAAAATGGTATTTACAAGCAGACGACCTTAACAACGATTTGCCTCCTGACCAACTCTATTCTGATAATACTACCCAATATTTTAACCAAGGCAGACGACGTATTACTACAGAACAAACCCATCATGAAGATGTTTTAAAACAGCCCGTTTTAGAAGTGCTATCTGCTAAATTAGTAAAATACCAAAATCACTATGCTATTATAGGCGAAGTACAAAATATAGACAACGTTCCTGCTGATGTTATTTTAAAAGGTACACTTTACAACAACGCAAATAAACAATTAGCGACTTACAATGCTAAATATCATATAAAACATAAATTGATGCCCAAAGAATCGAGTAGTTTCAGAATTAATTTTGAAGGTATTGCCTGGTCTAAAACCCAAGATTCTATTCCAGATACGTTTAACCCTGATGAATTTACACCTGTAGAGTTTGAAGAACAACCAACAAAATTCAACTTGCAAGCTGCTGGAAATGTATCGGCTTCAGATTTATATAAAAATGTAGTATTAAGCGATATACACATTAAAAACAAAATGATTTATGGCAACTTATTTAATAGTGGTATTCAAGAAATTACCATTCCACAACTATTAATTACTTATTATGACAACAACCAAAATATGCTTTGGGTAGACCATTTGTTTATTAAAGAAGGCATCAGGCAACAACGCAAACAAAATTTTAAATATCATTTATTGAAGGATGAAAAAGTAAAAATCATTAATAATGACATGAAAAATATTTTTGTAAACGGTTTACCTAATGATGCTATTGCAGCTAAAACAGTACCCAATAGAATTGAAAATCATACTGGGGCCCAATTACAAAAAATTGAACACCCAAATTTTGATTATATTAAAATAGAAATTAACCCATATATAGGAAGCCCTAATTAATGCCACTTAAAAATACATATCTGTTTATTTTCATTTTGGTTTTAATATCATTATTTGCTAATGCGCAACCAAATAGTCCATCAAATAATATTAAACTATTAACTTCCCAATCAACTTTTGAAGTTGGCAATACCATTATTTTAAAATTTTCAACTTCTAAAACTGAAAAACCTCTACTCTATTGTTCAAGTAGTTATGGTTCTACTTTAGTATCTGCATCTTTAAAAAACAATACGCTTAACTATTCCATTCCTAAAAACATAATTAAAAAAACAGGAGTAATTAATTGGACGTTATTAAACAGAAACGCCTCTCTTTCAGGAAATTTAAATATCAAACCAAAACAAGAAGTGACAACTATGGAAACCTATATAGGGCCCCCTAGTATAGTGGCTGGTGGAACTGATTATACTATGTTAGTTATTATCCCAACAGATTCTTTAGACAACCCAATAGTTGAAAACACTTTAGTAAATGTAAAACATCAATTTTTAGATTCAGAAAAAAACAATACCGTTTTCACTAAGAATTTAATTGCTTATAAAAATATTTATTCAAAAAAAGAAAGCGGACGAATGTTGGTATCTTCAGAGAGTTTAGGCATCAATTCTAAAGAATTCACAGTAAATATTGGGGCTGCTATTCCCACAGATTTCAAAATTTACGCCACACGCCCTCATGATTATGCAGATGGCAATCAAATTACTACATTTTCAACTTCCATTATCAAAGACAAGCAAAACAATGTGGTAAGTGATGGCACCTTTGTTACTTTTTACATTACAAATCAGCAACAGAATATTTTAAAAACCACTGGCACCACTATTGAAGGGGTAGCACATGCTAAAATAATCCATCCTGATTATGCCAATAATTGGAACATAAAAGCATACATTGATGGTATGGCTGAAAGCCAAAGTATTTTGTTAACCTACAAACAAGCTATTCAAGATTTTGAAGTTAGTTTTTCAAATAAAAACAGAGTAATCACTGTTGGCCCATTACAAAGTTTTATGTCTCAGATGATTCCCGATGGGCTACATGTTAAATTAAATATTTATAAAGATGACCTACTTATAAATACCATTCTAAAAACATCTTTTAACGGCTATGTTAACTTCAATTTAAAACCTGCTATTTATAAAAATGACCACTATAAATTTAGTATTGAAACCGCAGGAAAAACAAAAAAAATCAACATTAAGAAGTTATGGTAAGTATTAATAAAAACATATTGCGCACTATATTAATAGCTTCCTATATACTACTTATTGCCTTAATTGTTTCCGGTATCAGTGCCTTGTTTAGTTACCTAAACACTGGTGCCGACCGAAGCACAATGTTACATACCGAAATTCAAAAAGTAGAACAATATTTACCAAAACTAGTTTGGGCGCCTTTACTCAACGAAGGCAGACTTATGGACCAAGAAAACCTTAACGCCTTACAAAACGATTATTTAGACGCTTGGTACGTTAAACAAATTGCTTATAAAACCAATAAAACGGCTGGTATTAAAGATTATTATACAGACAGTGCAAGAAAGAATTTATATGATTTTATAGAATTAAATGCTGCTAATAACATAACTATTGAAGCCACCACTTTAAAACACCATCCTACTTTAGAATTTTTTAGTGAAGATGGTCAATTAGCTGTTGTCACAGACCGTAATGTCATTGAATACAAACGTGTGTTTAAGGCTGAAAAAATGGTTTTAGAAACCACGGAAATATCCACCTATAAAATAGTTTTGTTATTAGAAGATGGTTTTTGGCGCATCCGGCATTTAGTAAAAGAAAGTACGAAGCCTTATATATTTGAAACTTCAAAAATTATTACAGACAGTTTGAATATTAAAGGTATTAACTATTACCCAAAAGCAAACCCTTGGAACATGTTTGGTGATGCATTTTCTATAGACACCATTTCAAAAGACTTCAAAATTATAAAAAACGCTGGCTTAAATTCGGTTAGGATTTTTGTGCAATACGAAGACTTTGGAAAAGCCAACGTAAGCCCTAAAAAACTTAAAAAATTAAAACAAACTTTAGATTTAGCAGATAAGCATCATTTAAAAGTAGTTTTGACCTTGTTTGATTTTTATGGTGATTATTCCATAATAAATTGGACTTTAAACCACCGCCATGCAGAAAAAATAGTCACCACTTTTAAAAACCACAATGCTCTTATTGCTTGGGACGTTAAAAATGAACCTAATTTAGATTTTGAATCGAGAGGAAAAGAAACGGTTATAGCTTGGCTTGATAATATGATAGATTTAGTAAAATCGGTTGATACCATTCATCCAGTAACCATTGGTTGGTCTAACGCAAAAAGTGCTTCTATTTTAAAAGATAAAGTAGATATTGTTTCATTCCATTATTATGAAGATTTACAAAAATTAGATGAAGCTATACAAACCTTAAAAACGGAAATACCTAACAAACCCTTAGTTTTACAAGAGTTTGGCTTATCGTCTTACTCTGGATTATGGAACCCATTTGGAACGTCCAATAAAGATCAAGCCAATTATCACAAAAAAGCCCAAGAAGTTATTGCTGCTAATAATTTGCAATTTATGTCTTGGACACTTTACGATTTTAATAACATACCAAAGGAAGTCGTTGGACGACTTCCTTGGAGAAAACGGGCTCAAGAGCATTTTGGATTTATCACCCAAAAAGGAGAGACTAAACCCGCATTTAAATACATATCTAAGCCATAATTTCTCTTTCTTCAGATTTAGTAACATTTTTATTTAACATTATTGTATCAAAAGTTTCTAAATACATATCTGTTATTCTACTCATAGGTAATGCGGTAGCCGCTTTATAATTTGCTTTTCCCAACTTAATTCTATAAGGTTCGTTTGTTACTATATTTTCAATTGCTCTGGCTAAACTTTCAACACTAGTTGGTTCAAAAAATTCTCCCTGATATCCTTCATCCTTAACCAAGTGTGCTAAATCTCCTAAATCTGGCATCACAACTGCTTTACCATAACTTCCTGCTTGGTGAAGGACTCCAGAACTTCCAGTTGTAGAAGTGTAAGGAAACACCACAACGGCGCTTTCATTAAATAACTTTGGCACTTCACTTTCTTCTACATATCCTGTAAAACGCACTTGAGGTATTTCTTTATAATCGTCTTGAACTTTATCTAAATATCCAGGTACATTTGGATTGTCAGTTCCTGCAATTACAACTTCTAAGTTTAAACCTGTAGATTTTCTAACCATTTCAACGGCTTCAATCATACCTTCTACTTTTTTATAAGTTCCAAACTTTCCAAAAGTCATTACTTGCATAGGGTCTGTTGGAATTATATAATCTGGTTCTTCAGGAATTTCAAAAGTTCCGTGAGGAATTAGTTTTATGTTTTTAGCTTTATATTTCTTTTCTAAAACATCTACATACTTTTCAATAGTTACCGCAACGGTATCAGCTTGTAAAATTAGTTTGGTTAATGTAGTACCTATAAATCCATACACTTTTTGCATTAATTTATTATTTGTAAAACCTGCACTTCCTAAATCTACTTCTTCTAAAATATTATGTAACAAAACAATATTAGGAATACGTTTTAACTTACAGACCAATGGTAGCATTAAACCTAATGCCGCTGCTATTTTTTTATCGCCAAATTTCATAAACTGAAGATTAAATAACACCGCATCTGGTCTTGTTTTATTTATAGCTTTTGTTACTGATAATACATTCGCATAGCTGTTAAAGGACCAACATTCTTTTATGGTTATTCTACAGCCTGCTTGTGTAAAATGAATATCTTTTTCTCCTTCTGTTTTATCGGTTAACAAAATCAATTCGGTCACATCTTCTTTTTGTCTGAAGTGCTTTACCAAATGATAAGCATATTCATTTAATGTTACTTTACTTGGTGGATATGCTGTTACAATGGCTAATTTCATAAGTTATTTGGTTTTAATTATAATACAAATTTGAGGTTTATAAATTCAAAATATCACCTTCTTTAGTTGGGTTAACTATTCGTGTAGACGAATGGTAATTAACTTTAGATTAGTCAGTTTTCACAACATGGTTTGAACTGAATTTAAAAAAGATTATTTGAATAATTAATAATGAAATCATGGCTATAATCTGCATATGGACTACTTGTTCTAAACTTTCATGAAAGAAAACAACTAACAGCATTTGAAGCATTCCAAATACTCCAGAAATAACAACTGGTATATATTTATCCAACGATAAGTAATAGTAAGCAAAAATATTAGACACTGCAAACATACCTGTTGCCATGGCATATTTCCATAATAAAGGTGCCATGGCTAAATAACTATCACCAAATAAAATAGCAATCATCAATTTTGGAAAAATAGCACAGGTAAGTACAATGATAAGGGCTATTGCCGCAATATAGCCTACATACTTAAACAAAATTGGGGCAGTAGCTTTACCTTCTTTTTTTAACTGAATAACCGTTGGAAGCAACAACATTACAAACATCCATGCTATAAAATATACAATACGCCCTATTAAAGCTAATGAAGCATACAACCCTGCTTCGTAAGATTCAAAATAATGCTTTACCAATAAAATATCACTATTGTTTATAATGATTTGAGTCAATTCATAAAACGCAGTAAGAATAAAAAAGTTCCTAATTTGTTTTGAGGTTGAAGAATCAATTGCGGTGGTTTTCAATGAAACATGACCTACTTTAAATGGTAATAATCCAAAAAGAAAAGAGATTAAAATACCTATTGAAATAATAACAGACGATTGTATATTAAGAAGGAATATCAACCCCAAAGTAATTACAAGTCTGCTTACCATTTCACTTTGGTACGTAATAGATAAAAATTTAAATTCTTTTTTGCCTTGAAAAACACCTCGGTTAACGCTCATTAAAAAATAAAATGGAACGCCTACTCCAAAAATAGTGAACATGGCTGATGAGGAAGTATTAAACACCTGTTGCAATTGGCTTGAAAACACAATGATTAAAACACCCATAAAAACTCCTACAATAAGCGCATTTTTATAAACTCCAAAAACAAAGCTCTTAAAAATATCAGCTTCAAATAGCACCGAAAATTTTGCAGTTACCAATTGAAAGGTCATGGCCATAAACGATAGCACCAATAAAAAGGTAATAAGCACTGCTGCATCTGCAAATTGTTCAGGTCCTAACAAACGCCCCAAAATAAGATTGTATAAATAGTTTCCTCCATTAACAATTAATACACTAAGCATAAATAATTGCTCTTGCGAAATTTTCTTCGATTTTAATATGGTTAGAATTTGCATGACTTTCATTTTTAAAAATATACTATCTTAAATTATGCTACGTTTAACAAATTCTTTGATTCATAAATAGCTTTACAACCATAACCGATAACATAAAATTCTTTATTATTCAATTCAGCTCTGCGAAAAAGGTTTTCAATAATCTCTAATCCGCTTTTATTTATTGCTGTTACCTTATCAATGTTTATGGTTACAGACTTGGTATAAGCCAATAAAAATTCTAAATGATTATGAAGCTTTTTTAATGTTGTAGAATCAATTATACCTTCTAATAAAAATATTCCGTTATTTTCTTTAATTGTAAGTGACATCATCTGTAGGTTATAGTTAATGGTTTCATTGGTTGCTGGTACAAATATCTCCCAAGAATCAACAGAGCACCAGTAAATTTCGGTGAGTTGCAATTTGCTGTAGACGAATGATTGAATTGGAATGACTAACTTGCACTATCATAAAAAACGTACAAGATGCCCAATAAATATTACATAAAATTATGCTTGTTTATCATAACAAGTTTTGCTTATGCCCAAGATATGCAAGAAGGGTTTTCCTATTTAGAAACGGGTAAATATGCTAAAGCAGAAACTTTTTTTGAGACTGTTTTAAAAAACCACTCAACTAATAAAACGGCTAAGTTATGTTATGGTCGTGCGGTTGGTTTACAAGGTCAATCTGAAAAAGCAGTGGCTATTTTTACCGATTTATTAAAAGTATATCCAAACGATTTTGAAATAAAACTTAACTATGCAGAAGCCTTACTTTGGAATAAAAACTATGCAGAAGCCAAATCATTTTATAACATTTTAATTAAAGAAGATAAACAAAGTTTCCCTGCCCTTTTAGGGTATGCCAATACACTTTCTAATCTTAAAATTTACGATGGAGCTCTAATGTTTGTAAATAAAGCTTTAAAAGTTTTACCTGGAAACCCCAATGCATTAACCTCAAAAAAATATATATATTTAGGCTATGCATATCAAAATCAACAAGCTCAAAATTACGATGAAGCCGAACGTTTATTAAAAGAAAACCTTTCTCTTTTTAAAGATGATAAAGACAGTTTATTAAATCTTGCAAACTTGTATTTAATAGCTGAAAAATTTGATGAAGCTGAAACCACTTATAATTTATTAGCAGAAAAACCTGAAAACAAACAAATTGCTTTAAATGGTTTAGCTTTAGTTTCTCATTTAAATGGCAAAGAAAAAAAAGCATTACAAATAAGCACAGAAAGTTTTTTAAGCTTAGAAACAAATACGAATCCTGAACTAAAACAAGCAACTACCGAACGCTACATACAAGCCCTCATTTGGAATAAAAAATTTAAAACGGCTAATACGCTTATTTCAAATTTAATAGAACGTAAACCAAATGAAAATTGGGTTCTTGCATTACGTGCCACTCTCAATATTTATAAAAGTGATTTTAAAAAGAGCCTAACAGATTATAATCATATCTTAAAAAACGACAGCACGTCATTTGATGGAAACTTAGGAAAAGCCAATGCCTTAAAAGCCATTGGTATTTATAATGATGCTTATCTCGCGGCAGAAAACACCCTAAAGATTTATGATAAGCAAAAAGATGCCTCAAATTTTATTAAAACCTTAAACACCAATTTCACTCCTTTTTGGGAAACAAACACCTCCTACTCGTTTGACAATGGCGATAATAAAGCCTTTAGCATACAAACCCGTATTGAATTTCCAACTTCAACAAAATTTAAATGGTTAGCAAACTATAGCTACAGAACAACCAGCAACAAGGTAACTAATAATGATGCCACCTCAAACGATTTTTCATTAGGATTATCCTACCAGCTATTGCCAAACATCACCTTTAAAGGGTTAGCGGGCGTAACCTCGGCAAAAGCCAACACAAACGATTATAATCAGTTTGTTACCAATTTAGCTTTAAATATAAAACCATTTAAACTACAAGTTTTAGATATTGGCTATAAAAGCGAAATACAAAGTTTTAATGCTGAATTATTAAATCGTGAAATTGTAATGAATAATCTGTACGCCAATTATAACCTAAGCACGAATTTCAATTTTGGATGGTTTACACAGTATTTTTATACCTGGCAAAATGACGATAATACTAGAAATCTTTTATTTACCTCGTTATATTATAACATACTTAGCAAACCTGCTTTAAAAGCAGGTTTGAACTACCAATACATTACTTTCAAAAATCAAGTCCCTACTGTTTATTTTAGCCCAGAAAAATTTAATGCTGCTGAAGTTTTTGTTAATTTGATTAAAGATGAAGCCATTACACAACCCAACGCATGGTTTTACGAGCTAACGGTCGCCACTGGATTACAATATATTGAAGACGATAACAGCCAAAGTACTTACCGCATACAAACTAAGTTAGGATATAAGTTTACGGAACGCACCCTATTAAATGTTTATGGCATTCGAAGCAATATTGCCTCTGCAACAGCAGCTGGCTTTACTTTTACTGAAATTGGGTTGCGTTTTAAATGGTATTTATTTGATAAACCTTTTTTTAGAGACTAACGTTTTGATCATGTACAATGAAGGATTAACAAACATTATCCTATATCAACTGATTCATGATATTCAATCTGCAAAAATATTTTCCAAGGAATTTCTTGTTTCCAGCCCCTAAAGTGAATGAATTTCTGTTTCGTTTAATTCCGCATCCGAAAAATTGACGCACACTTTCTTAAAATTACTTTCCTTTAAGGTGCTCCAAATTCAATTTCATCGGCCACGCGTATAAAATGTCTGTTTTTCCAAGGTTTTTTTGTAGATTCAGCCGTAATTGCGGTTATACATTGTTGGCAACTGGCTTTTTCATGTTCCAAACTGCCTTAAATGGTGGTCGGTATGTTTGTAAACCAATACTCCGATTTGTTCCTTTGTCATTTTGCCGAAAAAATCGTGGATAAAGCTCAGATTATTAAATTTTTCATATTCTTTAATTAATGAAATCCATTCTGATTTTTCATATTCAATATTACCAGTCGATTCCTTTACTTTAAACTGGTCGGAAGTGGGAATGTTTTTATCAAAAGGCTTCTCGTCCTTTATCATTTTCTTCAAAGCTATTTTTCCAAATATTTTCCCCAAAAAAGCTTGTTTATACTTGTGATTTTCTTTTCCAAGAATCCATTTATTCCAATAAGTATTGTGTTTGAGCATTTGGATAAGGTTCATTTTACCCCATTCGGCATTATTTTCTTTGTTGATTTTGTTAATTCTATTGATAAGTTGTTCTCGAATATTTTTGTCAAAAATTGTTTTCATTCGTTCAATTTTATTTTAGCTAAATTAACCGATTGAGTCTAATTTTAAATTGTCCTATGACAAGAAATGGACTCATTTTTAGTTATCTAGTCCTGAAATATGGCTACAGGTTAATAATTGATTTACGCTGTTTTGGATTTGTTAACTTTACTCGGGCATAAAATTTAGCAAAAACCATTTGTTTAGTTTTTTATTTGACTTAAAACTAAGACAAATTGTTTTTGCGGACAAATGAATTTTAAACTCTCATTTTAAGCTTCAAACCGTATTAATTTTAGCCGGTGTTGGGTAATGGCTTTATTGTGTATAATAAATGACTTTAGTTTATAGTTTTAAAAAAAACAATTCGATGTTGTATTTTTCTATCTTTTAATTTTTTTTCAATTATCTCATATTCAATTTTTTGATTCTGATATTCTTTATAATCAATTATATAGTCTTTTATTTTCATGTCAAGATGAATATTTGTCAATGACAACGAATCTTTTCTTTTCATTTTTTTTACCTCATATGAGTTTTGACTTCTGTATGATCTATTTTGTGAATAAATTTTAATAAATGATAATTTATTATTGAATTTCGAGTAATCTATAGAATCTATGTACTTTATATATTCTGCAGGTATAATTTTGTTATGTATTTTTTCATTAAAGCTTTCATATTCTTTTTTGGTTGGAACTAAACTAATAATGTTTAAATTCAAATTATTTAGAAATTCAAGCCCTTTTTTATCAGTTAAATTTTTAAATTTTGTCTGAGCTTGAAAACTAATACTTAATGAAAATATTAAGATTAGTAAAATAATTTTCTTTTTCATTTTTCATTTTTTTTTGCTGTTACCCAACGGTTAGTATAAGAAACGTAGGGCAGGTAATAAGCACTACATATTGGTTTTAACACTTAGCTAAATATAAACGTTTTGCTTTTATTTTTGGTTTAAATACCAAATTTTATATTTAGCGAACTTTGTAAATAAACACAGAACTTTGGAGTTAACACAAATGCCCTATGTTTTTTATGCATTGTTGTAAACTGTGCTTTATTTCAAGAGTTTCTCGTCAACTAAATAACAATTCCCTCGTGTTCTTGAAAAAGCAACATATAATTTGTTTTTTGTCCGATTCGCTAAATTATTTAAATCGTCTTTTTTATATAATTTAAAAGTTGTAGCATTCATAATTATACAAGTATCAATATAATCATCTTCTCCTTTACATTCTCCCCAGTTTTTTGCTCTAAAATCTCTTTTGTTAGCATTGTTATACACCAACTTTATTATTGAATTATCTTTTATAATTGAAGATAATTTTTCTTTGTCTTCAATTAATATAATTTCAGTTGGGTCAGTTCTGTGTGAGCCGATTAGAATACCTAAGTTTTCTGAAATATAATTACATATTGTAGGACTGCATCTCCAACTATTGCTCAAGGTTTCTAAGTCAATAGAAATATTAAAGTCTTCATACCTTTTCAAATATTTGTCATAATCTTTGTGTAGAGTTCCATTTACATTTCTGTCAAAACTTGTCACATATGTTTGTTGATAGAAGTCTCCTACAAATAGGAAATTGACATTGGATTTTGATAGTTCCATTATAAAATTAAAATCGTGACCTCCTAAGTCTTGTACTTCATCATAATAAAAGTGGTCACAGAATTTTTCTAACCTTAACTTAATATCTTCTATTAAATTTTCGTGTTCTATTAATTTTCCCAACCTATTGTGATAAGCATAACCACTTTTACTTATGTACTTTCTGATATTTGAATTTTTGAAATAATTAGTTGGCTCTGGCGAATTTTCAAGAAAAACTCCCTTGAGATTATACTTATAGAATAAAAAAGGTTTTATACAGAAGCTATATAGAAAATTGAAATAAGTGAATACTTTTATGTTGTTGGGTAAATAGCCAAACTTTTTAATAATTCTTAACCGAATTAAGCTTGCATTTGTAATTGTATAAGTAACTAAATAAAATCTTTCTGTTAAATTTAGTTTATCTATTAGATTGGTCGTTTTTCCTGAGCCAGCAACAGCTAAGATTAATTTTTTATCAACCATTCTATTGCTTCTTTTATGTAGGTAGGAACTTTAAGTTCTTCACTTTTTTTATCTAATAATTCAAATGCACAATCAGCTTTTTCATCAAGCATAAAGTCCTGAACTGATTTAGTTTTCCTCCCAGGTAGAAATAAGTCATTACAAATTTTTGTATTGGTATTAAACATTGATATTTCAAATGTTGAAATTGAATTATCCGTTTCGGAGAATACCTTAATGTTTGGAGTTATATATTTAGAATATCTATCTATACAGTTTTTTTGGTAGTCATTGTCATTGTCTCTGATTACAGCTGTTTTGACTTCAAGTAATTTTGATATTTCTAAATATCTTTTAAAACTTGTTCCTCCAACAGAAATTATATGACAATTTAGTTCATTAGGTTTTTTACTTGTTATTATCTCAAAAAATCGTTCTAGGAGTATGAATTCTGCATCTCCTTCAACTAAAATCACTTTTTTAGATAGAATAAATTCTAATATATTATTATCTGGTGCTTTCATAAAAAAGCTAGCAGTAGAGTCTTCTAAATGGCTTAAATTTATTGAAATAGAACTATTGCTATTTAGTAAAATTGTATTTCTTAAATCTAACCTAGAACTTATTAAGTTACTATGAGTAGCAATAAAGATTTGTTTATTCTTAGAATCATCTATTCGAGAAATTAGATTTTTCATATTTAAATGACTTAGATGATTTTCAGGTTCTTCTAATAAGATGAAATCTAATTCATTTTGATTCTTTTGTAGTGCAAATTCTGTTTTTATAAAGCATTGACGACCTTTACCTTTATTTTGAATATCAATATTTTCTTCAGTAATTGTTAAGTCAGTAACTAGATTGGATTTTTTATCGTTTTTAATTCCAAATTTGTAGTCTCCAGTTTTCTTATTTACATCTTCTAATATTGTCTCTCTGTAATTATTTTTATATTTACGATATTCATTTAAATGTTTATTTCTCTCTGATAAAGTAACGTGACTATCATACAAAGTTTTTATGTATTGATTTGTAGCATATTCATTATTAATTAATGTGTTGTCTAAAAGTATATGCTTAAAATCTTTTCTGAAACTTAAATAAGGTTGTCCAGAAAATTTATGAAATGCAATAGAATAATATTCGAAAGGAAAGTTTTGTTTTCCTTCTGCCAAAATCTCTGAAATATCTTTGCTTAATTCATCTCTAGGTTCACAGATTAATGAAATTCCAAATTTGTCAATTCCTTCACTATTGTTTCTCCCGTAATAATCGTCTTTATCTCCTAGATTGTCGAAATATAATTCAACTTTAAGTTTTGGTAAGGTTTCATAAGTATTGGTAAGAAAGAAATTTTCTATGGATTTTGAATTAAAAAGTAAATCTAAGCCTTCTGTTTCAATTCTGTTTCTACTTCCTCTTAGAGTCAAATCAATTGCTAAGAGAATTGAGCTTTTTCCTGATTCATTATCTCCAATTATGACATTCAGATTGTCTTTAAAATCTACCTCTAAAAATTCGAATTTTTTGAAGTTAAAAAGTTTTAGTTTCGTTAATTTCATAGTTAGTTCGAATCTTTTTTTGGCATTGTTTACAACTAAAAGATAAGAACACATCTTATCAATGGTCAATTATATTTACGACGAAATATACCACAAATAAATAAAAAAAGGCAAAAAACTTTCGTCTTTTGCCTTACTACAAAGAATAATTTGCTATTAATTAGTCCAGGAGTAATTTTATTGTTTTGTAAGTTGTATTACTACTTTTAATTTTACAGAAATACAATCCAGAACTTAAACCTTCTCTTTTTAAAACCAGCTTATTTTCACCTTTTACAGCACTAAAACCTATTTGTTTAACTAAGCTCCCTACTTGATTATACACCATTAGCTCAACGCTTTCAGATGTCTGTGCTGTAAAATAAAAACTTGATCTTGTTTTCATTGGGTTTGGAGTGGCAAATACATCTGTTTCATCCTCTAAACTAACATTTTCAATAGCAAGTGTACTTGTACTATTAGTTGAAAAACGCAACTGCTCTAAAGTCATTTCTTTTGTAGTTTCTTCTCCATTTTCAGCCAACATAGTGAATACTATAGAAGTAACATCGGTTACTTCCATAGGCACACCACTAGTAGACTTAAAATCTGAAAACAACAAAGTATAATCCTTCAAATCATCTGTTAATTCTATACTTGTTTTATATTGTGTTTCCCAATTGGCAACAGTTTCTTTCACCAATCTAACAATAAGTGTTCCTGTACCCTTTGCCTGCAATTTAAAACTCACATAACCTGTTAAATCTATGGGATTAAATTTTGGTGTTAATGCTCTATAAGCTGCAACATAATCGCTTGTGGTAGCTTTTAAAGTTATATTTCGTTCTATAGGGTATTCCTCAGTATCAAACTGAGTTTCATTAGCTTTAACAGCATAGTTTATTACGGAAGTTGTTGAAGCCGCATCATCATATCCCCAAGGACCATCAGACATAAATAAATCATCAGGAGTGGCTACTCCATCACCAATTCTAAAACCAATATCAAACAAGCTTCCTGCATCTACTTCAATTTCAGAAATATAATCCCCATTTAGGTTTATGGTAGAGGCCACATAGGCTACACTTTCAGTTTCTGTGCTTCTTAAACCACCGTCAAACGCAACAGACTCACTTCTATTGGTATTTACAATTTGCAAGTTTAACTTACCGTTTTGATATTGACCTGATCTTACAAATACCGTTGGGGGCGTTGAGTTGTTGTAACTTATTATTGGTTTTTGAACCGCTATTAAGCGAAGTACTTCTTCGCCTAAGCTATATAAATCATCTAAAGAGTTTGACCATATTTGAAAATTATAATACCCAACATTACTTTCATATTTATCTAAATTCCAATGACTTTCAACTGCAAAATCAGCCTCATTGTTTATTGATTTTACTGAGAGACTCAATACAAATTCTAAAGAGCCATCTATATTTCTAATTAATGATTTTATGAATTTTTGTTCATTAATTTCAATAGTTGATACCGAAATTAACTCTGCCCCCAACAACCTGTCGCAAATATATTTGGTATGCTCATAAACACCATCTTCAGTTTCAAGAACTAATATGGAAGCTACGGCTGTATCTTGTCTCATATAATCTACCGAATAAACTTTGGTAGCATTTGTAATATCAATCAAATCATTTGGAGAAGACTCTATAACATCATCTTCATTTATAACTTCAAGAGGTACTAAATCAGACAATTGAAATACGCCTTTGGCAGATGATGCCTTACCATATACTTTTGATTTTGAAAAACGCTTTGCTAACGTTTTATCAAATTTATAATTGCTCTTTGCTCTATTAAAATTACGTTTACTAATTTGTTGTGACAGCCTATTATTACTTTCTAACCCCCCTGCATTAGCACTTGATGAAGCCGATAATTCTATAACCGGACAACCTGCATAGCCTGAACAAGATGGGTCTTCACAATCCGTTAAGCCATCTCCATCATCATCAATTCCGTTATCACAAATTTCTTGAGGTACTGGGGCTGTTGGACAACGTGCACCATCATTTGATGAACTGGATGGACCAAAAGCAAAAAGGTTAGACTCCATAATATTAGTTCCTGTTAAATTCTGAACATTTTGAATAACATAAATAGTTCCTGTTTCATTAGCCGAAACGTAAAAACGCCCCGAAGCATCAAAATAAACAGCACCATAAGTGTATTTTAATCCTGAAAGAATGGGTACAGCACCTAAATTTTCCATGCTTCCTGTTTCAGCTTCAATTCTATATAAAATATTGGTTTTCTTTTCAACAGTATACAATTTACCATCTACTGCATTAAAAGCCCAATCATGAATATTAATACTTTTTGATAAATCTAATGTTTTAATATATTTTCCGTAGTTATTAGATTCTGGATTTAAGTTAATAGTATAATAAGTGGTACCCCCCGATTTCAAATAGTAAATACCATCTGCACTTACATCGCCAACATACCGATTATTAGTTGGTAATTCATCTATATAAAAAGTAGTAGTTTCAAAGTTTTTCCCAATTCGTACAATAGATTTGTCTGGTGTACTTAAAGAGCCCCAAATATAACCGTCAGCTGGATTATAAGCTGTTGCATTAATATTTCCTCCTGTAATATTGGTGGCAACTTCATATGAGTTTCCAGATGCTAAATCAATAGCAAACACATCATTGTATTGAAACAAGTAAGCATTATAATCGCAATTAAACGGTACATCTTGTGCCTGAGTTGTAGTGTAAAAAAGAATTAATAATAGTAGTATTTTTTTCATGATATAAGTATTTATATCTCAAAAATATACTTCTATTGATTGTTATATTTTAATTTTCGTTGGATGAAAATTAAGTGTAGACGAATGGAAAGTTAAGCTCGTTTAGATATTTTATAGCAAATTTAATCGTTTCATTAATTCAGGTCTGTTTGAACGACTTACAGGAATAACATCTTTTTTAATTAACACACTATTATCCTCAATATCAATTATTTTTTGAACATTAATTATATATGAACGGTGTATTTTTAAAAATAAATTGTCTGGTAATTTATCTGCAATTTTTTTCAATGTTGAATGCACGGTGTGGTTTTTATCTTCCGTTTTGATTAGAATGTAATCGCCTTTGGCTTCAACCAAATAAATACTTGGTATATCAATTTTTATAAGACGCCTATCAATATTTACATATAAATCGTTACCTGATGTTGATACACCTTTATCATCATTTGAAGTGTCATCATCTTTAATTATTTCAGTTTTTTCAGCTTTTAAAACCGCTTTTTCAAAACGAGGTAACAAAATTGGTTTTACTAAATAATCAACTATGCAATCATACTCAAAAGCTTCAATGGCAAATTGAGAATCTGATGTTACTAATATAATTTTAGGTGGATTTTTTAAAGTTTGTATAAAATCAAACCCTGTAAAATCTGGCATATGGATGTCTAAAAAAATTAGATCCACTTCATTCTGATTTAAAAATTTAATTGCTTGAATTGCATTAGGAAACTCTTCTAAAACGGTAAGGTTTTTCATAGTTGAGCAAAATTGACTAATTATAGCTCTAGCAGTAGCCTCATCATCAATAATAATACAATTCATATATGCTAATTATAACGTTGTTAAATAATTAGTCATGGTATTTAATATAGATTCAAATTCTTTACTTAGGTTTTTATTGCCTTCCAATAAATTATTTTCAAACGCTACAGCAATATCATAACTTTTTCCAAGCCCTAAAATACTAATTTTATGCTTAAGTTTATGTACATTTTCAGCAGTCATTTTTAAATTTCCTACAGTCAAATTTTCATAATATGTTTCTATTTCTTCTGGAAGTTCCTTTTTAATAATATCAATTAATTTTTGCTCAAAAGCCGTATCTCCTCCAGACATGCTATGTATATATGATAAATTTGGTTGTTCCATAAGCTTATTTTTTTAAAGTAAAATAAAAGGTAGTGCCTTTGCCTAATTCAGATTCTAACCAGACCTTACCTCCATAAATATCAATAATTTTTTTTACTATTGATAATCCAATACCTGTTGATTTTGAATTGTTTTCTAATTTTCCAAAGGTTTTAAATATTTTTTCAAAGTATGCAGCGTCAATACCCTTTCCATTATCTTTTACATAGAATTCCCAAAAATCTGTTTGATTTTTAAAACCAATTTCTATAAATCCGTTTTCTTTATCATTATATTTTATGGCATTATCAATCATGTTTTGAAAAAGCTGCTGTAATCTGTATTTATCACCATTAATCACTGGTAATTGAGATGCTTTTTTAATTGAAATCGTATTTGGTATTTCTATAGTTTCTAAAATATCATCAATTAATTTATCAATATCTACATCATAAAATTCAGATTTATTTTTATTTATTGTTGTATAATCTAAAATGCCACTTATTAAATTATCCATTTTTTCAACATTGTTTCGTATTAAATCTAAACTCTCATGTCCATTGGCATCAATTTTATCTTTATAATCATCTTTCAGCCATGTAGTTAATGTATAAATACTACGTAAAGGCGATTTTAAATCATGAGAAACCATGTGTGCATAATCACTTAATTCTTGATTTTGTTCTGCCAATTTTTGTAAAACCTTTTCTCGTTGTGCATTTATTTCAATAATGTCTTTGGTTTGACTATCTAAAAAATTAACTAAATGCAAGCCTGTAAGTTCTGTTTCATTGGCATTAATACCTTCTGGCAATTCATAAACTTTTAATGTATTAATAACATTTTTTAATTTATCTATAACTTCTTGTTGTTCTTTAGCTTCGTTTTGTAATTTTTGGTTAGCAGTAAATAGCTCTTCTGAACTTATGCTCATAGCGCGTTGCAACATGGCAAAATGTTCATCATAATTATTATAAGATTTATTTACAGAATCTATAAAAAGCTCCATATTAGGATTCATAGATTCTGTATTTAAATACTTACGTACCTGTCTTTTTAATAATGAATTCATTATTCACTTAGTAATGTTACCGTCATTGTTTGATTGTGTAATTGACAAGATACTTCGCCATGAAACGGGGCTATTTCTCCATAAGAATATAATCCTGTTACAGCTATACCATCTCCAATAACTTGAGTTACCTCTTCAACTTCTTCTTCAACACGTTGGTCTAAAACTATTTTTCTACCTATACAGCTTACCAACATAGCCAATTCTGGTTTCTTTTCACGCAAACTCAAAGCTTGTCTAGCAGCTTTTTCTGAGGCATTTGCTATATTATCAACATTAGTCATCATGAGTTGTACTTTTGAATTTTCTGGAATATCTCCAGCCAAAATCATGGTATTATTGACTTCATCTATATTCAAAATAGACCTTACAATAGATTGTTTTTCATCTGAGCTTTTTACATTTAAAGGATACAATAAAGCTGCACTTGGAAGTTCTTTAGATTTGTCGCCTAAATATTTTTTATAAATATCTAATGCTGGTAAATTATCTAATTCGTACAACACATTTCCCTCAGATTTTGTTACCATACGTTCTGGTCCAAAAGGTGTCCAACCTCCATATATTGAGAATGACACTTCTAAAGATGCACCATAAAATCCAATAGCAATAATTTCACCTGGTTTAGGATTTTCGTTATATGACGCTATGGTTTTTTCAAACCGATCTGAATCACCACATAAAGCACCTGTAATCAAAACATTATCATTGGTAGCCTTGTTCATACCTTTTGTTAATCCACTGCCATTTATAAAACTACCTTCTGAAACTACAAAAACATATTTTAAGCCTTCTGTTGGAAATTGTTTTATTAAATCAGTTCCTGTTTTAAAACTATCAAAATCGGCATTTAAAACATTGCTTGTTCTAATTAAAAAAGAAGTTTTTTGAAATTCAATAGCAGTAATGGTTATGGCATTTTCGTTAACAGATTCAGCTGTAATATCTGCACATGAAGAACCAAAAACAATATCACCATCAGGAAATAGTGTTTTAATTTCTGAATAAATAGTATCGCTTTCTAATAAAAATCTATTACCAAAAACCAAAACAAGAGGCTTAACAAGTTTAATGTTAGCACTCATATATTTCCAATCTTGATTTTCTTTTTTTGTTAATTGTACTATTTTCATGTTATTTTCTTATTGTAAAATAGAACGTAGTACCAATATTAGGTTCACTTTCTAACCAAATTTTACCATTATGTAATTGCACAATCTTTTGTACAATAGATAATCCTATACCCGAAGAATCTTTACTTTTTTTAAGAGAATGAAATACTTTAAATATTTTATCATGAAATTCTTTTTCAATTCCCATCCCATTATCTTGTATGGAAAATTGATAATAATCACTTAACTCCACAACTGAAATATTTATAATCCCTTTTTCTTTATCAATAAACTTAACAGAATTACTAATTAAATTTTGAAACACTTGTTGTAATTTGGTTTTATGACCTAAAACTATTGGTAATGTGTTGGCTATGTTTATTGAAATATGTTCTGGGATGTATAATATTTTTATTAGATCTTTTAATAAATCATTGGTATTGATTTCTATTTTTTCACCTTCATCCGTACCAACACTGGAATAATCTAAAATATCTGAAATTAATTGCTCCATTTTTTCTAATGTAGTTTCAATTAAATCAAAATTTTGATTGGTTACAGCATCCAATTCACCTGCATTATCTTCTTTAATCCAACTTACCAATGCATTAATACTTCGTAATGGCGATTTTAAATCATGTGATACAATATGTGCATATTCTTGTAGTTCGCTATTGCTTTTTTCTAATTCGCTTAAAAGGTTTTCTTTTTGAATTTCAAGGTTTTTAATGTCTGTAATATCAAAATTCACACCTATTGAGCCTATAACTTTTCCTTCTAAATTATAATTTGGCGCTCCACTTATTAACCAATGTCTTAACTCGCCATCTTTTTTTCTAATTCGTAACTCATACGAATCTGTTTTTCCTCTTTTTCTATTTTTTACCTGCTCTTCAATAAGTTCTTTATCGTCTGAAACAGGCAGAATATCTTTACCTCTTACTCCAATTAGTTCTTCTTCAGAATACCCTGTCATGTTAATAAAACTTTGATTTACCATCAAAATCTTATCATCTAAATCTAACTCTACAAGTCCTAAATTAACATTCGAAATAATATTATAATATTTCTGTTTTTCTGCTTCTAAACTCTTTCTATAATTTCTACTTAGCGTCACATCCTTAAAGGTCCATAAATATCCTTTTGATTTTTTATTAAGAAAAATGGGGACATAATTTCTTTCCAAAATTTTACCATCAACCATTTCTAACTCATCACCAACAATACTTTGTTTCTGTTCAACTATTTGATTCATTCTACTTAAAAAACCTTCAGGATCTTTAAATAAAAGACTATTTTGCTTAGAAGATACTTTACAATTTAATCCTATTAACTCCGTTGGTGGCAAATCAATATTAAAAAGTTCAGTAAATTTCTTATTAGTTAGAATAATATTTCTGTTTTCGTCTTCAAGAACAACACCTCTATCTAAATTAAGAATTAAGGTTGCCAATCTATTCTCTGATTCTTTCAGCTTTTCTTCTGCCTCTTTTTCTTTTGTAATATCTCTAATAATACCTTGTGCAGCTACTGCTATTCCGTCATCATAAATAATACTTGCATTTACATGTATTAATTTTTCAGTTTTTAAATTTGTTGTTATTTTTAATTCGAAATTGGTTAATGAACCCGATTTTAATAATTTTTGAAATGAAGCAGAAACATATTCATAATCATTTGGACTTACCATATTCATTAGGTTGAAATCTATCTTATCATCTTCAAAACCTAACAATTCTAATGCGGCATCATTCATTTTTAAAATATTGCCAAACATATCCATTATTAAATATGCATCTACAATGTTTTCAAATACACCTTGTAATTGAGAGTCTTTTTTAGTGAGTAATATTTCAAGTTCTGAATATGATTTTTCTAACCTTCTATTTGTTTCGTATAATTCAGCAGCTTTTTTTTCTAGTATAGATTCAGCTTGTTTTCTTGCAGCCCTTTCACGTGCAAGTGCCCGCTGTAAAATATCAATCTTATCTTGATTCATTATTTTTTATTAATTGTAAACCTAACTTCGGTACCATCTTCCTTTAATTTTTCTAATAAAATGGTAGCTTTAGCATTAAAATGCTCAAAGGTTTTATTCATTAACCCCAAACCAAAATGATGCATTGCTCTACTTGATTTATAAATTAATGTTAATGAATTTTTGCTTTTTTCAACCACTTCAAAAGTCGGTAATTCTGCGTCAGGATAAATTTTTCGAACTTCTATATGGATATGGTTTTCAATAGAAGAAAGCATCTCTATAGGATCACTATAAGATGCAAGAAGTCCTGGATAACTTTTTTCTAAAACACTAAAAAAATGCTCTGCATATACTAATAATAAATTGTCTATTGAAATATCAGTGTTTTCGCTTAAATGTTGAAGTAACTGGAGCATTTCTGAAAACTTGTAAGTCCCAACAGATGTATATACCCCTCCTGAATCTAAATTGGAATCATTGATAATTTTATCAACCATTTCTAATCCAAATTTCTCTTCAACTAAATCTAAAAACTCCGTAAAAACAATGCCCTTCATTATATTTTTTTTAATTCATTAATACTCCAATAGGCTAAAAGTTTTTCAATTTTAGACACATAATCTTCGTATTTCAATGGTTTTAAAACATAACCTGCTATCCCTATTCTATAACATTCTAATAAATCTTTTTGATTATTAGATGTCGTTAAAATAATAGTAGGTATGTATTTTAATACGTCATCTTTTTTAAGAATACCTAAAAATTCAATACCATTAATTTTTGGCATGTTTAAATCTAACAAAATTATATCAGGTAAGTCTTCTTTTTTTTCTAAAATCTTTAAAGCATGTTCACCATTATTAGCTTCAATAATTTTATGATTGAGTTTAAGAGATGAAACTGCTCTGTTTAGCTTCATTATTTCAATCATATCATCTTCAATAAGCAATATTTTTAAAACATTTGTCATGATACTTGACGTTTAAGTGAGCTACAAAAATAGTTTTAATAAGGCTTTATTTTATTACGAAATCGTTAATGAGATTTTAGGTGTAGACGAATGGAAAAAAAGTGTCGTTGAATGGTTTTGTTTGATATTTATAAATATTAATCAAGAAAATTAAAAACCCTATAATACGCTCTAATTGATTAAAATACGACTAACACTACACGTATTTTCTTTCTTTTTAAACATTGTGAATGTTAACTAGATTAATCCAGTAAAAATAAATAAAAAATAACCATAACTAAATACTATAAAAAAAGCTATATCAGAAAACAGTTTTGTTTGAATAACAAACATCAAAAAATATAACGCATGATATTTTTGACTAAATTTAAAATTTATATACTATACTTATAAAACGAAAAAGATTTTCTTAACGATGTTTTTTTACTGCCTATTCGTTATAAAATCTACATTTTGTCCTTACTATATACTAATTAAAAATGGACAATACTTATTTAATAGTCAGGATTATTCTAAAATAGATTTAACTAATTTTAAAAAAAGGGTTCAGCCTTTAAATGACCAAACCCTCGATTTATAACTAAGCTTATACTATAAAAAAATCTAACTACCTCTTCTTTTAAGTACTTTTATAAGGACCAAAAACCTGTGTTACTTTATAACTTTGATTACTGTCATCAAGTATATAAATTGAATATTCTCCTCCATCTGGTTTCACTCGCACAACGATATGACCCTGTGTACTTTTAATTTTAGATAGGTTAGCCCCCAGTCTTTGCCTATTATCTAATGTCATATTTGTAGTAAATACTTGAGTAGAACTTTGTGCTCCATATATTCTGCCAAGTGTTTCCGGATTAGGATGCACATCCCGCCACGTGTGAGCAACTACCACATTAGGCTTTAGGCTTTTCAAAAGCTCCTCGCCATTACAATTGGCAGTACCATGATGATTAGCTTTCATTACATCTACGGATGTTACCACATTAGCAACCGGTGACTCCATATCTTTCCAAGAATATGTAGATCTACCATTGTATTGCAAATCGCCCGCCGTGAAATAATCAAATTCACCATATGACAATACAAGCCCTATGCTCAAAATATTCTCAGGTGGGTCTGCTCGCAACAAATCCTCTCCTTCGGGTAATGTGTTTATAATTTCCGTTCCGGTTCCTTTCCATACTTTTCCGTTTGCTACAATATTTCGAATTTGGAAATTAGGATATTCTATTGGATTTTGTTTTAGTACTATTTGATCAACTTTTCCAACTAAGAATTTCTCTGCTGTAGCACCATATGCGTTTTTAGCCCATTCAATGAATTTAATATAATTCGCTATCAAGGGATTCGAGGTCATATCTGTTGGAAAATTATAATCCGGATATCCTCTATCTATAATTTTATCAAAAGCAATGTTTGTTCCTACTTCTGTAACTCCTCCCATTCTAAAACTACCTAAAGGATTCAAAGGCAAACCTGTATCATAGCTTCCCATATGATCAGGATGAAAATGACTCAGCATAATATAATTCAACTTGTTACTTGCCGTCTTTATAAAATATTTGGTGTAATTGGTTATTGTTAAACCAGGGGATACATTTACATTTGGCTTTTGTGGTGGCGGTGGTATTTCAGCGGTAGGAGAAATCAACGATCCTGCTGCATCAATTAACATCGTAGTTCCATCTGGAAAGATAAATAATGTACTTTCACCACGACCTGTATTTATAGCATGTATATCCAAATACCCCTCCTCCCAATCAGGCAAAACTTTACCTATTACCGATTCGTTATGATGGCCTTCATCATTATTATTTCCAGTTGAATCTTTCTTTCCATTCTCGTCGCACGAAAAAAGAAATATAAAAAATATAAACCCTATCCATTTACTTTTACTTATCATAATTCATTTATTTTACTAATGAAATTTTTTTGGTTTTAAATAAATATAAATTCTATTATTACCCCGTTACACATTTTTTTCACCCTAAAAAACCATAATGACTTGTTTTTTTTAAGTTAATACAACATAGTTAACAAATGATTTTTTTTTGAGTATAAAAAATATTATTCAGATATAATTATATTCAAAACACATCAAATCTTGAAAATTGAACTTGTCTGTTAAAATGTACAACGGAGTATTTTTTTTAAATTAAAACATATTATTAATAATATGGGTTTTGAGATATATTAGGGTTAATTTGAGTTTCTTTAAAAGGAATAGGCCATAAATATTGCCTTTTAGGATCAAAATTTCGTTCAACATGTTTTCTAATCAATCCTTGATCAAATAAAGATGAAAAATCAACAAGTCCATTCTCATCAATTTCAGGAATTTCAGGTAAAAACCATAAACCTTTATCAACAATTTGTTCTCGTAATTCAATAGGGTCTAATAAACCATAAACAGGTCTAGTTAACGCTACTTCAGCTAACCGCCACCGTATAAGATCGGCAAATCTGCGATTTTCCCACGCGAGTTCCACTCTTCTTTCTGTCCTTAAAATGGTACGAAGTTCAGATTGAGAGATAATTTGTACACTTGGATATTCTAAAACTTCAGCTTCATCAACTCCATAAGCCCTAGCTCTTACCTGATTAATAGCATTTAGTGTTGATTCGTCAATTTCATTTAACTCTATATCAGCTTCAGCTTTCATTAACAGTACATCGGCATAACGCATAATAATTATATCGTTATCTACTATTTGATCTAGCCAATCTTCATCCACACCTTTTTTTAAAGTTAATCCGTTATAAGCAGCATAAATATCCACACTACGAGTATCTTTATTTTGTATCATGCTCCCTGTATTAACGTTTAATACCATTTCTGAATTTGGATGTGGATCATAAACCACACCTAAATGCACATTGCCAAAAGGAACAATTGTCTCAGCTAGTCTAGGATCCCTGTTCTTAAACGGTTCTTTTGGATCAAATAATGGAGATTCATCAACTGGTAATCCATCTGTAGCTAAGAATGAATAAAACAACTCCCATGAGGGCTGGGCTGTTGAAGTCCCCCCTACATTTCGAGGAAGCCAACTTCTAGGACTCCACGATGAGTTAAGCTGTTGAGATCTTGGTATTGCAAAAATTGTTTCATCGGAATTTTTTGTGCTTGAAAGAAAATATTCCCCAAAATCAGGATGCAAACTATAAACACCTAAATTAATACAATCTTCAGCAGCACTTTTAACGACTTCCCAATCGGAAACATAAAGAGCAATTCTAGCCTTCATAGCATACGCCGCACCTTTGGTAGCCCTTTTTAACTCACCACTTCCATACACTTCTGGTAAATACTCAGCTGCAAAATCAAAATCTTCATAAATAAAAGGAAGTATAGTCTCCTTGTTAGTCCTACCAATATTAAACGCCTCTTCGATATCAAGATATTTCGTGAAATATGGAACATCTCCATAAAGAAATACTAATGTTCCATAAAAAGTGGCTCTCATAAATCGAGCTTCAGCTTCATAACGATTTCTAAATTCTTCAGCTAATACATTATTCTCTATTTCATGTAGGTTATTGATAATACTATTAGCTCTGGAAATACCTTTGTAAAAATTCACCCAATTACTTTCAGCGTCACTCCAATCACTCGCAATGGTACCTCCCGGAAACGCATATTGTGTGAGCCGTTGATTCCAATTATCAGAATATCTTTCAGTTCTATAGCTAACTTCTGTAGCCCAAAGGTATTCTCTATATAAATCATTGAGAGCCAAATTAAACTCCGTCTGATTAGAGTACCAATTTTCACTCGAACCTGCTGATAATGGGTTCAAATCTAATTCTGAACAAGAAACTATAAAGATAATTCCAAATAAAAATATAAACTTTTTCATAAAATAAAATTTTAAAATTTAACCGATATACCTAAATTAATAGTTGTATTAATCAAACTATCATAAGCTGATTCTGGATCCCATCCATCAGGAAAATGACTAATTGTAAATAAATCATTTACAGAACCATAAACACGAATACTTTTCAGCTTTACCTGGCTAAAAGTGGACTCCGGAAATGTATATCCTAAAACGATGTTTTTTAATCTAAAATAGGCTCCATTAATCAACCAAAAATCGGAAGTGGAATAATTAGCAGATTCACTAGTGTATGATAGCCGAGGGTAAGTAGCTTTTAAATTTTCTTCAGGGGTATTATAATGACTCCAATAATTGCCATCAACAATTTTGGATACATTATGCCATTGTCCTACAAAAGGTTTTGTTAAATTCGAATTTAAATAACTATTTTGCATTCCAACCCCTTGTACCGCTAATGAAAAATCGAATCCTTTATAATTAAGGTCAATAGTTCCCCCATATAAATAGCGAGGTAAAGAACCTCCTAATAAAACTCTGTCATAATCCGGTGAAATAACACCATCCGGCTCTCCATCTGGACCACTTACATCTAAATACTTTATATCACCAGGTTGAACAGAAGAGTTTAATAATGCCGAATTATCTACTTCTTCTTGCGTTTGAAATATCCCATCTGATTTATATCCGTACCACTCATTAAATTCGCTACCTTCACGAATTATTGTTGATCCATCAAAAACAATTCCACTTAACCCCCCCATTTTAGTCTTTGAATCTGATAGATTCAAAGAGATGGTATAACTCAAATCATTTACAACTTCTTTCCATGATACATTAAAATCCCACCCAGTAGTATACATCTCTCCTGCATTTTGAGTAGGATTGGAGAATCCAATATAGTCAGGTATCTCTAAGTCAAGCAGCATCCCTTTGGTTGTTTTTTTATAATAATCTGCATTAAGAGTGAACTTATTCTTAAAAAGTTGCAAATCTAGACCAACATCAAAAGTTTCAGTGGTCTCCCAGGAAATATCTTGGATGGCATAATCTACCTGAGCTGCAGTAGTTGCAGAAACAACGTCATTACCCTGATAAAACAGTCCATTTGAAAAGTTAATATTAGACTGGTATGGATAGTTCCCTATCCTTTCATTACCCATATTTCCCCAGGATCCTCTTATTTTCAAGAAAGAAATGGAGGTCAAATTTTGCATAAAAGATTCTTCCGAAATAGCCCATCCAGCAGAAACCGAAGGAAAATATCCCCATCTATAATCCTGATGAAATCTGGATGATCCATCTAAGCGAAGATTTCCTTGTATGAAATATTTACTTTTATAATCATATGTTGCTCTACCAAAAAATGAACGATAGGAATTTTCATTAGCATAACCAGAGGCCGTTATGAAATCAACAGGTGCTAAATCAAGATAAGGGTAACTGTTTAATTCAAAATTTCTCCCAATAGCCCCTACGCTTTCGTTAAATGCATAAAAATCTTCATATCCAATCATTGTATTAACATTATGTACATTGAAAGATTTCTCATAATTAACGAGAAACTGCTTCGTTAAATTATAACTATCGACTCTTCTTTCAGAAAGATTGGTTGCATTAAATCCTGATATAAACCCTCCAAATTGTGTAGGATCATTCTCAGAATAATACTCTATTTGCTTACGAAACGTTTTATATTTTGTTGATTTAAGATTTGGTGCTACTCTTGCCGTAAAAGATAAATTTTTTGTTGGCTTAAACGTCAAACCTAAGCGACCATTAATATTATTAACCCAATAATCATCGTTTCCACCATAATTAAGCATGGCATATGCATTATCTCCATTTTTTCCTCCAGCAATCCTTCCGTCATCCCACTGAGCAGCATAGATTGGAGCGTAAGAAAGGGCATTCCATACTGGATTGACCATTGGTTCAGTATTATGTGTGTAATTATGAGAGAAATCAACTTCTGCAGATAGGTTATCTGTTATTTCTATTGAATTATTAACTCGGGTAAGAATACGCGTAAATGACCTATGATTATATAAAGCCCCTATATCCTCATATTTAACACTAGCACGAGTATTTACCTTTTCACCCCCTGCACTTATTACCAATTCATGTGACTGTCTATTAGCCTGCCTCTTAAGCAATAAAGACTGCCAGTCTGTAATTGGATATTGATTAGGGTTGCTTTGATTGTTTGAAATCCAATTGTCAACTTCTTCCTGAGCATATAAAGCATATTCTTGACCTGGTGTATTACCAGCATCATTCCATACCCACTCATTAATCATTTCTAAATAACGCTGAGGACCTACTTTCTCAATAAATGCGGTGGGCTTGTCAAAACCTATATTAGAAGTGTATTCTAAATTAATTTGTCCCTCTTTAGCTCTCTTTGTGGTAATTAATATAACGCCTGCAGCTGCTCTAGCTCCATATATTGAAGCTGATGCAGCATCTTTCAAGACAGTGATACTTTCAATGTTACTTGGATTAACATAATTGATATTGTCTATTGGCACTCCATCAACAATAAACAAGGGACTGTTGTCTCCAATAGTTGTAATCCCTCTTACTCTAACACTAGCAGATTCTCCAGGTTCATCGCTTGACCGAGTAACCATCATTCCTGGCATGGTTCCTTGTAATGCTTGTGAAAGTTGTGTAACATTTCTTTTAGATAAAACCTCACCATCCACAGTTGAAATAGAACCTGTTAAATCCTTTTTTCTTTGTATTCCATAACCAACAACTACTATTTCATCTAACTTTTCAGAATCTTCCTGTAAAACTATTGAAAAATTATCTTGCCCATCAACCAAAACCTCTATGGTCACAAAACCTAAATAGGAAATTTCAAGTACTGCTTCTTGATCTGTTACATTTAATGAAAACTTTCCATTAAAATCTGTTTGTACACCATTAATAGTACCCTTTTCAAGAACATTAGCTCCTGCTAATGATTGACCATTAAAATCAGTGACAATACCAGAGACCTGAAAACCTTGTTCAATTTTAATGTCTATTTCTTTCTCTTTAATGAGAATAGTATTGTTTGTACCAAAAACAACATTAAAATTACCTTTCGATAATATTTGATTTAAAAGATCATTTGTTTTAATACTTCCTTTTTTTAATTCTATACTAGGAACGTCTTTAAATATTTCAGATTTATAAGCAAAAGAATAATCCGTTTGCTTATAAATTATATCAAAGACTTCATCAATAGTTAGTATTGTATCAGTGTCAATAACTATTTTAGAATTCTGGGAGAGTAAATCACCCGAAGAAAAACTAAAAACTGATGTACAGAACAATAATATAAATGCCCGCATAATAAATTTTAAATCCTGCTTTCTTTTAATGAAGCAGGGGGTTGTTAATTTAAATTCCATAAATTTGCAATGTGTTAGTTAATTATTTAATTAATACTTCTAGGGGAAGTGAAGGTTTGTTTGTCAGAGATTGAACCCTCTTTCCCTTTTCTTTTTTATACTGAAAAGTTCAGTTTTAGCTTTTTTTTATCCCATAATTCTATTGTAATTTATTTAAGTATTATTGTTTTATTTTTAATTTCATAATGCATATTTGTTGTACCGGTTATAATAGATAGTATTTCTTCGATACTTAATTTTTTGTCTAAACTTCCTTTAAATGTGATTTTTTCGAGAGCATTATCATCAAAAATTACATCGATATCATACCAACGGGATATCACCGTCATTATATCCCTAAGAGGTTTATCCTTAAAACTAAACACACCATCTTTCCAGGAAATCACTCTATAAACATCTACTGAAGCAGACTCCATAGAATTATCAAACAGATTTAAATTTAACTGCTCACCTGGTATTAATGTTTTGCTTTTGTTCAAAGCATTAACTGCCACTTTCCCTTCTACCAAAGTAGTATAGACATTAGTTTCATCTCTATATGCTTTAATATTAAACTCAGTCCCTAACACTTCTACTTCCTGCGCATGGTTAATTACCTTAAATTTTGCTCCTTTGTGTTTACCACTGGGCGATACTTCAAAATAAGCTTCACCGTATGCCAACTCTACATGTCTTGTTTTTCCTTCTATAAAATGAACTGGATACTTTAATTGGGAGTCAGAATTCAACCAGACTTTGGTACCATCAGGCAGCTGTACTAAAAACTGTCCCCCACGTGGGATAGTTAAATAGTTATAAGAAATTTTGGCTTTCTTAAGTGTATCGTTATACACTATATCTCCTGTTGACAACTCTGATTTATATACAAGTTGCGTACCATCACTATGTGCTTCTTTTGTTTGGTAGTCTGTACCTTTTCCCAAAGCTATTTCAGAACCATCATCTAAAGTCAAAATAGCTTTGTCAGTTCCTGTAATTATGGTTTTAGGAGCACTAACAAACGAAGATGTTTCATATTCAATATCTAATTGGTCTTGATTGACGTAATATCCATAGGCTATAAACATTGCAATGGATGCCACCGCTACAAAACGGTAGACTGACTTTTGCTTCGTATAGTTATCGGTTTTTAGATCAAGCTCAGCACTAATCTTTTTCCATAAGTATTTGGTTTCTGCATTGGGCTTAAGAAATCTTAAATCCGGTTTATTTAACCTTTCGGGATCCCAATTTTCCAATATCTTATTTTCTTTTCCTGAACCTCTTTTATCATAATAACGTTGAAATAGTTCAGTGACTATTAATATTTGTATCCACTTCTCTTTATTGTTATTCTCCATATTAAACAAGCCATTATTAAACTCTATTTATATATCGTTTACACTGCCCTTTTTTTTCCCTCTTTTTACGTTAACAAAATGTTACCTTTATCTACACGCTGATTATCAATACCTTAAAACAAAACAAAATAATAAGCTTGCCATTGTCGTAAGTTTTAAATATTATTTTAATAATATTTTGTTAACCTATTTTCATGCCTATCTAAAACTATTTTTGATAATCTTGCACTGAAATTACTGTTTTGCCCATGTTTCATTCCGATAAAGATTTATTAGTAGCTATCTATGATAAAAAGGATGAGAAAGCATTTAAAATTTTTTATAACAGATATGCCAATCTCCTTCTACATTGGGGAATGAAACACACAGGTAATAAGGATATTGCTTCAGATATCGCACAGAATTTTTGGGTTATATTTTGGTCTAAACCCTATGCTATAAAAACCGATAAGGAAGATAATGCTAGAAAATATCTTATCCACTATTTTACATATAGGATGTTTGATTATTTGCGCTCGTCTGCTGCAAAATCATTTGGAAATGAATATATTTTAGAAACTTTAAGTAAATCTGAAAGTTATTCCCATATAATTGAAAATATACAAGTAGATGAAATACTTGAAGTTATAGATAATCTTCTAAAAGTTTTCCCTGAATTAACACAACAAATATTTAAAGAAGTATGGGAAAATAATTCATCTGTTAAAGCAGTCTCACAAAAATTAGGAGTTAGCGAAAAAGTAGTAAGAACTCATCACAAAAAAGTAATAACATTGGTAAGAAATAAAATTCAAGATTTGTTAAATGACACAACAGATTTAAAATCCCAAAAAACTATTATTAAAATCATAATTTTAATAGGTCTAATTTCTTAATTAAAAAAGGTTTTCTTAACGATGTTTTTTTAAACAGTTTAAAAACAAGAGATGACCTTTCCTCCCTTATAAAATTCATTTTAAAAACAGAGCATTGAAAACATGCTCAAAAATTGAGCATAAAACACATTAAGAAAGAACTAGAATAAATTTACAGTTATGAAAAACACAGCACAGACTGTTCTAAATGAAATATAAAGCACTGTAAAACAGCCCTCATATGCTCTCTTAACTTGATTTGAGTTTATCAAATAACCTAAAGATTATCTTGGTTGTACTAAAAAGTTGTACTTATAAATCGTATTTATAAATCAATAAACATAGCATTTGTATATGCAAAACCCACACATTATACGTCAAACAATGCCCTTAATGATTTTTTTTCTTTTTAAACTAAACACTAAGTATATTTATCAACTGAGCTATTATGTTTTGAGACTTAAGTTTTACTTATTGATAAAAACATAGGGAAGAGAGCCTTTATCAATTTCTTGATTAAGTTCCAATATAACAACTTCCCCGATTCATAAATTCATCAAAACTTATAAATTATGATTTAAGGATGCCATCCCAACCTTTATTTCTAATTTCTGCACCTACTTCTCGTAAAACTTTCACGTCTTCGGGGTGCATTTCCCCCGACGGTAATGGCCCTGTATTTAACAATAAGTTAGCAGGATAACTGTTTGCCTTTTGCAGCATTGCAATAACCTCTTCCTTGTTTTTATGATTGCCATCTTCTGATTTTGTATACCCCCAACCTTTACGTTGTAAATGATCACAGATTTCCAAGGGTTTTTCAATTACTTCATCTTTACTATACTTACGTTCAGGAGCTAAAAAATCTTCGGTTCCTAGCATCCCTTGTTTATATGAAACTAAGGCTTGAGGCTGTTTCGAATGCACTAAATCGTATAATTCTTGAATTTTAAACTTACTCCTATCTCCTGATGCTGGCGTTGAAAATCCGTCTAGCCAAATACCTGCAATAGGAGCATAATTAGTTAAAAGTTCGTTTACTTGATTGCTCATAAACTCCAAGTAAATATCTAAATTATGTTCATCTCCATATTTATAATAAGGCTCTTGTGTTTTGTATTTTGGACGTGCAGCACCACCCCACTGATCATTATTTGGTGCATGCGGATGTTGCCAATCTCTACCATGTGAATAATAAAGAAAAAATGCTAATCCCTTTTTATTGCATTGTTCTGAAAGTTCAGCTACTAAATCTCTTTTCGCGGGTGAATTGGTGCTTTTAAAATCGCTAAATTGGGTATCCCACAAACAGAAACTATCATGATGGCGTGTTGTTAAATTGATATATTTCATACCCGCTTCCAAAGCTAAATCGGTTATGAAATCGGCATCAAATTTTTCGGCTGTAAATTCATCTTTAAGTTTAGCATATTCTGCTACATGAATCTGTTCATTATACATAACCCATTCGTGCCTTCCTAAAATAGAATACAACCCATAATGAATAAACATACCGTAACGAGCATCTCTGAACCAATCTATTGATGCTTTTCGAGGGTCTTTTTGATAATCATCTTTTACATCACTTAAGTAAAGAGGAATATTATTTCCTTTTAGACTAATACAATTAGTCATTAAAAATGCCCCTGTAGTTGCTAGGGCTGAAAGCTCTATAAATTTTCTTCTATCCATTTTAGCCTTAATTAATCGTGTTTAGTTTTTCTAATATTATTAAAATCAACTTCTTTAAAATATTTATCTAAAATATATTGAGGTTGTTTATCATCTGGATTTTGTTTTAATTTTTTATAGTCATATTCCATTGGAAGAATTTTATCTGGAGACATGTTTGCTGTATCATCTGATTTCAAGTACCATAAAGCCATTAGTTTTGATAATTCATCAACTTTAGCTTTATTAACAGGGTTTTCAGCAAGATTGTTCAACTCTAAAGGATCATTCTTCAAATTAAATAATTGCTGATAATTTTGGTTTGGATATGTAATCAATTTCCATTCATTGGTTCTTACAGCTCTTACCGTATTTCGATATGCTGAATATAATGATTTGCGGGTTTTAGCATTTTCACCTTTTAATATTGCAGCAAAATTTTCTCCATCAATATTTTTAGGCTGTGGTATACCACATAAATCTGCTAACGTTGGAAAAATATCATATAAATATAGTAATGCATTGCTTTTTTGGTTTTTAGTAATTCCAGGTCCACTCATGATTAAAGGTACTTTTATACTATGCTCATATAAGTTTTGTTTCCCTAATAACCCATGGCTTCCTATAGCTAAACCATTATCGGAAGCAAAAACTATAATAGTGTTATCATATAATTTCTGATCTTTTAAAGTTTGAATAATATCACCAATACGCGCATCCATATGACTAATTAGCGCATAGTAATCTGCTAAAGATGCACTTATTAATTCGCTGGTTCTTGGCCATGGACCTAAAGTTTCATCTCTAATATTCATATTATCGAATTTAAAAGGGTGCCATGGTTTAAAATTACCAGGAAATGGTAAAGCATCATCTTTATACATTCCTACATAATCTTCTCGAGGGGATCTAGGATCGTGAGGTGCGCTAAATGCCACATAACAGAAAAAAGGTTTTTTTGTGTTTTCTTTGGTATAATTATTCAAATATTCAATTGTTGCATCTGCAAACAAATCGGTTGAGAAACCTTTTTCTACAGGCACTGTTAATTTTTTATTGGCATCCAAATCTCTCATAGGAACGCTAAAGTGATTGGACATACCCATGGCCATAACATTTTTTCCTTTATCAAAACTTTCTTCGAAAACGAATTCTTCATTATGCCATTTTCCAGTAGCAAATGATTCATAACCATGTTGGTTAAAAAAAGAGGGCATCGTTACACTCCCTTTTAATTTATCATATACATGAAATAAACTTTTACCACTTAGTAACATGGCTCTACTTGCAGCACATACAGCACCATGGTTTCCCCCCATAACATAAGCGTTTTCAAAAAGAGTTCCTGCTTGGGCTAATTTATCTATATTAGGCGTTTTTATGTAAGTGTTCCCACTTGCTCCTATTGCATCAGCTCTTTGATCATCAGTAAAAATGAATAAAATATTAGGTTTTTCGCTATTTGTATGTTGTGCATAACCTTTAGTATTATAAAAAATACTTGTTAAAATAAGAACTCGTAATATTAGTTTAGCCATAAATAATTCATTTTTTAGTAATTAATGTAGATTTAATTGCAACGTTTTACTACTTATAATTAAGTTATAAACTTAAAACAATCAATATTTTTACTTTGGTATTAGTTATATTTAACAAATCTAACCATTTAGGATTATTATAATTGTACCAGAAATATCAATTGGGGATGATAAATGTTGCATTAGCTTTTTTTATTAGTAAACCACTTAGGAAACCATAAAAAGTAATTAAAAATTACACGTTGATAAAAAAACGTCACAAACATTAAAGTCATGACGTTTTTTCATTTATATAAATATCATATTAACATTACCACTCTTCAAATATTAAATCTTTTTCTACTGGCTGACGTAAAACTAAAGTATCTTCCACCTCATAATTTTTACCACTTAATGTAAAACTATAGCTTAAAGAAATTGAACGATCGTTATTTAAGGTCCCCGTCCCAACTAAATTAGTAACTCCAGAACTAGGGGCATCTATATATATGGCATTAGTTGATTCATCAATATTGATAACAAAATTTTGATTAGTAAAGGTTCCAATACCTGAAGTTTTAACTGAATTTCTATCTACCGTACTAAGACCCCATGTTTGATTATTTACATCATCGGTATTATTATATATTGTTTCACTTATAAGACCTCCACTACCATCTACTTCTTTTTGAGTGCCTTTATGATAATACACTCCTGAATAGGAACTAATATATTTTACTACCAAAATAGTATAATTTTTAGGAATATCTATAACTGTTCCATCAGGGTCAAAACCACCTATGGAATCTAAAGAAGAATTTGTTATTTTCAATGGTAAAGCATACGTATTTTGTGTAGCTAATGGATCATTTGTAAACAACTCTTTATTTAACGTCACAGCAACGTCTCCAATAAATTCTCCTATAGGAATAACCATTTTAGAAGTATTACTTAATTTATAATAAGAACTAGGCAATAAAGTAAACACATCCGCCCCATCTACTGTATTTAATAAGTCTGGATCTATTTCAAAATCAGCGTATTCTTCAACTGTATTTTCTCTTTTACCTCCTAATGAAACACCTACTTTAAATGACATTTCATCATAAGAAACAATGGTTCGTAATGGTTTTTGAGTTGCAAAATAGACTGTTGTTTTATCAAAATCTCCAGTAAAATCTTCGTATGATTCACATGAAGTGAATGCTGCACCAGTAACAATCAATACTAATGCGATTTTGTTTATATATGTTTTCATTTGTATGTTCATTTTGAATTAATTTTACCAACCTAAGTTATTTATTAAATTAGGGCTTTTTGATAGCTCATCATAGGGTAGTGGCGCATAATAATACTTTAAACTATTAAAATTTCGTTCTTCAACATCCACCTCAACAAAGTTTAAAGAATCATCGGTGTTTTTAGTTATTTTTATACCCTTGACTGTTTCATCCAAAGGCAACAAGTTCCTTCTAAGGTCAAAATATCTATGGTTCTCGAACGCTAATTCTAAACGTCTCTCATTTTGGATCAATTTTCTAAATTCATCTTTTCCTAAAGCTGCAACTTCATCCACATAGGTATTATCAGTAATTCCTGCTTTTGTTCTAATAGATTTAATTATACTTATAGCATTTTGTGTAACACCAGTCCCTACACCTGTAGGACCAAAGGCTTCATTAGCAGCCTCAGCAAGGTTTAAATATAGCTCGGTTCTACGAAAGTAAGGATTATAGTGCCGTGAACTACTAGAGTTATCTACACTTATTAAACCTGGTTGTAATGATAACCATTTTCTAACATAATACCCCGTTCTTGTGTTTCCAGAAAACTTTTCTTTGGAATCTAAACCTCCTACAAAGGTTTCTAAATCCCTGTTATTAAAACTACTGCCGTTATATAAAACGTTTAAATACAACCTAGGATCTCTGTTATCATAAGGGTTAGTTTCATCATAGTTTGATCGAGCATCATGAATTGGATAGCCATTTTGAGAATAAAAGGCATTTACTAAATTTTGAGATGGCCCTGTTCTTGCTGCTCCAAATTCTGCTATTGGATAATTATTGTTTTCTAAATTAGAATTAGTAAAAAAACTTCTCCAAATAAATTCTGTTGGTGTAGTATTGCTATCAAAATCTGATTCCGACAAACTTGAAAAAGCACCAATTTTATTAATGGCGTCTTGTGCATACACAGCCGCTGTTGTCCATTTATTAATATATGTGGTTTGGTCTACTACTGAAAATTGCCCCATACCTGTAAGAGACACCACATCATCTGATTGATAAGCTGGACTGGCAGCATATAAAGATACTCTTGATTTTAATGCTAAAGCTACTTGTTGGTCTGCTCTTCCTAAGTTATTAATACCTGTAGTAGGGTTTGAACCTGTATATTTGAAAGGCAGATAAACAATAGAAGAATCAATATCTTTTATAATTTGAGCTATACATTCTTCGTAAGAATTTCGTTTTACAGATTCAAAATCTGTTGCTTCTTCTTGCGATAAGGATTTTAAAACAATTGGATACCCTAAGGCTTCACCAGTAGCTGTTTTTCCACCATAAACTTGTAGTAAATGGAAACTCCACCAAGCACGTAAATAGTATGCTTCTCCCTTTAAATTATCTCTTTTTAATTGATCTTCTGTTTCTGATGTGATATCATAAATAACACCATCTCCTAATCCGTTTTCAAAGAATATGTGAATATTTCTTAATTGATTATAGGCATTATCCCATTGACCAATTGGGTTATTATTTGATGTTAACCCTCCTGAACCTATACGAAAAATCCCATTAGAATAACTATTTGTAACTGCATTATCGGTAGCAGCATCTAAAAAGTCGCCTCCATATCCATCTATAATAGTATTTGGTAAATTTCCGTAGGCATTAAGAAGGAGGCCTTCCATATTTTCGGGCAATCCAAAAGCATAATCTTCATCAAAGGTATTTTCTATTTCCGGTTCAAATGAACAGGCTATATTTAGTATTGCGAATACAATAAATATAATTTTTATAAAATTATTTTTCATCTTTTCTTATTTTTTTAAAATGCTACAGATACACCTGCAGTCAAAGTTCTAAACAAAGGGTAATTAGTTACACCTGAATTTGGAACTTCAGGGTCTAAATCTTTCACACTAGATAACACAAAAAGGTTTGTACCTCTTATATAAAATCGTGTTGTTTTAGCCAACCATAAATCATTTGAAAAGGAATAGCTTAACTCTACATTTTTTAATCTAAAAAAAGCTGCGTTTTCCATCCAAAATGTTGATGACACAGTATCATTTATAGGATTTAAAGTAGTCAGAATTGGCTGCGTACCGTTAGGATTATTTACAGAATGAAATCTATCCGACGCCAACACAGAGTATTTACCTTCGCCATTGTTTCTGTAATAAGAATTACTCTTAATCATATCAACTCCAGAATCTGCAACACCTAAAACAGACACTCCAAAGCCTTTATATTGTGCATCTAAATTAACTCCAAAACTAGACCTAGGAAAACTGTTGCCAATAACAGTTCTATCCTGTTCATTAATAACCCCATCGTTATTTAAATCTTTATACGAAATATTTCCAATACCATAAGGTCCTAAGTTTTGTATAGGTGCAGCATCAACCTCTTGCTGAGTTTTAAAAAGCCCATTAGATACATATCCAAAAATAACATCGGAAGCACGCCCCTCAACATTTAAATTAACATCAATATTATTAATGGCATCGGCAGATTTTACGTTATTTTTAGAAATCAAAAAGTTAGCACCAAAGTTTAATTTTAACGCACCAAAATTTTTAAACCAATTTACGCTTCCATCAATCCCTTGATTTGCTACCGTCCCTATGTTTTCTGGTATTTTAATTGCCCCAACAATAGAGGATGTAGTAGATGAAGGATTAGAAGAAATAATATCATCTCTAGTTTCATGAAAATAGTTGAACTCGAATTGTAAGGCTTTATTAAATACTAAACCTTCAATACCAACATTAAATTCTTTTGATTTTTCCCAAACTAAATTAGGATTTCCAAAATTATCAAACCCAGTTCTTACGGCACTTGCAGAGTTTCGTTCACCTAAACTAATAGTCCCATTTCTAGAATAACGTGTTTCATATAAATAAAAATCAGTTGCTGCATCGTATCCTAATATTCCGTAGCTTGATTTTAGTTTCAGAAAATCAATCGCTTTATAAGAACTCATAAAAGGCTCTTCACTGATTACCCAAGCAGCACCAACCGCGTGTGATAAAAACAGTCTGTTTTTTCCAACAAATTTATTACTTTCCATTAAAGCATAAGTTAATTCAAAAAACAACTTGTTTTTATAAGCATAATTCGTTTTTAAAGCTGTGTTCCCATTTTTAATATGCTGACGTCTTGAATTTTCTTGATTTAAATAGTAGAAATACGATAAATCTGCAATTAACTGATTGTCCTTATTTATCTTTAATTTATACTTTAAATTTGAAGTCCACCCTAACGATCTTGTAATATTGCTACTCCTTTCAGTCCGGTCGCGCTCAATAGTCCTTTGATTTAATTTGGTGTACTCTATCATACTCGCATCTACATTATAAGCAAGGGCATAGCGAATAGGGTTACTTATTTGATCGGCAGCATGGTATTGATAATTATCAAAATTAAGTGTTGTAGTTGCCGATAAGCCTTTTGCCGTATTATTTAAGTCCCAATCTAAACCAAAGTTAGTTTGTCCATAAAAGAATTGATATTCTTGGTAACCACCATACATCATATCACCATAAAGACTTTGTTTATTTTGATAAGACCCCCCTAATGGTGGAATAATTTCATCACCTAAAGAAGCAGCTTCTCCGCTAAAATTAGGATCTTGAATTAATAATGGAAACTCATTAGGTCGTTCTGTATTTATTTTACCGAAAATTTGATCCTGACCTAATTTACCCCATTTTCTAGATTCGATTATACCATTACCTTCAATATGACCTACAAGATTATCAGATATTTTAAAATCTAAATTACCACGAACATTAATTCTATCTTGAGATACTTGTTCTCCTATTTTTTCGATACCATTAGTACCAATATAACCTAAATAAACCCCATATTGCGATTCATTAGTCCCCCCTGAATATTCAAAATTTACTTTTCTAATTGGAGCACTTTCATTTAAGAAATAATCATTATGGTTAATATTAGGGTATTGCTGATCATTTTCGCCACTACTGGCGTAATAGCCCGCAATATCTGTTGTTGAATATAGTGGTAAAAAACCATCATTTCCTAAAGCTTCATTATAAAGCGTAGCGTAATCTCCACTATTTAAATATTTAGCCATTCTGGTATTCATATTAGTACCATATTCTAAAGATGCTTTAATTACTTGCGTATCAACACGCCCTTTTTTAGTTGTTACCAATATTACACCATTAGCGGCACGCGGGCCGTATAATATTTTAGCTGTAGCATCTTTTAAAACTTCTATACTTTCAATTTCCTCAGCTGTTAAAAACTCTAAAGGACGTTCTATACCATCTACAATAGTCAGTGCAGTATTAGCCGATTGCCTTCCTAAACCACGGACATAAATATTAGGCTGATTGTTACCCAATCCATTAGTAGTCATTTGTGTAGAAACACCAGCTAACCTACCTTGTAATGCATTATGAAAAACTACATCTGGTTGAGACTCTAACTCTTTACCTGACACTTTACTTACAGCACCTGTTAGAGCACGCTGCGTTGTTTTTGTATTTGCAGGAAGCCTAATAACATGCTCATCGCCTGTGAAAAGGGCAGCTTTTTTAAGTATAGTTTTACTTTCTACCTTTTCTGATTTTAAATAGACTGTTTTACTTTGGTAGCCATTTGCACTGATTAACATAATATTTTCTGGCATTGCTTTTATAGAAAAATTGCCTTGTAAATCGGAATGTGTTTCCACTAATCCATCACCCAAAACAATCAATGCATCAGGGATTGGATTATCGTTTTCATCAACCAAAATAGATTGAATAGTTAAGGATACTACTTCTTGAGCATGAACATAACTATTTAAGTTCACCATTATCAAAACAAAAAAAGCAGATATTAATTTGATTTTATAATTCTCCATTATTTTAATTTCTTTTAAAGTATTAATAATTACCATCCTGGATTTTGTTTATAGTTAAACAAATCTTGCGCATCAGTTTCAGACACCGGGTACCAATAATTTCTTAAATTGAAAACACGCTGTTCCGTTGGTAAATCAATATACTCGTATGTAAAGTTTAGTGTGCTTTTATCTGCAACACCAGCATGGCCCGTTGGAGGCGTAGCTACTAAACCTCTTATTGGATTTTTAAAAACATCTTCAGCAATCATCCAACGCCTTAAATCATGCCATCTGTGATTTTCCCACATAAGTTCTACGGCACGTTCGTTTCTAATTCTATCTCTAAAAACATCTTTATTGGTAGTAAATTCTGCCAATACGTTTGGCATGTCAACTCTATTTCTAATAATATTAACAGCTTGAACTGCCGTTAAACCATAGCCTTTTGGATCTGCATTCGGACCATATGCTTCATTCATAGCTTCCGCATAATCTAAATAAATTTGAGCTACTCGAATGTAAATTGAGTTTAAGGCATAAATGTCATAAAGTTTAGTAAAATTATTTGCTTCTGGCCACAGGTACTTTTTTATCATGTAACCCGTAAACATTCTATTTTTAGTGTATTGACTGGCTAAATTTATTTTGTAATCACGCCCATCCACATACAATTCTTGATAAATTGCTTGACCACTTGCATTTACCCCCCATTCTTCACCAGGAACAATAACATTGTTATAAAACCTTGGATCTCTATTTACAAACGGATTTGTAGGATTATAGCCAGATCTAGAATCACTTATTGGATAAGCTGATGTTCCATTAATAACCTCAAACATATCTACTATATTTTGAGTAGGATTGGAATAGGCCGTAGCATCATTACCTGTCCCTCCAGAAAAGTATTGAGGAATATAATTACAACGTAAGCCCCTAGATTGACTAGAACGTTTTCCTGCATCTAATCGAAACCAAATAGACTCTGGAGAGGCCTGAATACCATCAGTATAGAATATGTTTTTATATTCCGATTTATCCATTAATCTAAAGTTAGCACCGCCAGACCCCGCATTAATATATTTAATAACATCATTAGCATATTCTGCTGCGCGTTCTGTCCAAGCTTGACTATAACTTAAATACTGAGTGCTAGAGATATCGTTTTGCATTAATGGACTAGCTGCATATAATGTGGCCATTGATTTTACAGCCATAGCTGCCCCTTTAGTAACACGACCAAATTCGTTTTCGTTCCATACATCTGGTAAAAGAGGTATAGCTTTATTTAAATCTTCAATTAGCAACTCTGAACTTTGTGAATATGTTAAACGCTCTAAATCCGTATTATCATTAGAAGAAAATGCTTTATCTAAAGCTGGCATACCACCTGCACGTTGTATAATTTGAAAATAATACCACGCCCTAAAAAAGTAGGCCTGACCTAACAATTCAGCTGTTTGTTTCTCAGAAACACCTGGTACTTGGCTATCTTCTAATCGAGTAATTACTTTATTGGTAATTCTAATGGCAAACACAGCATTGGTAAATGCCGAACCTTGGTCGTAGCCTGCAGTTCCTCCCCAACCTATTTCAGGAATACCAGCCCATCGATTTGACCAGGCTCCAGAATTCAGTGCTTGTGCTATGTTACCGTTATAGGGACTACCAGCTTCATCGGAAAGTGCGTTAATTGTAGTTCTATCTAATCCTTGTGAACGCCAATGATGAATATCCAAAAGAACTTCATAACAATTATCTAAATACCCTCGAGTTGATTCATAACTTGAGAATACATCCTCTTCTGTAAGTCCTAAATCAGGATTAACATCTAAAAAATCTTCGCAAGATGCCACACTTATAAAAGCTATGAGCATCCATATTTTATATATTTTCATTTTTATGTCTTCTTAAATTAAAATGCAACTCTTAAACCTAAACTAAATCTCTTTACTATCGGGTAATCACCTGTTCCTCCTGATTCAGGATCTAACTGATCATTATTTAACTTAGACCATGTGTATAAATTATTACCATTAGCATATAGTTGTGCTGAAGTTAAGCCTAACTTTTTTACGGCTCCTTTTTCAAACCTATAACTTAACTCAACACTTTTCAACCTAATGTAAGAACCATCTGCATAGGTTAGAGTACTTGCCGTTCTGTTATGTGTATCGGTTAAATGCAACGCTGGTTTTGTTGCTGTGGCATTATTTGGGGTCCATCGATCACCTACATCTTCATTAGCTTGAATAAAATTTATAAAATTGAAATAATAAACATTTGGAATAATATACCCCACATCTGAAACACCATAAAAATTAGCTGATAATGCAAAATTCTTATAATCCAGATTAATCCCTAATGAATAGGTTCGTAACGGGAAGCCAATATTTTTATCCATGGCCACATTATCTGCATTTGTTATGACACCATCTCCGTTATAATCTACATATAAAGCATCTCCTGGTATTAAATTTCCTTGTGAAATACCTAAACTAGGTGTTGCCCCATTATAAATATCATCCAAACTTTGGTACAAACCAGCTTCTAACAATCTGCTAGACCAACCAATTGGTTTTCCTGCTTGTTGTAAATATTCAGGTTTTAAGCGTGGATCATTTCTATATACCACTCTATTTTCAGAAAAAGCGGTGTTAAAATTAACTCTATATTTAAGGTTTTCAGTAATATTATCTTTCCAAGCCACTTGCATTTCGTAACCATGTTTTTTGGTTTCTCCAATATTACCAGTTGCTAAATCTGGAACACCTACAAAAGTAGGGAGCCTAACATCCATTAAAATACCTGTTCTTTGTTCTTTATATAAGTCTAAACTAAATTCTATTTTTTTCAATGCATCTAGTTTAAAACTTAGGTTGTATACTTTACTTTCTTCCCAAGTTGAATTTAAATTAGCTAAAGCACCTTCTGTATATCTTGGTCCATAGTTTGTTAAATTATCATAGCCTAAATTAATACCAGCATTGGCTATTCCAAAGGATTGAAAATATTGAAAACGCGCTCCTGGATCGTCACCTGTTATACCGTAAGAAAAGTTAATTTTAAATAAATCTAACCAGTTTTCAGTCATTTTTTTAATAATTGGCTCTTCTGAGGCTACCCATCCTAAGCCAATTGAAGGAAAGAAACCAAATCGTTGTCCTTCTGCAAACTTTTCTGAACCAGAATAAGAGCCATTAGCCTCTAATAGATAACGATTTTTATAATAATAATTTACACGTCCAATCCATTCTTCTCTTTTGGCAGAGTAACTCGTTCTGTATGTATCTAATTGCCTCCACATTATAGCATTGGCACTAACGCTGTGGTTTCCAAAAAGGCGCTTATAATTAAATTGAAATTTATAATTCAATCTTCTTCCGTAAGCGTACAAACTTGGAGTTGTTGCTGTTACGGGATCACCTTGTGAGGTATCATCTGGAAATCTAATTTCATTTAATATAGGATAGTCAACCTGCCCATCTGCTCCAACGGTAGGATTGGAATAATCATAAGTTCTATAATATCTAATAATCCCAACACCTGCAGACCCAAGACCACCTCGAAGTATTCGTTTTTCGTAACTTGATTCAGAGGAATAATTAATACTTCCTTTAAAATCCAGTCCTTTCGTTAAAAAATCCAAACCTTGAGTTACTTCGGCATCATAGAAACCTTGAAAATATTGATAGGTTCTTTTGCCTCCTTCATTCAGCGCCATTATAACGTTCGATTCTCCTGTTGTACTATCGCCATAAATACCTTCTTCATCAGTAATAGGAAACAAATTCCTAGGTGCCGTAAACAATAAAGAAAAGAATTGGGATTGCCCAAAACCATCTTCTCCTCCGCCATCAATACGATAACCTGGCTGGGTTCTTTCTCTGTAATTTCCAGAGAAATTTATACTAAACTTTGTTGTTGGTGTTACATCAAAATCAAAATTAGAACGCCAATTGTACTTTTGTAAACCAAAAGCAGGGTCATAATCTTCATTGGGTGTTGTTTTAAAAATATCACCATCATTTCTATATCCTAAAGACACGAAATATTTTACTAACGTAGACCCACCGCTCATACTCATATTATAAGTTTGCTCTAAACCTGTACCCATAATCTCATCTGTCCAAGCCACTTCTGGAAAATATATATTGTATGGTCCTCTTTGCTCATAATTTTCTTCCCATGCAGTAATTGTGGATTCAGGAATTAATTGTCCCCAATTTTTATCATTAGCCGCTGCTTCATTATATAAATTTTGAGCAGTAATATAATCTGCAAAACGTGGCTTTGCGGTAGATTGTTTAAAACCAATATTGGTATTGAAATTAAATTTAGGAGTTCCTATCTTACCTCGTTTTGTTGTAATTAAGATAACACCATTTGCACCTCTTACACCATAAACTGCCGTGGCAGATGCATCTTTTAAAACAGAAATAGTTGCAATTTCATTAGGATCCAAATTGTTTATATCACGTTCAATACCATCTACTAATGTTAGTGGCCCGCCATCACCTTGCCAAGATGAACGCCCTCTTAAATACAAATCGGCAGCATCGGCACCTGGTTTGCCACTGCTGCTAATTGCTGTTAATCCAGGAATGGCACCTTGTAAGGATTCTGAAATGGTACTTACAGAACCAACTTGTTGTAAGGATTCTCCTTTAATAGATTCTACAGCTCCAACCAAAGTTTGTTTTGTTTGGGTAGAGAAACCAACAATTACTATCTCGTTTAAACTTGTGGTATCGGGTTCCATATCTATTGTTACTGTAGAAGCAGAAATAATATTAGCAATAACTTTTGTTTTATAGCCTATATAACTAATTTCTATATTAGAATTGTAATCAACTTTTAAGCTAAATTGTCCATCAAAATCTACAGTGGTTCCTTTTGATGTGCCTTGTTGAATAATGGTAGCTCCTACCAATGGTACTCCTAATTCATCCAGTACTTTCCCTTTTATTATGATATCTTGCTGGACCTCAACGCTAGAAAATTCTTTATTTATAGCCAACAAAACATGTGGTATACAAATTAAAATAACACATAACGATGCGCTGAATAGCCTAATAGGTATTTTCATTGTTTTATTTAAAAAACGAAAAAAAAACTCTTTACAATCTGTTCTCATATTCATGAAATAATTTAGTTTGTTTAGTTATTAGTTATTAAATGGTTCAATGTCTAATAGAATGTAATTTTAAGAATTTTTAACACATTTTGCAGTGGTAAAATTCTCAAATGAGGGATACAAATGTTGCGAAATGATCATTTATAACTCTATTCCACTTTATGAGAACGATTAATATTTTTTTTGTAAGTTTATTCTTTATTTTTTAAAACATATTAATTTATTTTAATTATATTATTCCAAATAGCATACTCATTTTTAGCAACTCACCCCCTCTTATAAAAACCTCATAATCAGATACTGACAAATAATTCCTATTAAAAATCAGCCTATATCAATTGTTTTAATCTTTTCAAAATGCTCTTTGCACAAGCAACCGCTTAAAACTGTAATAAAAAGGAAGATTTGATTAAACTGCTTGAATTAGAGCATCAGTAACTGAATTGATATAAATAGGTATTACATTTTTCGCAAAGAATGCTTGGGCTGAAAGACTATTAGTGACACTAAGACTGCGGATGTTAATACTTTTACTCTTAGATCTGTTTTAAATAAATGAGAGTCTCTTTAATTACGACTCTCAATCACCCTAACCAAAACTCTTAAAATAAATTTGATTTGAAAGACCTAATGGTACATTATAAAAAATACTTGTTTCTAATATTTCATAAGTTATAACAATTCTCTATTATCAAATGCAATTTCTTTTGTATTGAATAGTTAGGTGTTTGAACTCACGTTTTTAACATAAAAACTTTATTTTCAGTGTTTTGAAATTTCTATAATTAGATGCCACACTAACAGAAATACAATTCTTTCCACTTTAATTTATAGTATTGTTTACCTTTAGCAACCTACTAATGTTAAAATCAATGTATGTAAAAATCTACATTATAATTTCGTTGGAGTTGATAGTTTTTTGAATAAAGATTTTAGTACGCTCGAAATCTGCAGTAAAAAATTCAGATTTCTGTTTTTATTTAATACGAATCTCATCAATATAAATTATTTCATTATCTAAAGACTCAATTTTTATGGTATTTGCTCCACGATCTAAATAAATAGAATGCTTTATTTCATCCCAAGTGTATCCTAAATTATCTGAATTTGATAATACGAATCTGTCAATTACTACTTTATCATTCACAGATATTTTAAGTGAATTCTCCTTTAAATTTGGATTTTTAGTACTATAACGAATATTTAAGTCAAAATATCCTGCATTACCATCATTTTCTTGATACCAGGAAATAGCAGATTCAACTTTATTTAAACTCACAAAACCTGTTCCTTTAAAATTGCTCCCTTTTGATAAAATTTCAGCTCCTGATAAAATAGCAGCTTCAGCCTGTTCACCAATATCATCATTAGTACTTGCATTTTCATTCCAAGTAAAGCCTTCGTTTTTACCAAAATGTTCTTCAAGAATTTGGGTTGGCTTCCCATTAACTATTAATAAGGCCTTTACTACGGTTTCTGGGGCTATTTTGAAACCTTTAATATATTTATTGGAATTGATAGTGGGCTCTTCTCCGTTGGTAGTGTAATAAATCTCTATTTTAGGTTGAATTTTTTCACCTCTTAAATTGATTATTTGCGTATCAATACGCACTATATTAGAAGTAATTTGTTTTTTTTCACCTAAAATACAACTCGCTATTAAATTAATATCACCTGTTTCTTTGGTAGATTCAATATATGCACGTGTTAAACCATAAAAAGCTTTTCTATGATTCGGTCCCACATGCTGTTCTACATCTACAGGACTTCCATTATCTAATGCTTTAATTCTCCCATTTCCTACAACATTAAAGTACGTTCGGTTTTCACCATATGGATAAAAAGTGCCAACACTATCGGTTGCTGAAACTCGCACTTGTACCATATCATTTGCTATATTTCCTATAGCTTCTCCATCAATTGATAGTTTAATTTTTGCTGGTTCATTAGCTGTTTTTACTATTTCTTCTGAAACAACAACACCCTCCTTATAACCGACAGCTTTTAATGTTCCTGGTTGCCATTTTACCATCCATTGACATTGCATAATATCCCATTTGGTTCCTGGTTTTTGCTTTCCTAATGATGTATCATTAAAAAATAATTCTACCTCATCGGTATTAGAATATACCCAAACTGGAATTTTTGTACCAAGTTCTACTTTAGGGTGTGTCCAATGTGGCAACATATGTATCATTGGTTTTGTTGTCCATTGACTTTGGTATAGATAAAACAAATCTTTCTCAAAATTGGCTAAATCAATAGCACCTCCCATAAATGCTTTAAATGGCCACCCCCCATGTACATAACCAGCCTCTCCAATATAATCATGTCCTGTCCAACGAAACGAGCCTGCATAGGATGGGATATCACGCAGTTGTTCTATATTTAATCGAGATGACACACGTACGGTTGCATTATCATAACTAGAGTTAAAGATTTGTTTTCTGTGTTTTCTTTCTGAAGCTTCAATCCAATCATGGGTAAACACCTCTTTTTTAGTTAAATTAGGGATTTCATAAGTGTTATTTTTATTAGGAAAACCATCTCGATACCAAGTATGTGTTCTATAGTAACCTCTAACCTGCCAAGTATGTGTGTTTTCCGTACCAATAAAAACCTTTCCACCTCTATTATTATCCAAATCCTCCATATAGCCCTTCTTTTCGCTGCCTCCATTTACCCCAAGTACATTCATATATTGTGACCCTGAATGTCCCGAGGTTACTGGACGTGTTGGATCTAATACATTACAAGCTTCAACTAAATCTTTAGCAACGGCTCCTCCAGTTTCGTTACCAACACTATAAATAACTACAGAAGGATGATTTCTATCTCGTTTTATCCAATCGGTTAAATCGCGTTTCCACCAAATATCAAAGTGATGTGCTCCATAATCATTTTTGGCTTTTTTCTTCCAGCCATCAAAAATCTCATCCATCACTAACATACCTAATTCATCACAGATTTGATAAAAAATAGGTGTTTGAGGATTGTGAGATGTACGAAAGGCATTTACCCCCATATCTTTTAATTGCTGAATTCTGAACCGAAGAATTTTATCTGGAACTGCTGCTCCCAATGCGCCCGCATCTTGATGATTACAAACCCCTTGTAACTTGACATTTTTACCGTTTAGCCACATACCCGTTTCTGGTTTCCACTCAATATCTCTAACACCAAATGTCGTTTCAACAACATCAACTACCTCATTACCTAAAAACAATTCTGTTTTTAAAGTATATAAATAAGGGGTTTCTACTGACCAACGGTTAGGTTGGTTGATTTCCAACTCATTTTTAAACGTTTTGTCTGAATTTAATTGGATGTTTTCTTTTGAAGCTCCTACAATATTACCAATAGCATCTACAATTGATGTAACTACAACCGCCTCTCTTGTTTCATTATTTTCACTTGTAAATTCAGTTTCTACAAAAACCTTATCACCAGCTGTTTTAACAAAAATACCATCTCTTGATATGTGGGTTTTGTTTTTTACATCTATCCATGTATGGGCATATATACCACTTCCTGTATACCAACGTGCTGCGGGTTGTTTATCATTATCAACACGAACCGCAAAGGTTATTTTGTTAGAGTTTTGAGCAATATCACTAATATCGTAAGCGAATGAAATCCAACCATACGGACGGGTACCTAATTCTTGTCCATTAGCATAAACCGTACTATTCATAAAAACACCGTCAAAAGCTATTTCAACGTGTTTTCCTTTCCAACTTTGAGGTACTTCAATCGTTTTTCTATACCACCCAAAACCAGCTGGCAAATAGCCAGCTTGGTCTCCCATAGGGTTGTTTTCATTATATTTACCTTCAATACTCCAATCGTGCGGCAAATTAAGTGTTCTCCAAGAAGTATCATTGAATACTACTTGTTCAGCTCCAGTAACATCGTCTTGTATAAATTTCCAATTAGCATCAAAATTTGAACGCCATCTTGTTGTTACTTTTTCTGAGCTAATGTTTTTATTCTGATGGCTTTTACATGAGGTAACTAAAATAAAAACAACGCAAAACAAGATTATAAAAATTCTTTTTTCTTTATAATTTTTAGAATCTTTCACCATACTTTATGTTTATTTTTCAGAATTCACAGCTTCAATAATATAGCTATAACTTAAATTTTGTGCTTTAATTCTATATTTCTCATGAGGCATTCTTCCCCAGCTGTTATCTCCTCCAACACCCATTTGTTTATAGTCAATATTGATGTTTACTAAATCGCGTTTTTTAATATCTGTAGTGTGACGTTGTTGTTTTTCTTTCCCTGCATCAAAATCATCATTATATTGATGATGTGCACTAAATGACACTAAATCAGTAGCTGTTACCTTGATACCATTACCTGTGTTGTTTGTAAATGTTACCCAACGTGTATCTGTTTTGTACCCATTTTCTTGAGGACGAATGTATGGGAAATACAACTCTTCAACAGAAGCTTCATAGTTACCAACTAAAGCTGCTGTATTTCTATCTTGATAGTTTTCATGTGGTCCTCTACCAAACCAATGCACCGTATTAAATTCATTTTTGATGATGAAATTATTTCCAAATCGAGGTAATACAGGTAATTTAGTATCCAATCCGGAAATATCTGTTTTAACTAAAACGGCTCCGTTTGAATGCACGGTATAATTGATTTCCAAATCGCTGTTTACTGCTGGTAACTTGTATTTAGAAATAACTTTGATACTGTTATTGTCACCTTCTATTTTATTTATGGAAACAAATTCTTGATTTTTTGTAGCGTCTTTCCAAACCCCTAATTTTTTCGGCATTTTATGTCCAAAATCGTTATCAGTAGTAGGTCTCCAAAAATTAGCTTGAATGCCTTCTAACAAAATATTTCCATTACCATAATCTAATGTTGTTATAATCCCTGTTTTTTTATTAAAAGCCATTTTGAATGATTTCCCTGAAATATTCATTACCTCAGCGTCTTCAACAACATTCATAGCTTCTTTATTATCAAATTGAATTGATTTTCTTCCTTTAGAAACAACTAATTGCTCATATGCCAGAATATGACCTTTAGGAACTAAATCTGTTGCAGATTTTGTTTTAGCATATAAGTTCAAATGATATTCTGCATTAGTATCTTCAAGTTTTGGTAATTCAACTTTTACTTTTTCCGATGCATATGGCTCAATATCCAGTGCTGGTAACACTCCGTTTGCTACTTCTTTTCCGTTTTTAAGTAATGACCAAGAAAAATCTAAAGTGTTCAAGTTCGTAAAATCATAAATATTTTTTATTTCAATGTCTCCATTTTCAATATTTATATCTCTAAACTTGATATATTGGTATACTTTTTTCACCTCAAATAAAGCAGGGTGAGGTGTTCTGTCTGGATTTACAATACCATTTAAACAGAAATTTTGATCGTGATGTAAATGTCCTGCACCTAAATCGCCACCATAAGCCCAAAATTCTTCGCCAGCTTCGTTTTTAGTTAAAATCCCTTGATCTACCCAATCCCAGATAAAACCACCTTGCATGATGTCGTATTTTTCAATAACATCCCAATAATCTTGTAAATTACCTACACTATTACCCATAGCATGTGCATATTCACACTGAATTAAAGGCCTCGTTGGATTATTTTCGGCATATTCTATCATTCTTTCAATAGGCCAATACATGGGAGGTTGAATATCTGTATTTGCATATTGCGTTGCACCTTCATACTGTGTTGGTCTGGTTGTATCCTGTTCTTTTAACCATTTATAAGTTGCAAAAAAGTTTTCACCATTTCCCGCTTCATTTCCTAAAGACCAAGTAACAATAGATGGATAATTTTTATCACGTTCAAACATTCTTACAGTTCTATCCATGTGCATGCCTTTCCATTGTGGTAAATACCCTGGGTGAATTGATTGTGCTTTTATATTGTTATTTAAACCTTGATTAGTAGTCCCCATACCATGTGTTTCAATATTAGCTTCATCTATTACATAAAAACCATATTTATCTGCTAATCTGTAAAAAAATGGGTTCTTAGGGTAATGGCTACAACGAATAGCATTTAAGTTATTTTGTTTCATTACTTCCATATCAAGCTTCGTTAACGCTTCAGAAATTACATGACCTTCTGTATCACTATGATCGTGAAGATTTGCCCCTTTTAATAATACAGGCTTTCCGTTTACTAAAAACTGGTTGTTTTTAATGGCGATGTTTCTAAACCCAACTTTAATAGCAGTTGATTCGCCATTCATCGTTAATAAGAGCGTGTATAAATTAGGGTATTCTGCATTCCATGTTTTTACATTTGGAATGTTTTGATTAAAGTTAACGACAGTCCTTCCTTCTTTTAATTGTACTTTTTTGGTATCAGAATAAATTTCAGTAGTCCCATCCAACAATTGCACTTTCACATCTTTTTCAACAGCAGTATCTGTATTATTATCTATTTTTAAATCTACTTTAAAAACACCATCTTTATAGTCATTTTCTAAATCCGAAGTAACTCTAAAATCTCTTAATGTTATCTTATTTGCTGCATACACATATACATCACGCTCTATTCCGCTTAATCTCCAAAAATCTTGATCTTCCATATAACTGGCATCTGACCAACGTAATACTTGAACGGCTAAATCATTTGTGCCTTTTTTAACAAAGTCTGTTATTTTAAATTCCGCAGCTGTTTTACTTCCTTCATTATAACCTATCATTTTACCATTTAACCACACATACATTGCTCCACTAACACCTTCAAAATGTAAATAAATATCTTTTCCATCCCAATCTTTAGAAATTTCAAATTCTTTCTTGTAGGTTCCATTGTTATTTAAATTGTGTGGAATAAATGGTGGGTTTGCAGGAAACATGTAAGTCCTATTCGTATAAACAGGAATACCATGACCTTTTAATTCCCAGTTTGATGGCACGGTAATGTCATCCCAACCATCTATATTAAAATCTGATTTATAAAAATCTGTAGGTCTTGCCTGTACACTATCTGCATAATAGAATTTCCAAGTACCATTTAAAGATTGATATAATGAAGAATTATTCCAACTGTCATTAGCTATAGCTGATTTTTCATCCAAATATTTATAAAAAGACGCTGTTGGTTCTTCTCTGTTTATTTGAAATATTTCTGGATTTTCCCATTCAGGATTTTCCCAGGCTTCAGCTACATAAACAGGCCTTTTTATTTCAGCTTGATGACAAGAAATAAATGAAACTACGGTAAGAATGAAAATAGAATACTTTATCATTTTGTAAATATTAATATGTTATATTTTTTTACTAATTTGTTGATTTACAATAGCACTTTCAAAGGTACGACCTTGTTTTATTACAAATGCTTTTATAGCATAATTTGAATTTTCTTTTAATTTTGATCGTGGAATAAGAACATTAAACGTTGTACTTCCCTTCTTTTCAGGAAGGCCAGCAATTTTAACATCCTCAACGTTTAAATAAGATACGTTATTAATTATAACTCCATAAGTATCTTTAGAATTAATAGTCATTTTATTTAGTTTCACTTTAACTAAATAACCTTCCTTTTGATTTTCAATTGTTTGAATGGCTACTTTATCTTTGTTTTCCATAGAAAAAGCAGTAGCAATATTAGGATGAAAATTACTTTCTCCAACCTCTGTCTGTGCTTTAACAGTATAATAATATTGTTTATCTATATCAACATCATAATCCATATAGATAGTATCTTGAATGCAAGTAGCTATTTTAGTAAGTTCATGTAATTTTTCACCCCTATAAACATTATAGCAAGTATTAGGCAACACCTGATTTTGAGCAAACCATTTTACTTCAATACTATTTAATGTTTTTTTAGTTGCTGAAACATTTCTAGGGCTTAAAGGTACTTTTGAGGATACCAAAACAGTTTCAATATTTGAAGGCACTCCTTTTCCTAAACCATTATAAGCCGTTATTGTAAATTGATATTCTGTATTATCTTTAAACCCCTCAATTCTATAACCAAATACGTTTTTAGTATCAATTTCTATGGCTTTTCCATTCTCATCAATATAGTTTATTAAATAACTTGTTGTATTTGGTACGCTTTGCCAAAAAAGTGTCACGGCGTCATCACGCCTTGAAACCTTATATATTTTAACTTTATCAGGTAATTGATAGCTTACAGAAACACTATTAGACTTTAAACTAGTATACCTATTATTAATTGCTTCTACTTTAAAAACATATGATTCATTCAATTTTAACCCAGTTATTAAAGTGCTATTCTGATTTTCTACTAATTGTGTGTATTTTAAATTTGTAGTATCTGTACCATAATGTACTTTATAATTTGTAGCAGCATCAATAGTACCCCACTTGATTAAAACACCTTCTTTAACTACGTTTGCTTTATATATGGTAGGCTGTGGTAATTTAGTGATATCTGTTTTCCATTTGCTTACCGAAACGCTATATGGTTCTATTTGAATACTTCCATTTTTATAACTTGTATTAAGAATATCTGTATTCCAAGTTCTTAATGAATCCGCAGAAATGTAGGTTGTGAAAAATTCTTGATTAAGATTTTTCCCATTCAATTTCACTTGAAAGTTATTAGTTTCTCCACTTCTGTTGGTAACTACCAAATAATTATAACCATTAATGCCTTTATATGTTTGAGCAAACATCCCATTAACATTGGTATTAGACAAACCTGGAACCTGAGGACCGTTTATAATACTTGTATTATATAAAAACTCCGAGTTATTAGTTGCCTCATGAAATATTTTATAAGCTTTGCCCTCCAAATCTCTACGAATTCCCGTTAATATAGTATCTGTATCTATTTTTTTACCTAATTTGAAGGCCTCTTCTATAATATTATTCTTATTATTTAGGGGAACGTACTTATTACTAACTTCATGTGCTCCAACAAATTCTGTATTGGTATGTTCTAATTGACGCATTACATATTCTATATTGTAAATACTTGAATAAATACCATTTAAAGGGCGGTTCCAAACCCCAAATTCGGTAATCACCATAGGAATGTCTTCCCATGTATAATCTTGAATTTGCTGCATTGCGTAAGCTGAAGTTGCTTCTATCAACTTAGTGTTTCCTCGTCTATAAGCTTGATCCAGCGTTTCCTCTCTGCCGGTGTGTGGAGCATAAGAATGTTTTGAGAACACATTCCAATAAGCACCTTGCTCTTTTTGAAATTGATTAATCTCTTTCATAAAAGTCCAAACACCATCCCATGTGTAATTGAGGGTTAGTTTAGCGTCAGGAAATATTTGCTGAATAGCCTCAGCATACGGTTGCATTTTAGTGGCATAATCATAGCCATCATTCCACCAATAACGATTTCTATTTGGCACATAAAAATAAGGTTCATTACAGAATTGCCATGTTTCTACTTTAATGTTGTTGTTTTTACAGAATCTGGCTAATTCCAAAATCATTTCTGGACTTTCTGAAAAAGCATTTATTGTTATAATAAGTTTTCCATTTATTTCTCCTAAAAGGTGATATAGATCTGTTAATCTATGTGGGCCTTTAACTTCTACAAAACGATGTCCTTTTAAAAAAGGTTTTTGATGATCAAACATGGCAATATAATCTAAATCATACTGACCAGTAGCACTACTAAAAGCATCTCCCATAGTTCCAGAGAAATAACGTAACCAACCAGGTTTTAGCTCTTTCACCGCTTCAATAAAATCGGGATGGGTATAATTCCATACTTTATCAGCTATGCGGACATTAAAACCACTCGCACCTCTATTTATAGGATGTCCCGCATTGGTATTAATTTCAATGGTTTTTAAATTTTGCCCCAAAACAACTAATACTTGAAATAAGCAAACAGTTAAGGTAAAATATAAATTTTTAAAAACCATATAAAAAATTTAAAATACTAATATTGAAACTACTAAACCTAAATTTAGAATGATACTTGATTAAATGTAAATACTTCTGAAGGTGTTCTAGCGTCTTTTAAAATAGTTTCCATTTCTTTAACGATATCAGGGTGTTGACTCGCTACATTATTTTCTTCACCTATATCAATAGAAAGGTCATATAATTCAATAGGTGCATTAGGTTTTTTTAGAACATTATATTTAACAGCTTTCCATTTTCCTTTTCTAATAGCTTGCCTGCCTCCTCTTTCATGAAATTCCCAATACAAATACGCATGCTGTTTTTGTTCATCTGCATTTCCTAACAAGGTTGGGAGAAATGAAATACCATCTAATTTTTCTGGGACATTGGAGCCCGCAATTTCTGAAAATGTAGGAAACACATCCCAAAAAGCAGATATTAAATCTGTTTTACTGCCTTGTTTGATTTTCCCGGGCCATTTAACAATCATAGGTACTCTAATACCTCCTTCATATAAATCTCTTTTAATCCCCTTTAAAGGACCATTACTGTTAAAATATTCAGGATCTGCTCCTCCTTCGCTATGTGGACCATTATCAGACGTAAACACAATTATAGTATTATCTTCAAGACCTAATTCTTTAACTTTTGCTACGATTTCACCCACTTGCTCATCTAAAATTTCTATCATTGCTACAAAAGTGGCATGAACATCTGTTTGCGATTCATATTTACCCTGTCTGTAATCAGGACCTCCATCAGTTCCTTTATAACTTTTTTCTGGTAAATATTTCCCTCTATTTTTAGCTATATATGATTCTGGAGCTGCTAATTCCGCGTGAGGAATTATAGAAGGCACATATAAAAAGAAAGGTGTATCTCTATTGGTTTCTATAAACTCGATGGTTTTTTCATGAATTAATGCAGGGCCATACATTTCTTTTTTAGTTCCTGCATTCCCTGTTAAAACAATAGAGTCTCTATTTGACCATAAATGGTATGGATAATAATGATGCCCTAATCGTTGACAATTATATCCATAAAAAACATCAAATCCTTGATTAATAGGGTCACCCTCTGAACCAGGATACCCTAAACCCCATTTTCCAAAAGCCCCAGTAACATAGCCTGCTTTTTTTAATGACTCTGCCAAAGTATAAGTCTCATCTGGTATAGGGTGCTGTCCTTCGGGAGCAATTTCTTTATTTCCTCTAACCGGTGTATGCCCAGTGTGCATACCTGTTAGTAACGCAGAGCGTGATGGCGCACAAACAGTATTGCCGGAGTAATGCTGAGTAAAAAGCATCCCTTGAGAAGCTAACTTATCAATATTTGGTGTGGTAAATTTTTCTTGTCCATAGCTACTTAAGTCTCCATAACCAAGATCATCAGCAAGAATGTAAATAATATTGGGTTTATTTGAATTCTCTTCTACAAGCTCATTATTTTTATTATTATTATTATTATTAACACAAGAAAATGCTAAAGCCAACGATAAAGCTGACAATAAAACCATATTTTTTTTCATTTATTTAAATTTAAATTAAGTGTGTTTAGCCTAATAAACACACATCTTTCAACAGAATACAAAAGTATAAGCAAAATAAAAAAAGATTTTCTTATAAGTAGCCTAAATATGTTGCAGTCTTAGCTACTTACATTAAGCAATGGCTTATGCAACATTTAAACCCTGTATTTTTAACATAATAATACCATAAGCCTTGTTATTTTAGATGAAAATTGAAATAAAATTATGTAATTTGTCTTACTCTTGGTTAAAAAGACACCAACTAAACATTTTTGCCCTACTCTTTTGATATGAAAGTTTTAAAAAACACCAAATCACATCATTATTATTTTATTTTAATTATTTCTTTATTCTATTTATCTGTAGTACACTCGCAGTCTACTTCTGTTATTTTTCATGAATTAGATATTCATGGTGTTTTATATAATAAAAAAGTAAATGTATTGTTTAAAGATAGTTTTGGTTATTTATGGATTGGAAGCAATTCTGGATTAGACAAATACGATGGACATGATATAACACAATATCAATATGATGTTTTTAATGCTAACTCCATTTCAAATAACAATATCAATTCAATTATTGAAGACCAATACAATAACTTATGGATTGGCAGTGAAAGCTACCTTATTCATTTTAATAGAAAAGAAAACAAATTTACTGGTTTTTTTAAAAATACCACCACCAATGTTAAAGGTAAAACAAAAAATGGTCACCTATTAGTTAATCTTAAAAATAAAGGTTTACTTAAAATTAAAATAGAAGAAGATATATCTAAATTAAATTTAGACACAACTTTTAGCACTGCAACTAATGATAATTTATACAAAACTAATAATGAAATCATTTCTTTATTTGAAGATCATTTTGAAAGACAATGGGTAGGAACCAAAAATGGTATTTATATTTTAAATAATAATGGGGAATATATAGCTACAAATTTTAAAGAAAACATTGTAGATATAAAATCATTTGAAAACAATAAAATTCTTGCTATTACCCCACAAAGTCTTTACATCTTAGGATATAATAAATCGGACAGCAAATTAGAAATCTTAGAAAACTATCCACAAATACTCGAAACATTTAATTCTATAGGCACTTTAAATACAACTGCAATTAATAGTAGTAATGATAACCTATGGATTGGTACTACAAATGGCTTAATAAAAGCTTCCAGAAATAACAATATTTATAGTTTCAGATATTATAATAAGGATACTCAGAATGTTAATTTATTAAATAATCATATTAGTTCAACTATTTATGATGATTATGGGAATCTTTGGATTGGCTCTTATAAAGGGATTAATAAATATTTAGGAAGAACCTCATTATTTGATTTTAACCAAATCACAAAAAATAACAGTTTTACTAATAGTATTAATATTCAAGCTCCAAATACTATTTTGGTTGGCATGAACGATGGGCTCTATAGTTGTAATCCACAAACTAAATCCTTTTCAAAAAAGAACGGCACTCTCAAAAATGCTAATATAATTTCCAATAGCTACGATGATACAGAACTTTTAATAGCGGATAATTTCAATATTTATAAATCTAACAAACAAAAATTAGATTTAATTAAGATTAAAACATACAATAAGTTAATTAAAGATCTGGTACCTATAAACAACAATGAGGTTTGGGTCGCTTTATGGAATGGAGGTGTTGATATAATAAATACAAATAATACTATTTCTGATTTTAAAAAAAATGTTATTGAAGAATTAAAAAAAAATCATACATCTACACTTTTATTAACTACCGATAATAAACTATGGATAGGGACTCGTGGAGAAGGTTTATACATCATTGATTTAGTTAAAGAAAGCTACAAGCACTATCTACCAACTATAAAAAACGGTTTAACATCTAACGCTATTTTAAGCTTACATGAAGATAAAAATGGTGTCATATGGATAGGAACAAGAGGAGGAGGCTTAAATATGTATCAACAAAAAACAGATACATTTAAAAACTTTAAGGATACAAATGCCAATAGCCCTAAAATTGTTTCTGCCATTGAAGAAGACCTTGATGGTAACATATGGATGAGTTCGCGAGATGGGCTTACCGTTTATAATATAAAAAACCAAAGATTTACCTACTTTGGTGTTGAAGATGGTATTAATGAAAATCAGTTTGTTTTTAATTCGAGTACTTCAAATGCAGATAAAAGTATCTTATATTTTGGCTGTGCTGAAGGTTTTTACAGCGTATACCCCAAAAAACTAATTCCTCAAAATGTTTTACCTACAACCGTTATCACAAGTTTTTCTACCTTAGGTGAAATTGACGATACTAGTTCAAACAATACTCTAAATACTGCAAACGAAATAAATATTTATTCAAACAAACCCATTGCTTTACCTTACAGTCAAAATAATATTTATGTTAACTTTTCATCATTAGACCTAACTGCTCCAAATAAAAACGAATATGCTTACAAGTTAGAAGGACTCAACAACTATTGGGTCTATACTAATGCTTCAAATAGAAGTGCCAATTATAATGATTTGGCACATGGCACCTATACTTTTATGGTTAAAAGTTCTAACAGCGATGGTGTTTGGAATGAAGAACCTTCAAAATTTACATTCACAATAGCCCCACCTATTTGGAAAAGCACATGGGCTATATTAATTTATATTTTAATTGGCATAACCATAACATACATTAGTACTATATTGATTAGAAGGTGGTATTTATTAAAGAAAAATTTATTAAAAGAAACTATTAGTAGAGAAAAAGACAATGAACATAATAGAATGAAAATGGTGTTTTTTACGGATATCTCTCATGAACTTAGAACCCCTTTATCATTAATATTGGGAACTATAGAAAAAGTAGTTAAAGAAAAAAATTTCACCTTAAGTCCTTTAAGTTCAGAACGTATTTATAATAATACATTGAGGATGCACCGTCTTATCAATCAAATCATGGATATTAGACAGTTTGATGAAGGTAAATTAAAATTAAATATATCAAAAAATGATATTGTAAAAGACGTTAATACCATTAAAAATGCCTTTAATGATTTTGCAAACAATAATGCTATCACATATCATTTTATAACAAATGAAAAAAAAATCATAGGTTGGTATGATGTAGATATTTTAGAAAAAATATTATTTAATCTTTTGTCAAATGCCTTTAAATATACTAAAGAAAAAGGTGAAATTACAGTAAAATTAGAATGCTTAAAACTAACAAATACTCTTATTGGTAAAAATAATTTAAATGGGAAATATATAAAATGTGTCGTGAAAGATAATGGCCTTGGCATACCTAAAAAAGATTTAGAACACATTTTCAATAGATACTATCAAGCTACTAAACCCCAAAGGCATCAAATTCCTGGTACTGGTATTGGTATGGAGTTAGTACATAAGCTAATTGACAGACACCATGGCGCTATCATAGTTGAAAGTGAAGAACATATTTTTACAGAATTCACCTTTTACCTCCCAATTTCTAAAACCAAATATCATAAAAATGAGCGACTTGAAACAGGTATGCCATTGAAAAGAAATTTTATAAAAACATCCGAATTTCAAGTTATTGAAAAAACTCCTCCTGAAATTATTAATAAAAACATTAAACAATTAACTAAAAAAGCAAAAATTCTTATTGTAGAAGACAATGATGATTTAAGACAAATGATTAATGCCGAATTAAGCTCTGAGTTTATTATCATCGAAGCTTCAAATGGAAAAGAAGGTTACATAGCTGCTGCAAAAGAAAAACCAGACCTTATTATTAGTGATATTTTAATGCCCGTACAAGATGGAATTTCTATGCTTAAACAGATTAAACAGAATACCGAGCTTGACAATATTCCTATTTTTATGCTTACTGCAAAAAACTCAACCGAAACAAAAATTGAATGTTTAAGTTTGGGAGCTAATGATTATATTGAAAAACCTTTTAGCTTAGACTTTTTACACTGGAAACTAAAAAACACATTCAAAACAAGGCAAAATCTTAAAGAAAAATACAGTAAACTTATAACAACTGCTCCTGTAGACATCCAAGTAGACTCCAATGATGAAAAATTAATAAAAAAACTTATTAAAATAATTGAAGACAATATGAATAACAACATTTTAACAGTTGAATTCTTGGCTTCTGAAATTGGTATGAGTAGAGCAAATCTATACAGAAAAGTTCAATTAATTTTAAATGACACCCCAATAAATTTCATCAAGACTATCAAGTTAAAAAGAGCTGCTCAACTATTAAAACAAAATAAAATGTACATCTCTGAAATAGCATATATGACAGGTTTTAGTAATCAAAAATATTTTAGCAAATGTTTTAATAAAGAATATGGAATGAGCCCGACAAAGTATATTCAAAAGAACAAAAAAGAATAAAACAACAACATGTAAGCAATAATAGGTGATTTTTGCTTATTAGGAATTATTGAATCAAACAAGATACAACCTGATAACTCTCTTTGATAAACAAAAGAAACATATCAATTCCATTTTTAAATTTATATAAAAAAAAACAGAATTAAATTAGAAATAATTTAATCCTGTTTTTTTGAACTTAACACACTATTTTTTAACAGTGTATAAAAGAGTATCCTATTAATAGGCATTTAAAAGGTCTCTATATTCTTTTAAATCTGCTATATTCGTTTTGTTTTTCAAATTTCGGATAAGAGCTATTAAATATTTTAAACTCTCAACTGGCTCGTTTGCTACTTCAATAGCTTCAAATTCATCTTCTTCTTCAACAAGCATGGGTATCATAAAATTACCATTTTCTTCAATATGCTCGTAAGTAAGCCTAAGCACTTTAACCACTAAAGGGATTTCAGCTTCTAAAGCATGTGTTCTTAATTGTTTTAAATCATCAATCAAGGTATCTGTATTTATACCTGTTTTATCAAGATCTTCTAATATTTTGTCTATCAACAAAAGTGTTGTTTTATTTTCCAAAAGTGTAAAATTATATTAATGAATCAGTCGTTTTCAATTGCAAATTTAAGTTTTCAAAAATCAAAAAACGTTATTTATTTAATGATTTATAATGTTAATTTTTAAATATTTCATATAAAGAAGCTTTCAGGAAATACAAAAAAGCAGTTTTTATTCTAATTTTAACTCAAGTAGTTCGTTTTCTGTATAAACATCAGCTTCTTTGGGTTTTAAATTTCTTAGTAATTTTATTTTATCAATATTTATTTTTTCGCTATCTCCAGGAAAAGCGTTATTCAAATATTCTATAATATTTTTAATATCTGTATCGGAAAATTCAGGATTATTAGCCAAACCTGGCATAGTAATGCCTAAATCATACAACTCACCATTTACATGTATAGGACCTGACAATCCATGCAAAATAATTAAGGCTAATCTTTCGTTTGATTCCGTTACATATTCAGAATCTCTAAGCGGTGGTGCTAAATTTTCAATGCCTTCACCATCAATTCCATGACAAGTTGCACAAAAATTTCTAAAAATGTTGTAACCCGCCGTTCTGGCATCGGTTCCAACACTTTTCTGTGTGTAAATAAAATTCTTTTTGTTGTTATTTTTATTAGAAATGGTAGTCAATAATATTTCATTCAATTTACTTATAGTGACTTCATCCTCTTTTTTATTTAAAAATAATAAAAATGCTTCTTCCAAGCCTCTTAAACTACTTATCAAACTTTCTTGATACACCAAATTATTTGTGTATTTATTTGAAAGCTTCAATATTATTGGAAAAAATTTATCAGAGGAAAGTGATATCCAATCCCCTAAGGCATTTAATATGTATAAATCAATCTCTGGATTGTTTTTTAGCGTCTGTTTTTCTATTATTTTTAATATGGATGGTATGCGGTTTTGAGAAGCAAATTGTTCTATCAAAACAAGTGCATGACTTATTGTAGCGCTTTTACTATTTGAGTAAAGTACTTTTTCTAAAGTTGTAAAATCAAGTACTTTCAAACCATTTAGGGTATGTAGTGCGTGGATTTGTGCTATTGGGTTTTCAACATTTTCCAATATTTTTTTCAATCGAGTTACTACTGCTTTATCATTATTAAAAATCAATAGTTGTTGCGCCCTATCTCTTAGCCAGCCATTAGAGCTACTAAGTAAATCTACCAACTCTAGATTGCTAAATGTATTTAAATCATCAACTTTTATTGAATTATTACCTTTATTTACAACTCTAAGAATACGCCCCATACCAATGATAGTATCTAATTTTTTCTGGGCATATCGTTTCTGCAAATAAGGCGTTAAAAATGCTTTATCTTGAATAATACCTCGATGCATATCCACTACATACATATTGCCATCTGGTCCATTAAACAAGTTAACCGGACGAAAACCTTCATCTGTTGATGCTATAAACTCTTTTTTTGAAATAGCTTGGTTAGCTGTTATTTTATCGGCACTAATATTTAAAATATGACGCTTTACCAAATTAGCTTCAGGCGCGCATACAAAAGCATTTTCCATATAATATGAAGGATAAGCATTCCCCCTATAAATAAGCGGACCACAAGCAGAGGTAACATTTATCAAAAGGCTATCTTTAGTCAAAACACCTTTTTCATTTCCACGGTTCACAGAGGTTGGATGTAGAGGAAACACATTTTGATTAGGTGTTAACTTTTTTCCAAACGCTGCAGTAGGCCTGTAAAATGGGTTTTTAATTGCTGTGTTAGGTAAAACATAATCCCCTATTAATTGTGTTGAATTGGTATTGTAATACAATCTTCCAAAATTATCTTTACTTATCCCCCACTGACCACGAAAAGTAGTAGGTTCTTTTATCCATTTTCCATTTTTATTTTGATATCTAAAATTAGATTTAGCATTATAAATCCAATTATCAACATGCATCATTAACCCATTTGGTTGATGCTCTACATTTCCCCCATCTGAATATAAAGAATCTACCAACACTTTATTTTGTGGCTTATCGTCTTTTATATCTACAAACCAAAGGTTTGGTGGCTCTGCATATAAAAGTCCTCCATACACATGGGCAATTGCTCTTGGCAAAACAAGACTATCTAAAAATATTTTTGAATGGTCTGTAATTCCGTCATTATCCCAATCTTCTAAAATAGAAATCGTACCATTAGGCATTTCACTTCCTGTTCCTTCCAAATTTTGCATATAACCTTTCATTTCTACTACCCACATACGACCTTTATTATCAAAATCCATAGATACAGGAGCTTCAATAAAAGGTTCAGAAGCGGCTATTTGCAATTCAAATCCTTCTTCTATTTGATAGGTTTCTAATGATATTATTGGCTCATCATAAATTTTAGATTTACAAGATACCGTGAGTAATAATAAAATGAGAGAACAAAAAAACAATTGATTATTTTTTACTAAACTAAATTTGTAATGTTTCAAAACGGAAAATTATTTAATTAGGTAGAAGCTTATTTTTTATAAAAAAACAGCAGGCATTTAATTAACAAAGATTAAACTATAAATTTAACCCACAAAAAAAGCCTCTCATTTCTGAGAGGCTTTATAAATATTTTAACTTTAAATATAAATTTAAAGTGCAGCAATATGCTTTGACAAACCAGATTTAAGATTTGCAGCTTTATTGTTGTGTATAATGTTTTTCTTAGCTAATTTATCTAACATTGAAACTACATCTGGAAACATTGCTTCAGCTTCTTTCTTATCTGTTAACTCACGTAACTTCTTAATAGCATTACGAGTTGTTTTATGCTTGTACTTGTTAACTAAACGTTTAGCTTCGTTACTTCTGATTCTTTTTAATGCTGACTTATGATTTGCCATTTGATTCTTTTGTTATTAAAATATTGTAGCCCGTAGGGGAATCGAACCCCTCTTACCAGGATGAAAACCTGGCGTCCTAGCCGATAGACGAACGGGCCATTTTTTTGAGTGTGCAAATATAAAACTATTTTTTAAATCTGCAATTATTTTTTTTCAATTAACATACAATGTTTCCATTGCGGATGCAAAAATACAACTATTTTTAAATGTTGCAAGAGCTTTATAAAATATTTTCAAAAAAAATTAATTTAGTATGCTTTTGCAAACAATACTCTACGTTTAGAAGGATTACCCGAATACACACAAACACCGGCTTCTACCTTTCCTTCTAATGGAATACATCGAATAGTTGCCTTTGTTAGTTCCTTAATTTTATCCTCAGTTTCGGTCGTACCATCCCAATGTGCTGAAATAAAACCTGTTTTAGTTTCTAAAACCTTTTTAAACTCCTCAAATGTTTCTACCTCGGTTATATGGCTATCTCTAAAATCTAAAGCTTTCTTAAACAAAGCATCTTGTATATCTTTTAACAAATTCTCAACGGTTTCTGTTAAATCTGATAAAGCAATTACCGCTTTAGTTAAAGTATCACGACGTGCAATTTCTACAGTACCATTTGCTAAATCTCTGGCTCCTATAGCTATCCTTAAAGGAACTCCTTGCAATTCATATTGAGCAAATTTGGCTCCAGGGCGCTGTGTATCTCTATCGTCGTATTTAACAGAAATATTTTTAGCTCTTAAATCGCTCATAATGCTGTGAGCAACTTCAGAAACCGCGTTTAACTCATCTGCCCCTCTATAAATAGGCACAATAACAACTTGATTTGGAGCTAAACTTGGTGGCAACACCAATCCATTATCATCACTATGTGTCATAATTAAAGCGCCCATCAATCGGGTAGAAACTCCCCATGATGTAGCCCAAACATGATCTTGTTTACCCTCTTTATTAGCAAACTTTACATCAAAAGCTTTTGCAAAATTCTGCCCCAAAAAATGTGACGTTCCTGCTTGAAGCGCTTTTCCATCTTGCATTAAAGCTTCAATACAGTAGGTTTCATCAGCACCTGCAAAGCGTTCGCTTTCTGTTTTTAACCCCTGTACCACGGGTATAGCCATAAACTTTTCAGCAAACGTAGCATACACGTTATTCATTAATTTTGCTTCAGAAAGAGCTTCTGCTTTAGTGGCGTGTGCCGTGTGACCTTCTTGCCATAAAAATTCTGCAGTACGTAAAAATAATCGTGTACGCATTTCCCAACGCACTACATTAGCCCATTGGTTTATTAGTATTGGTAAATCGCGGTACGATTGAATCCATCCTCTGTAAGTATTCCAAATAATAGCTTCCGAAGTTGGTCTCACAATCAATTCTTCTTCTAATTTCGCTTCAGGATCTACCCGTAATTTACCTGGTTTTTCAGGGTCATTTTGTAATCTATAATGAGTTACAATAGCACATTCCTTTGCAAAACCTTCAGCATTTTTCTCTTCAGCTTCAAATAAACTTTTAGGCACAAATAAAGGAAAATAGGCATTTTGATGCCCTGTTTCTTTAAACATCCTGTCTAATTCTGCTTGCATTTTTTCCCAAATAGCGTAGCCATAAGGTTTAATTACCATACACCCTCTAACGGCTGAGTTCTCGGCTAAGTCCGCCTTCACAACCAATTCATTATACCATTTTGAATAATCTTCAGTTCTACTAGTAAGTTTTTTACTCATATGCAAGTCTTTGGCACAAATATTGTACTTATGTTAAATAATAAAATAGTTCAGCAAAACTAACTATTTTTGTGATGTTCAACAATAAAATTCTATGAGATATGATACATAATACCCACTTAAAACAGAAAACACCTTTATTAGTGCTTCTTGTGCTGCTAATAGGTTTATCATCTTGTGGTTCTTATCAATATATAGGGGTTGAAAATGATGGCATTTATGGAGGACAAACTTCTGATTATTACGAGGAGGTTGAGGTTCAAAAAAATGCAAATAACAATAATTATTACCAAAATTATTTTAAAGAAAAATCATTAGAATATGATAATTACATCCAAAATGATCCTTCTATATTTACAGATATTGATAGTTACGAAAGTGATAATTATACAGAAAACACCTCTTTAGATACTAATGATTACCAAGGCTATGCTGGATGGGGTCAAGATAGTAACAATGTGGTTATAAACTACCACAACACGGGATGGAATACCTGGGGTATGCATGCTGGCTTTGGCTGGGGATGGAACTACTGGGGCATGAATAGATGGAACAATTGGGGAGGTTTTTACGATCCTTTTTGGGGGTCGCCATATTACGGTAATGGTTTTGGAGGCTACTACAATAGCTGGTCTTATTACAGCCCATTTGGCTTTGGTTACCACCACGCCCCTTACAACTATTATAGATATGGAAATCCTTACAGATATAATAATTATTATGGTAATCGGTATTATAATAACAGTGTTTCGTACAGTGCCACAAGACGCAGTGGTATATCTTCAAATAACGCGAGTTTGAGCAGACGAAATAGCACCTCAAACACCGCAAGTAGATATTCTTCTAACACTTCAAGATATAGTACAACGGATAGACGAAGCAGCGCTACCACAAGCAGCTCCACTACAGCAAGCAGAAGTAGTTACCCAACAACTTCCACTTCAAGTAGTACTGTTAGAAGAGGCTCTAGTGTTTCTTCACCAGCTTCCAACTCTACAAGTAGAACATCTACTGTAAGAAGAACTACCACAACACCAACAACCAATAGTAACTATACAAGAAGAAGTTCTTCAAGCTATAGCACACCAACAACAACCTCAAGATCTTCAACTTATAGCACCCCTAGCAGCTCTTCATCATCCAGTAGCACTAGATCTTCATCAAGTAGTTCAAGTAGTAGAAGTTCTGGATCATCAAGTAGCAGCTCAAGACGTCGATAAGTATAAAAAACAAAAATAATTATATGAAAAAGTTAAACCTACTGTTCATAAGCATATTGTCTGTGTCTTTTTTGAACGCACAAAACATAACGGATGCCCTAAGGTATTCTCAAAACGAAATACAAGGGACTGCTCGATACAGAGCCTTAAGTGGTGCTTTTGGAGCCTTAGGTGGCGACATGAGTGCCGTGAGTGCAAACCCAGCAAGTTCTGCTATATTTAATCAAAGCCATGCTTCTTTTTCAGCGTCTAATTCTAATACCCGAAATGATACAAGGTATTTTAATGGCATGGGAAATTCTTCTGCGTCTAACTTTGATATTAGTCAAGGTGGTGCTGCCTTTGTTTTTGCCAGTAATAAATCACTATGGAAAAAATTCTCTTTTGGAATTGCCTATGATAAAACTAATAATTTTGAAGATACGTGGTATGCAGCAGGAACTAATACTAATGATGATGGAAACTTTAGTAACTCAATAGCTAGTTATTTTTATGATTATGCTAATAATCCAAGTATACCAGTAAGGTTAGGAGACATTTCTTTATTAACTAATGAAACCAAAAATCAAGCCTATGCTGATATAGGCTCTGTTTTTGGAAATACACATCAACAAGCTTTTTTAGGTTACCAATCTTTTATTTTAGACGCTGATGATGATAATGACGACAATAACACATCTTATTATGCTAATGTGGGAACTGGGAATTTTACTCATGATTACACCTATGCTTCTACTGGTTACAATGGAAAAATTGCCTTCAATTTAGCAGCTCAATATAATGATAACTTATACTTGGGGCTAAACTTAAATTCTCATTTTTTAAACTATAATAAATCCACACTTTTAGTTGAAACAAATGCAAATGGAGAAGCTATAAACTTCATAGAATTTGAAAACAATTTATCAACTACGGGTTCTGGGTTTTCTTTTCAATTAGGAGGCATCATCAAAGTAACAAACGAATTTAGAATTGGATTAACTTACGACTCTCCAATATGGTATACTATTGAAGAAGAGACTTCTCAGTATTTAGACACCAATGCGCTTATTGATGGTAATTACAATCCAATAAATCCACAAACAACTAATGTTTACCCTCAATACAAACTCCAAACCCCTGGAAAATTCACAGGAAGCTTGGCTTATGTGTTTGGAACCCAAGGTTTATTGAGTTTCGATTATTCACGTAAAGATTATAGCGCAACCCAATTTAAACCAACAAACGATCCTGATTTTCAAGTTGAAAATGCAAATATTTCAGACAAACTAGATGCAGCTTCAACCTATAGATTAGGTGGGGAATACAAACTTCAACAATTTAGTTTTAGAGGTGGTTACCGTTTTGAAGAAAGTCCATACAAAGACGGTATAACAGTTGGCAATTTAAATGGCTATTCTTTGGGTATTGGTTATAACTTTGGAAACACCAAATTAGATCTTACATACGACCAGTCTAAACGCACCTATGAAACGCCATTATACAGCGTTGGGTTATTAGAAACCGTTGATATAGATAGAAAAAATTCTAATGTTATATTATCACTAAGTTTCAACATTTAAACTGAAATTTTAAAAAAACTTAAGCCTGGATATTAAAATATTCAGGCTTTTTTATTCACTTTGTAATTAAACTAACAAATTTCAGACTAACACTTGTATTAAATGTTTACTAATACAAAACATAACAAATGTGTTTTGCTTATCTTTGCAGACCAAAAACACGACTTTTTTTAAAAAAGAAAAATGGATAATAATTTAGAAAAAATTGAATCATTAGGCGATGACCATATTGGTACTTCTGAAAATACGCCTATGCGCCAAGATGCTTTTAAGCTTACCACTGAAGAAAAAATGGACATTATAAAGGATGATGTGCGCCACATTATGGAAACATTAGGCTTAGATTTGAGTGATGATAGTCTTAGTGGTACTCCAAATAGAGTGGCTAAAATGTTTGTAAAAGAAATTTTTAGTGGCTTAGATCCAAATAAAAAACCAAAATCTTCTACTTTCGACAACAAGTATAAATATGGCGAAATGTTAGTTGAAAAAAATATAACCGTTTATTCTACTTGCGAACACCATTTATTGCCAATTGTAGGAAGGGCACACATTGCTTATATTTCTAACGGAACCGTTGTTGGTTTATCTAAAATGAATCGTATTGTTGATTATTTTGCTAAAAGACCACAAGTTCAAGAACGACTAACTATTCAAATTGTTAGAGAACTACAAGAGGTGCTAAACACTAAAGATGTAGCTTGTATCATTGATGCTAAACATTTATGTGTAAATTCAAGAGGTATTAGAGATATTGAGAGTAGTACAGTGACTTCTGAATTTGGAGGAAAATTTAAAGACATGGCTACACGCCGTGAGTTTCTTGATTATATTAAATTAGAAACCAAATTTTAGTTTATTTTTAATAATTCCAAGTATACAACATATTTTCAATGCAACTTTTCGAAAATCAACAAATTCATTTATACAACTCCTTATCTGGTAAAAAAGAAGTTTTCAAACCTATAAATGAAGGTCATATTGGTATGTACGTTTGTGGCCCTACGGTTTATAGCAATGTACATTTAGGAAACGTAAGAACCTTTATGTCTTTTGACATGATTTTTCGTTACTTAAAACATTTAGGATATAAGGTTCGCTATGTTAGAAACATTACAGATGCGGGACATTTAGAAAATGATGCAGATGTGGGAGAAGATAAAATCACTAAAAAAGCACGTTTAGAGCAGATAGAACCCATGGAAGTTGTACAACGCTATACCGTTGATTTTCATAACATATTAAACACCTTTAATTTTTTACCACCAAGTATTGAACCTACAGCAACAGGCCACATTATCGAGCAAATTGAATTAATAAACACCATTATTGAAAACGGTTACGCCTATGTAGTAAATGGCTCTGTATATTTTGATGTACACAAATTTAACGAAACCAATGATTACGGTAAATTGAGCAAACGTAAACTTGATGATTTAATTCATAATACACGTGCGTTGGACGGGCAAAGTGATAAAAAAAACCCACAAGATTTTGCTCTTTGGAAAAAAGCTGAACCACAACATATCATGCGTTGGCCATCCCCTTGGAGTGATGGGTTTCCTGGCTGGCATTTAGAATGTACCGCTATGAGTACCAAATATTTGGGTGATCGTTTTGATATTCATGGTGGTGGTATGGATTTAAAATTCCCGCATCACGAATGTGAAATAGCTCAAAACGAAGCTGCCAAAGGACAATCACCTGTAAATTATTGGATGCATGCTAACATGCTGGAATTAAACGGACAGCGCATGTCTAAATCTACAGGAAATACCATTAACCCTGAAGAATTATTATCTGGAAACAATAAGTTTTTTAGCAAAGCATATGCACCAAGTGTTATTCGTTTTTTTATAGCACAGTCGTCTTACAGAAGTGTTTTAGATTTAACCGATGATGGATTATCTGCTAGTGAAAAAGGCTTTTTTAGGTTGATGGATGCCATCAATCTTCTAAATAACTTAAAAGCTTCAAGCAGCTCATCTTTAAACATAAACAACTGGAAACAAAAATGTTATGACGCTATGAATGATGATTTTAATTCACCTATTTTAATAGCTCATTTATTTGAAGGCGTTAAGTACATCAACCAAATAAAAGAAGGATCACAAACAGTTACAGTTGCAGACTTACAAACATTAAAAGACACTTTAAACACTTTTGCCTTTGATGTTTTAGGACTTGAAAATGTCACAAAAAAAGAAACAGGAACTGATAAATTAACCGCAGCAGTTGATATTTTAATCAAATTACGTCAAGACGCTAGAGCCAACAAAGATTTTGCTTTATCTGATAAAATTCGAGATGAATTAGCTGGTGCTGGTATTGTACTTAAAGACGGAAAAGAAGGGACCACATTTTCTGTAAACTAATTTTTATGACACTTAGGTTTACGATTGTCTAAATTTATTTCTGGCGTAACAAAATTAATAATTTCATATAATACTAGTCTCAATAAAGACTAAGGCAATTAAATGTTTTATTTTAATAGTATTTCTACTGCGTTCAATGTAGCACTTAGTTTTTTCAACGTACAAATTAAAACTGAGGTAAAAGTAAGAATCAATTATTTTAAAATTAAGTTCAATTAAAAAATTTCCTCTTCCAAGGAAATGACACATGAAAAAACTACTCATAGCACCGTTTTTATTTTTAATAAAAGTGTATCAATCACTGATATCCCCTTTAACGCCAGCTACCTGTAGATATCATCCCACATGCTCTAACTATACCAAGGAAGCCTTAAAAAAACATGGTTTATGTAAAGGTGGTTGGTTAGCTATAAAGCGTATTTTTAGCTGCCATCCTTGGGGAGGTTCTGGTTATGATCCCGTTCCATAAAAGCATACATTCTATCATGTCCAAAAAGCACCTAATAAAATATGAATTTAAAAATTGACAGGTTTATATTATCCATAATAGCTGTTATAACCATAGCTTATTTTTTTCCACAATGGGGTTCACAAGATAGTGACGTGCCTATTGATCTAATTAGCACAGTAGGTATTTCTCTTATTTTCTTCTTTTATGGTCTTAAATTGAGTCCTACTAAATTAAAAGCTGGACTCAAAAACTGGAAATTACATGCCCTCATACAACTATCTACGTTTTTAATATTTCCATTACTAATTCTATTATTTAGACCTCTAATTCAAAATAATGAACATGAAACAATTTGGTTGGCTTTCTTTTTTTTAGCTGCACTTCCTTCAACTGTTTCTTCTTCGGTAGTAATGGTATCTATTGCAAAAGGCAATATACCAGCAGCTATATTTAACGCAAGTATCTCAGGTATTATTGGCATAGCCATTACACCGCTATGGATGGGTTTATTTATAGATAACTCTCAAACTCATTTTGATTTTACCGATATATATATAAAACTTATTCTTCAAATTATTCTACCAGTAATCCTGGGTCTTTTTTTACAGCGCTTTTGGGGTGATTTTGCTCAAAAACACAACAAAAAACTAACACGGTTCGATAAGTCTGTCATCCTATTAATAATTTATAAGAGTTTTGCAGAATCTTTCAGTGAAAACATTTTCAGTAGCGTATCTGTTATAGACTTAATGTTGCTTTTGGTAGGGGTGCTTTTTTTATTTTATCTCGTTTTTTATCTAACAGGTGCTTTATCAAAAATTTTGTGTTTTGACAAAGAAGACCAAATAACAGCACAATTTTGCGGAACAAAAAAATCATTAGTACACGGTACTGTTTTTTCTAAAATATTATTTGCAAACATGGCAACAATAGGTATCATATTACTTCCTCTAATGCTATTCCATGCTATACAATTATTAATAATTAGTATGATTGCTTCAAAAAAATCCAGAGCTATTTAGAGATAGAAATAAAAACTTTTATGAGTTCTTTTCTTGATGTGGTTTAAACTTTAAGTTTATATAAATAAACCAAAGCTAACACAGAAAAACAATTAACTGATTTACAACTCTATTTTATACATTTGACAGTATAAATAATTTCAATTACCTTCGTTTAACAAGTAATAAAGTTCATCTACACTAAACGTGGTTTCTGTATTAAAATAGAATATTATGGTTAATCAAACTAAAAACCATCAGAATAATATATGACTAACGAAATAATAATTGCTATAACATCTACATCCTTTGTTTGGGCAATCATACTTTTAATTTTACTGACTAATATAAAGAAGAAAAACATTGAAATTCTTAAAAATCAAGAAATTGACTTTGAAAAAGAAAAAAACCAAATACTTGACAGACTAAGAACTGAAAAACACTCTGAATTTAATAAGGGGTATGAATTAGGTACAGGGGAGTCTGACTTTATAGTTCAAGTAGAACCTTATAAAAACACTATTGGAAAAAAGGGATATTTCCAAAATAGTCAAGTCATGGAAATTGGGTACATCTATCGCTTGTTTGTTAAAGGAATTCCAAGTCTTGACCCACATATTCAAATTGTGGAAAAAATAAAAATAAGTGACTTAAATGAACAAAACGTAAATTCTGCAATTGAAAAGTTAGATATACTAATAAGTAAAATTCCAAGTCCACATTTGAGATTAGTTGGAAATGTTAAAGATTTTGGAACTAAGATATTAAAATCGATAAAAACAAAACGTAAATAGAAATTTCTCATAATACTGTGCATAAATGCTTGTTTAATGAATAACAAACTAAAAAAAATAATTATGCGTTTAGTATCTCTAATTTTACTAAAAAACTCATTTCACCCCTACTCTATTCTTATTATGCATTTAACCTGATAAAAATTTTACTTTTCAGGAATTTGCTTTAAAATCTCCAACACAAATTTCCAATATTTTTGAACTGATGAAATTTGAGCACGTTCATCAGGAGAGTGAGCACCTTTTATAGTTGGCCCAAAACTTATCATATCCATGTAAGGATAATTTTGTCCAAGAATACCACATTCTAATCCTGCATGGCAAGCAGCCACATGTGGTTTTTCTCCGTTTAAATCTTCGTAAATCTGGGTCATTATTTTTAAAATAGGTGATTGCATATTTGGTGTCCAACCCGGGTAATCGCCAGAAAACTCTACTTCACAACCAGTAAGTTCAAAAGTGGCACGAAGTGTATTCGCTAAATCTATTTTAGAACTCTCTACTGAAGAACGCGTTAAGCATCCAATATAAATGCACCCTTCTTTAACTACAACTCGCGCGATATTATTTGAGGTTTCAACCAAATCTGGAATATCAGCACTCATTCGGTACACACCATTTATAGCGGCATACATAGCTCTAGTAAATCCTTCTTGAACACCTAAATCCATAATCTTTTCGGGAGAGTCAACTTTAGAGATGTGAATCTCTAAATCAGGCTCCATAGTTTTTAATTCTTTTTTTATGTATTGAGATTCCTGAGCCATTTCCATAATAAAAGCATCTTCATGAATAGCATCAATAGCTACAATAGCTTTACTTTCTCGTGGAATGGCATTACGCAAACTCCCACCATCAATTTCTGAAATTCGCAAACCAAAATTCTCAAAACCATCAAACAACAAACGATTCATTATTTTATTAGCATTCCCTAAACCTTCATGAATTTGCATCCCAGAATGGCCACCTTGTAACCCTTTAACACTAATAGCATACCCTATTTTAAATTCGGGTGTTTCTTCTTCATTATAATCTCTTGTTGCTGTTATATCCATACCTCCAGCACACCCTACACCAATTTCATCATCTTCTTCAGTGTCTAAATTTAAAAGTATGCCCCCAGATAGCAAACCGCTTTTCAAACCCATAGCTCCCGTCATTCCCGTTTCTTCATCAATAGTAAATAAAGCTTCTATAGCTGGATGCGGAAACTCATTACTTTCTAATATAGCCATAATAGTAGCAACACCCAAACCGTTATCTGCACCAAGCGTTGTGCCTTTAGCACGTACCCAATCACCATCCACATACATATCAATGCCTTGAGTATCAAAATTAAAAACAGTATCATTATTTTTTTGATGCACCATATCTAAATGCGATTGCATGACTATGGCCATTCTATTTTCCATACCTGCAGTTGCAGGTTTTTTTATAATAACATTACCTACTTCATCTACTATAGTTTCCAACCCTAAACTTTTACCAAAATCTTTCATAAACGCTATAACACGCTCCTCTTTTTTTGAAGGTCTAGGCACCGCATTTAAGTCGGCAAATTTGTTCCATAATTGTTGTGGCTGAAGGTTTCTTATTTCTTGGCTCATAATTTAAAAGATAAGTTGTAAAGGTAATAAGACCTGTTAAGTCTAAAAAATTGTTGATACATTTTATTACTTTTGAAACATGCTAAAAAACAAAAAAATAATCATAGCGCTTTCCTTGATTCCTCAATACTTATTAGTTAAATATTTAGCGCAATTCCCTGTATTTATTGAAACCTATTATAGCAATGGAATTTACCCTTATATTTCAAAAATTTTCAGGTATGTTCTGGGGTGGATCCCATTTTCATTTGGAGATTTGGTATATGCTTTTGCCATTATTTATATTTTAAGATGGTTATATACGAATAGAAAACGAGTTTTAAAAGACACTAAAAATTGGCTTATAGACATATGCTGTGCTTTGGCAATTGTTTATTTTGCATTTCATTTGTTTTGGGGGATGAATTATTACCGATTACCACTCAATGTTAATTTAGGGCTTGAAGCAGATTATAATACAGAACAACTGGTTTCTGTAACTGAAAAACTGATAACAAAAGCTAATTCATTACACCATTTATTAGCAAAAAACGACAGTTTAAAAGTTGATATACCCTACAACAAAGAAACCATATTAAAAATGGCACCTGATGGCTACGATGCATTAAAAAAAGAATTTCCGCATTTAGAATACCATCCAAGAAGTGTAAAAAAATCATTATTTAGCTATCCTCTTACTTATATGGGTTTTAGTGGTTATTTAAACCCACTTACTAATGAAGCCCAAGTAGATGCTCTGATTCCGACATATAAATTCCCCACAACAACTTCGCACGAAATGGCCCATCAATTGGGTTACGCTGCTGAAAATGAAGCTAATTTTATTGGATGCTTAGCTGCTATTAATCATCCTGACATTTACTTTGAATATGCTGGTCATGCATTTGCATTACGCTTTTGCTTAAATGAAATTTACAAACGTGATGAAGCGCTTTATGAAATTACCGTAAAAAAAGTTAACTACGGAATTTTAGAAAACTATAAAGAAGTGCGTACATTCTGGGAAGCCCATCAAAATCCTGCTGAACCTTACTTTAAATTATTTTATAGTAACTTTTTAAAAGCGAACAAACAAAGTAAAGGAATGGAAAGTTATAGTTATGTTGTAGCACTATTAACTAACTATTTTAATGAAAGATAATCACAAAAAGTTAAAAAACGTTAATAATTATTTAACAAAACATCAATTTCTATATTTTTAACGAAAATCAACATCCCTATGATGAAAAAAAACGTATGGTTCATTGTATTATTATTTTCAATAGCTACTAACGCCCAAGAGTATTTCCCTAAAAATGATGGTGTAAAAACTACAAACACAAATTACACCGCAATTACAAATGCAAAAATATTCGTTACACCTACTCAGATTATTGAAAAAGGAACTTTATTGATTAAAGACGGAAAAATAATTGATTCTGGCACAGAAGTAACTATCCCCAAAAACACAACCGTTTTTAATTTAGATGGCAAAAGTATTTACCCATCGTTTATAGATATATTCTCAGATTTTGGAGTTGAAAAACCAAAACGAGCTCCAAGTAGTTCCCAATCACAATACGATGCCAGCAGAACTGGTTATTATTGGAATGACCATATTATGCCTGAAAATGAAGCCTTTTCAAAATTCAATTTCGATTCACAAAAAGCAAAAGAATTATTAAATGCTGGTTTTGGCGTGGTTAACACACATATTCAAGATGGTATACACCGAGGTACAGGAACACTTGTAGCATTAAACAATAAAGATGGAAATGAAATACGTATTATTAAACAAAATTCGGCACAATATTTATCACTCAGCCGAAGTTTGGCATCAAGACAGGTATACCCTGGATCCATCATGGGGCGCATAGCACTACTAAAACAACTATACTTAGATGCTGATTGGTATGCTAAAGGATTAAGTAAAACTAAAGATTTATCTTTAGAAGCTTTAAATAGAAATAAAGACTTGGTTCAAATTTTTGACGCTGGCAGTAAAACGAATGCCTTAAGAGCCGATAAAATTGGGGATCAATTTGGCATTCAATATATAATTTTAGGTGGAGGAGATGAATACGAACGTATTGCTGAAATAAAAAAAACAAATGCATCTTTTATAATTCCTATAAATTTTCGAGATGCTTATGATGTTGAAAATAGTTTTTTAACAAACTCATTATCATTAAGCGATATGAGAGCTTGGAATCAAGAACCAAGCAACCCTAAAATTTTAGCTGCAAACGGTATCAATTTTGCATTAACAACTCATGAATTAAAATCACCAAGTGAATTTAAAAACAAATTAATTAAAGCTATTGAAAGCGGTTTTTCTAAAGAAAAAGCCCTAGAAGCACTTACTGTTATTCCTGCAAAATTGTTAGGTCAATCGTCTAATATAGGCTCTTTAAACAATGGAGCTTTTGCTAATTTTTTAATTACTAATGGTGATATTTTTGACAAAAAAACCATCCTCTATGAAAATTGGGTTCAGGGACAACAAAATATAATCACCACTATGAATACCAAAGACATTTTAGGTGATTATGAATTTAGCTTATCTGATGCAACTTTCAAATTATCCATACAAGGTGACACAGGAAAACTTAAATCTAAAATAACGAGTGATGACAAAACTTTGGGTTCTAAAATTAGTTATGATGATATTTGGCTACAAATCACAATGACTGAATTAGATACTACTTCACAAAGTTTTATTAGAATACGTGCTTACGCCGAAAAAGATAAATCTCTTGTAGGTACAGCTGTTTTTTCCAACGGAAGCGAAACCTCTTTTTTAGCTAAAAAAATTAATAAAGAAACCAAAGAGGATATCGATGACAAAATGAGCACAGAGAAAAACACAACATCTATCCCTGAATCTGTAGCTATAACCTATCCTAATATGGCTTATGGATTTAAAACACTTCCAAAGCAAGAAACACTACTTTTTAAAAATGCAACAGTTTGGACCAGTGAAAAAGAAGGTATTTTAAAAAACACGGATGTACTAATTAAAAATGGAAAAATAGCAAAAATTGGCAGTAATATCTCGGATGCTAGTGCTAAAATTATTGACGCTACAGGCAAACATTTAACGGCTGGAATAATTGACGAACACTCTCATATTGGAACAGATTCTGTAAATGAAAATGGACAAAATTCATCTGCCGAGGTTAGTATTGAAGATGTTATTGATGCCGAAGACATTAATGTTTACAGAGACCTTGCTGGTGGCGTTACAACCATTCAAATATTACATGGTTCTGCAAACCCTATTGGTGGGCAATCTGCCATTGTAAAATTAAAGTGGGGCGAATCTGCAGATAATTATATCTATGACAATTCACCAAAGTTTATCAAATTTGCTTTAGGAGAAAATGTAAAACAATCGAGGTACTCAAACGGAGTTCGTTTTCCTCAATCAAGAATGGGGGTTGAACAAGTATACATAGATTATTTTACACGCGCAAAAGAATATGATAAGTTAAAAAAAAGTGGTAAACCATATAGAAAGGACTTAGAAATGGAAGTGCTTTCTGAAATTTTAAATAAAGAACGTTTTATTACTTGTCACTCCTACGTACAAAGTGAAATAAATATGCTTATGAAAGTTGCTGAAAAATTCAACTTCAAGATTAATACATTCACTCATATTTTAGAAGGCTATAAAGTAGCTGATAAAATGGCTGAACACGGCGTTGGGGGTTCTACCTTTAGCGATTGGTGGGCATACAAATTTGAAGTTAATGATGCCATACCTTATAATGCATCAATAATGCATCATGCGGGTGTAACTGTAGCCATTAATAGTGATGATGCCGAAACCTCTCGACGATTAAATCAAGAAGCTGGAAAAACTATTAAATATGGTGGTATGAGTGAAGAAGAAGCATGGCAATTTATAACATTAAACCCTGCTAAATTACTTCATATTGATAATCGTGTAGGAAGCATTAAAGTTGGCAAAGATGCTGATATTGTATTATGGTCAGACCACCCAATGTCTATTTACGCAAAAGCAGAAAAAACAATTATTGAAGGAGCAACATACTTTGATTTAGAACGCGATACAATGATGCGAGAAGAAATTAAAAAAGAAAAAGCAGAATTAATAAATCAAATGCTCAAAGCAAAAAATAGAGGTTTAAAAACGCAACCCATAAAGAAAAAAGTAAAAGAATTAATGCATTGCGACCATATAGATCATGACCATAACTAAAACCAAAAAAATGAAATTATTCAATATATATATTACACTCGCATGCCTATTACTTTTTGTGTCAATTCATGCCCAACAAACACCTGCAAAAAAACAAACAAAAGCAATTTCTATTGAAGGAGCTACGGCACATTTAGGAAATGGAGAGCTAATTGAAAACGCGCTTATCATGTTTGAGGACGGCAAAATTACTTTTATTGGTAGTGCCATGACTAAAATAGCACGTATTGGCAATATTATTAATGCTCAAGGAAAACATATTTATCCAGGCTTTATTGTTCCAAATTCAACGCTTGGTTTAGTTGAAATAGATGCCGTTAAAGCATCTGATGATGACTCTGAGTTTGGAAGCTGGAACCCACATATTAGAAGTTTGATTGCCTATAATGCAGAATCTAAAATTGTAGAATCTATGAGGCCAAACGGTGTTTTGATAGGGCAAATTACACCACGAGGTGGGCGTATTTCTGGAACATCTTCTGTTGTTCAATTTGATGCATGGAATTGGGAAGATGCAGCAATTAAAGTAGATGACGGTATACATATGAATTGGCCAAATACCTTTATCAGAAATCAGATAAATAGCAAATATGCTGAACAAATTATTGAAATAACCAATAACTTTAACAATGCAAAAGCCTATTTAAAAGAAAATCAACCCGTTAAAAATCTTCCCTATGAAGCCCTAAAAGGCTTATTTGATGGAACAAAAAAACTATATATAAACGCAGATGACGAAAAAAGCATTATCGATGCTATTAATTTTTCAAATCAAAATGAAATCAAACATTTAGTTATTGTTGGGGGCCGAGAGGCTTATAAAGTTGCTGATAAATTAAAAGACAACCAAGTTTCTGTTATTTTAAACCGTACACTTAGCTTACCTGAAAACACTGATGATGACTACAATTTGCCATTGAAAGTAGCTAAACCATTAGTAGACAACGGTGTTTTAGTTGCTTTGCAAGTAGCTGGAGGACGTATGGAACGCATGAATTCCAGGAATTTGCCTTTTTATGCAGGAACTACTGTTGCCCATGGTTTGACTAAAGAACAAGCTTTGCAATTAATTACGTCTAATCCTGCTAAAATTTTAGGAATAAATGATTTGTATGGCACTTTAGAAGTTGGGAAAAGTGCTACCCTTTTTATCTCAGAAGGTGACGCTTTAGATATGCGAACAAATTTACTTACACACGCTTTTATTGATGGACGTCTAATAAGTTTAGAAACTCATCAAACTGAATTATGGAAACGATACTCTGAAAAATATAATAATCAGTAAAAAATAAAAAAGCGAGTTAAAAACTCGCTTTTTTATTTTTTTACAACTACTCTATCACTTCAGCACCTTCTTCTGGAATATCAAAAAGTGCATCCTCAGGTTTTTCTTTAGAAACTTTTACGTTTATAAATTCATTTTCACCACGAGCTGTAGTAGGCAAATTATTTTCATAGTTATAACTTACCATTGTTTTTGGCAATAATAAACCGTTTACATCTTGCCAATCACTATAACGTCTAAAATGTAATTCTTTAGCTTTTTCATTAGTAAAAAAAGTAACCGTATAGCCCAACCACGCCATTTTAAAAGTTTCTGGATTATAATACAGAACGTACTCATCTTCTGGTGACTCACCAATACCAGCATCATAAGAAATACCAATACCAGGGTAGGTTTTACCTTCAAACACTAAAGGTTCTGCTTCTTTGTAATTAATACCATCATCAGCCAAAATAAAAGGCATTGCATAAAAATAAAACATAAGGTTGTAATAAAACTTTGGTTTTCCTTTATAAGGCTTGTCTTCTTTATTAAGCAACCATACATCTTTTCCATTATAGCCTAAAGCATGGCTTGGAGTTTCAATTAGCGACTTTCTACTTTGCAGATTTGTTGTAGTTATTTCGTTTCCACTCTCTTTAGGCATGGTAAACTCTAACGATTTCATAGACTTCCAAGTATCTAAACCACCATGAGCATCAAATATTTTTATTAAATTTTCTGGATATCTATTGGGTGCTATACTTATATTTTCTTCTTCTGTAACAACTGTTGTTGTTGTTTTATTTTTACAAGCAAATATTGAAATAGCTAAAGTTAAAAGGATAATTTTTTTCATGTGTGAGGTTTTAAGTTTTTATCTTTGACGAAGTTAGTTGAATACCATTACAATAAAAAAAAGGGATTTAATTTTTATGAAACTTTTAAGTATAAAACCATAGCCAGTAACACCTATTTTAGTTAAATATCTTAAAAATAATAATATTAGAAACTAATTTTTATAACTTAACTTTTTTGATTTGTCACTTATGAAGTATTTACTCTTGTTTTTTTGTTTTTCCTTAAGTTTATCTACTGCTGCTCAAAATTTTAAAGCAACAGACAGTATACAATTACCCCCTTATTTAAGTTTGATTCCATATATTAATAAAGCCCCTTCTGGACTTAAAACAAATTTAAAAGTAAATCCTTTTTCCATAAATCAATTAGATAAAATGAGTCAAAGACATTTTGTTAAAAGCCCTAAAAATCTAAATAAAAACTTTTCTTTTTTAGAATTTCCTACTATAGATTTAAAAAAAGAATTGCAAAATGTTATGCATAAAATCCCTGGAGAAACCGTTATGGCCGGACCTAAGGGTTTTACACTATAAGCTTTATTTTACTGACAACGTATTATATTTTGATGATTGTTCTATTTAATTATTGATTATAATTAAATTACTTTTGTTTTTATAATGAGCAAACAAATTACCAGCATACAAAACCCCTTTATCAAACAACTCGCACAGTTAAAAGACAAGTCGCGAGAACGCAAAAAAACCGGCACTTTTTTAATTGAAGGTGCTCGAGAAATTTCATTAGCCGTTAAGGGAGGCTACAAATTAGAAACCGTATTGTATTATCCTGAATTATTTTCAGAATATCAGCTAAGCGATTTAAAAGCCAAAATAAAAACCAGCTCCACAGAAGCTCTAATCAACATTATTGAAATATCCAAAGAGGTCTATCAAAAATTAGCATATAGAGATACTACCGAAGGCGTTTTAGCCATTGCAAAAAGTAAAACACATCATTTAAATACTTTAAAATTCAGTACTGAAACCCCATTGATTTTAGTTGCCGAAGCACCTGAAAAACCGGGAAATATTGGTGCTATTTTAAGAACTGCAGATGCTGCCAATGTAGATGCTGTTATTATTGCCAATCCCAAAACAGATTTGTACAATCCTAATATTATCCGCTCTAGTGTGGGGTGCATATTTACAAATCAAATTACAACAGGAAATACCACCGAAATAATTCAATTCTTAAAGTCGGAAAACATTCATATTTATGCAGCTATTTTGCAAGAGTCTGTGGCCTATCATACCCAAGACTTTACAAAACCAACTGCTATTGTTGTTGGTACAGAAGCAACTGGTTTGAGCAATGAGTGGCGTACACATGCTACAAAAAATATTATTATACCTATGCAAGGTGAAATAGATTCAATGAATGTATCCGTTGCAGCAGGAATTCTTATTTTTGAAGCGAAAAGACAGCGAGGTTTTAAATAAAAGTAAATATATACCAAGAGGTTTGTAAAACGAAACTATATTTTCATAATAAATAAGAAATGATACTTGACAAAAACCAATTAATTCCTTGTTAATACTTTACCAATCATCCACTTTAACTACACTAAGTGTTACAGAATAGTTTAATTTAGCACCACAAATATTAAATATGACAGCAAACATTCTTTTTTTCATCATTATAGCCATAATTATTATCAATTTTATCATTGACAAAATATTAGATGCTTTAAATGCTAAACATTTTAATGATGCCCTTCCTGAAGAATTACAAAATGTTTATGATACTGAAGACTACCAAAAATCGCAACGCTATAAAAAGACTAATTATAAATTTGGATTACTCACTTCCACATTTTCTATCCTGCTAACTTTAGGGTTTTTAATTTTTGATGGCTTTGAGTTTGTTGATAATATAGCAAGAAGCTATAGTGACCACCCCATTATAATTGCCTTAATATTCTTTGGCATTATTATGATTGGAAGCGATATTATAACTACACCTTTTTCGTATTATAGTACTTTTGTTATTGAAGAAAAATTTGGTTTTAACAAAACCACCATTAAAACTTTCTTTTTAGACAAGGTAAAAGGCTGGCTCATGATGGCTACTGTTGGCGGTAGTATTCTGGCTTTAATTATTTGGTTTTATCAAATAACGGGCAACTCTTTTTGGTTATATGCTTGGGGACTGGTTACCGTATTTACGTTGTTTATGAATATGTTTTATTCTAAATTAATTGTACCACTATTTAATAAACAAACGCCATTAGAAGCAGGAAGTTTAAGAGATAAAATTTCAGAATATGCTACAAGCGTCGGTTTTAAATTAGACAAAATTTTTGTAATCGATGGCTCCAAACGCAGCACCAAAGCCAATGCATATTTTTCTGGTTTTGGAAGTGAAAAACGTGTCACGCTTTACGATACTTTGATTAATGATTTAGATGATGATGAAATTGTGGCTGTTTTAGCGCATGAAGTGGGGCATTATAAAAAGAAGCATATTATTTTTAACCTGTTTGCCTCTATTTTATTAACAGGATTAACGCTTTATATTTTATCGTTGTTTATTTCTAATCCCTTATTATCAAATGCCATAGGTGTTGAAATTCCTAGTTTTCATATTGGATTGATAGCTTTTGGAATGCTCTACTCGCCTATTTCAGAAATTACAGGACTCATTATGAACCTATTTTCAAGAAAATTTGAATACCAAGCCGATGATTATGCAAAAAACACCTATAAAGCTGAACCTTTGATTAGCTCGCTTAAAAAACTCTCTAAAAATAGTTTGAGTAATTTAACACCACATCCAGCCTATGTTTTTATGCATTATTCGCATCCAACATTGTTAAAACGCATACAGAATTTAAAAAGGTAATTTAAAACCCTCTGTTATTTTTACTTTTCAACCTCATCTAAGCTAAACTTTAGGAGAAACCGTATTGTTTAAATTGCATAATGGTGCAAAACAAGAGGTTTTTTATTTGGACTACATATTGACTTTGTAATAATTTTCAACTATCTTCGTTTAACGTCGGATATAAAACATTAAAACGATTTCATATCCTTAATAGTTACCTGCAATAAGAACAAACCGACAATATGAAAACAAATCATCAAATAATAGTTCAGACATTAGTTGAACAAAAAAATGCTGAATTATACCCAGAAATAAAAGTAGACGACTTTTTTCATATATATTCAACAGAGCAAATACTTAAGGACTATGATTTGAACTACGAGGAAATAGAAAAAGGAACTACAGAAGGTGGTGGAGATGGAGGTATCGATGGTATTTATACTTTTGTAAACGGAGAACTCATTCAATCAGTTGATGATTTAATAGATACTAAAAAAAATGCTCTTTTGGAGCTAATAATAATTCAATCTAAATTCACAAATGGTTTCTCAGAAACTGCAATTGAAAAATGCAATTCATCAGCTAAAGACCTATTTGACTTATCAAAAGACATTGATACATTAAGAACTGTTTACAATGGTCAATTAATAAAAAATGTAAAAATATTCAGGGAACAATATAAAAAATTGATAAGTAAATTTCCTACTTTAAAAATTCAATATTTTTATTGTACCAAAGGAATTGAAGTTCATCCAAACACCGAAAGAAAAACTGAATTCCTCAAAGAAACTTTAGTTAATTTATTTTCAGATGCCGACTTAACTTTTGAATTTATAACTGCGCAACGTTTATTAGAAATATCAAGAAAAGAACAAACGAGAGTTAAACAACTAATTTTAAATGATAACCCTATCTCAACATCAGATGAAGGTTATATTGCAATTGCTTCAATTAAATCATATTATGATTTCATAACAAATGAAAATAGCAAGTTATTAAAATATTTTTTTGACGCAAATGTTAGAGATTATCAAGGAACTGTTGAAGTAAATAAAGGCATTAGGCAAACGTTAGAAAACCCAGCTGAAGAAGATTTTTGGTGGTTAAATAATGGTATAACAATAACGGTCAACAAAGCAACATATTCTGGAAAAACATTAACTATCGAAGACCCACAAATTGTAAATGGATTACAGACCTCTTTCGAAATTTATAATTACTTTACTATCAATTATGAAAGGGAGGAAAATAGAAATGTTTTAATACGCGTAATAACTACAAAATCTGAAAAAAGTAGACTTAAAGTTATTCGAGCGACAAATAGTCAAACTAAAGTTCCTTTAGCTTCATTGAGAGCTACTGAAGAAATTCACAGAGATTTAGAGGATTACTTATTAACAAAAGGTTTCTTCTATGATAGACGTAAAAATTATTATAAAAACAACGGAAAACCAATTAACAGCATAATTAGCATTTCATATTTAGGTCAAGCAATTATGGCAATGGTTTTACAAGAACCTGATTATGCTAGAGCACGTCCTTCTTCACTTTTAAAAAATGATAGTGATTACACAAGAGTATTTACAAATAAATACCCAATTGAAACCTATGCTAATTGCATAAGAATTCAAAAATTAGTTGAGTTAAAAATGAAAGAGTCTAGTTTGAATTTTTCAACTTCACAAATAGGAGATATTAAATATCATATTGCTATGTATTTAGTTTCACTTATTACAATTAAAGAAAAACCGACAGCAAAAGAAATTTCTGAAATTGAAGTGGAAAACATAACTGATAAAAAGTGCAATGAAGCAATTGAAGATGTTTTTGTCTTGTATGATTCACTTGGTGGAACAAATGCAATTGCAAAAGGAAAAGAATTAGTTAATGAACTAAAAGAATTAATAATTGAAAAAATTACTGCAGGTAACACCGTGTATAATTAATTGCTTGGTTTTCGACTACTTACGAAAATCCTCACGGATTTTCTATTCGGTTATTATTTAATAACTTACGTGCTCAACCACGCAACTAATCATACACAAACACGTTAAACGAACCTCTCCTAAAAACAATTCCTATTAATTAAAATCAGAAAAACCAAAGTAAATCAGATTTGTCATTGCGAGACAGGAAGCAGTCTCGTGATGTATGTTATTATTATTTAACTACTTACCACATTGTACTTCCTCACAATAACGTTGACTGGTAAGTGCGTTAACGATTGAAGCGGCATCCTTTTTAAAAATTAATTGATATAAACCTAATTTTAAAACGAGCATTAACCCGATGGTGACAGTTGTTCCACTTTTGCCATAGTGTTTTAAAAAGATACAGCAAAAAGCGTGTTAAAACGCCCAAAATCAAACAAATACACATATTTTAGTTAATGACAAATAAATGATTACCTTTGCCGCTTGAAATAATTCCTCAGAGCGAGGATGTGTTACTAGGAGTTTAAGGTTAAGTATGTCGATTCGCTTCTTATGTAACACCACATAACATAATCGAATACTTATACCAAAGAATGAACACATTCCAAAATTTAGGTCTTAATGAAGACCTGTTGCATGCCATTACCGATTTAGGTTTTGAAAAACCAAGTGAAGTACAGGAAAAAGCCATCCCCATTTTATTAAATGACGAAACTGATTTAGTGGCTTTAGCCCAAACAGGAACGGGAAAAACGGCTGCTTTTGGCTTCCCAATGTTGCAAAAAATAAATATTGATAGCCGTACCACGCAAGGGCTTATTTTATCACCAACTAGAGAGCTTTGTTTGCAAATTACCAACGAAATGAAATTGTATGGTAAATATTGTAAAGGCCTAAATGTGGTTGCCGTTTATGGTGGTTCAAGCATTACAGATCAAGCTCGTGAAATTAAGCGTGGTGCCCAAATTATTGTGGCAACACCAGGACGTATGAAAGATATGATTAGCCGCAAATTGGTTGATATTTCCAAAATTGAATATGCTGTATTAGATGAGGCTGATGAAATGCTTAATATGGGTTTTTATGAAGATATAACCGATATTTTATCACACTCTCCAGAAGATAAATGTACCTGGTTATTTTCAGCAACCATGCCAAAAGAAGTGGCTACCATTGCAAAAAAATTCATGGAAAATCCTCAGGAAATTACTGTGGGAAACAAAAATGAAAGTACAAGTAATGTATCTCATGAATATTATTTAGTAAACTCCAGAGATCGTTACCAAGCTTTAAAACGTTTGGCTGACGCAAATCCTGATATATTTTCGGTTGTATTTTGTAGAACCAAACGCGATACTCAAAAAGTAGCAGAAAACCTTATTGAAGATGGTTATAGCGCAGGAGCTTTACATGGTGATTTAAGTCAAAACCAACGTGATTTGGTAATGAATTCATTCAGAAAAAACCAAATACAAATGCTAGTAGCAACTGATGTGGCTGCCCGTGGTATTGATGTAGATGATATTACGCATGTTATAAATTACCAATTACCTGACGAAATTGAAACCTACACCCACCGTTCTGGTCGTACCGGACGTGCAGGAAAAACAGGAGTTTCAATGGTTATTGTGTCAAAAAGTGAAGTGCGTAAAATAAAAAGTATTGAGCGTATTATTAAACGTCAGTTTGATAAAAAAGACATTCCGGATGGTGCAGATATTTGCGAAGTGCAACTAATGTCACTTGCAAACAAAATTCATAATACTGAAATCAATCATGAAATTGACAAACATTTAAGCAGTATTAACGAGTTATTTGCTGATACAGATAAAGATGAATTGATTAAAAAATTCTTTTCTGTAGAATTTACGCGTTTCTTTAATTACTATCAAAAATCCAAAAACCTAAATATTGCTGAAGGCTCGTTTGATAGAGATGGTGGGCGTGATTTTAAAGGCAGTAAAAACTCTACGCGCTATTTTATTAACGTTGGAGGAAAAGATGGCTTTGACTGGATGAAACTAAAAGACTTTTTAAAAGAAGTATTAGATTTAGGAAGAGACGATATCTTTAAAGTTGAAGTAAAAGACAGTTTTTCTTTCTTTAATACCGAAAATGAATTAAAAGAAAAAGTGTTAGCCTTTTTTACAGACTTTAAACATGAAGGGCGATTTGTAAATGTTGAAGTATCTGAAAACCGTGGTGGCGGTGGAAGACGTAATGACAGACGTGGCGGTGGTAATAGACGTGATGGCGGAAAACGTAGTGGAGGCAGACGAGATGACAGAAAATCTAGTTCAGGAAACGGAAACAGAAGTGAAAGACGCAGAAGCGAAGGTACTTCAAAACCGCGTCGTTCTGATGATTTTAAACCAAAATCAGTCGCTTCAGACAGACCAAGACGTTCAAGGCGTTAATATATAATTGTTTTTAATAAAGCTGTCTAAACAAGCGTAATTAGAGGTAAAACTCAGTCTATCGAAATATTTTAATTTATTGATAATCAAAATTATTTTCGACATACTTAACTTGGTTACCAAATTACAATACGCTTTTTAGACAGCTTTGTTTTTCTTAAAAATCAATTTTATAAAGTACCAAGTTATCTTCTTTAAATTATTTATTCTTAAACTTATTTGTTAATTTTAAGTCAAAATAAAACTCATGCTTTAAGTTTACAATTAATGTTTAGTATTTTTACCATTAAATTACTGTTGATGAAAAATTATTTATTTCTTTTTTTATGCCTTATTGCAACTACTTTTGTATTTGCTCAAGATGTAGCTACAATAAAAGGAACGGTAATTAATGCTGCTGATGATACTCCATTAGAATCTGTAAATATTGTTAATCTTAACCAAGTTATTGGTACAGCTACCAATAAAGATGGTGAATTTGAAATTTACGCAAAACCTAATGACACCTTACATTTTTCATATTTAGGTTATAAATCTATTAAAGTAAGGGTTACTAATGATTGGATAAAATTTAGAAGTTCAAAAATAGCATTAACAGAATTGGCTTTAGCACTTGAAGAAGTGGTTGTTAACCAACTGAATCTTACTGGTTATTTGGAAGTAGACATTAAACAGGTTCCTGCTATCAACAATAACTATCGCTATAGTATTTCTGGACTTCAAGACACTGGTTATGAAGCAGATTCTCCGGGAAACTTCACTAAAATAGTTAGTTCTATATTTAATCCTGCAGATTTTTTACATCGCATGTTTGGCAAAAGACCAAACGAATTGCAAAAGCTAAAAAAGATGAAACAGGATGACGAAATAAGAAACCTACTTGCGTCTCGTTTTGACCGTGAAATGCTAACGGTTTTATTAAATGTAAATCGAGTAGATTTAGATGAAATTGTAAGCCAATGCAACTATTCCAAAGGTTTTATACAAACTGCTAACGATTTACAAATTCTTGATGCTATTAGCGAATGCTACGAAGAATACAAGCTACTTAGCCGTGGTAGGACTAATAGACTTTAAAACATACTTTTATTAAATTTTATAAGTTCTGTTAGCATAAAAACGCTCTACAATATCATCATAACTTTTAATAGTTTTTTTTATCCAATCCAAACGTTTTTCTTGTTGCTCTGCCTCTGTAAGCTGCCAATTAATTGATGTTTGTTTTAATTTGGTTGTTACATGCTGCAAAATAATAGCCGCAGACACCGATATGTTCAAACTCTCTGTAAAACCTACCATAGGTATTTTTAAAAAACAATCAGCAGTATTTAATACTTCATCCGATAAGCCTTCTGTTTCCCTTCCAAAGAAAAAACACGCTTTTTTTGTTACATCATAATCATATAATTCACAATCATTAATATGCGGGGTTGTTGCAACAATTTGATACTCGTTTTGCTTTAAATGACTGATACAATCTTTAACAGTATGGTAACGTTTTAAATCCACCCACTTTTGAGCTCCCATAGCAATTTCTCTATCAATATCTTTAGAATTTTGCTCTTCAATAATATGCACTTCTTGAATACCAAAAACATCGCAACTTCGCATTACTGCACTTGTATTGTGTAATTGATAAACATCTTCCGTTGCAACGGTAAAATGTTTGGTTCGCTGTGGTAATACAGCATCAAAACGAGCTTTTCGGTTTTCTGTTAGATAAGTTTCTAAATGTTCAAGAAGTTTAATATCAATCATATTTCAAAAATAAAGCTTTTAATTAAAAATGATAGAATTTCTTGATTCATGAAAATGAAAAAAAAGTATCTTTAGTTTATGAAACATATTGTCGTATTAACAGGCGCTGGCATAAGCGCAGAAAGTGGTATTAAAACCTTTAGAGATGCCAATGGATTATGGGAAGGTCATGATGTTATGGAAGTTGCCACACCCCAAGGTTTTTTAAACAACCCTGCATTGGTATTAGATTTTTATAACCAACGCCGAAAACAACTCTTTGAGGTGAAACCCAACTCAGCACATTATGATTTAGCAAGCCTTGAAACAGATTATAAAGTCAGCATAATTACCCAAAATGTAGATGATCTACATGAACGTGCTGGCAGTAGCCATGTTATTCATTTGCATGGCGAATTACTAAAAGCTAAAAGCACTTTTGATGACACAGACATAATAGAATGGAAAACAGACATCCTGTTAGGCAATATGTGTAAAAAAGGGTACCAACTTCGCCCACATATTGTTTGGTTTGGTGAGGATGTGCCTATGATAGAAAAAAGCGTTACAATTTGTGAAACTGCAGATATTTTAATTATTATTGGCACTTCAATGCAAGTGTATCCAGCAGCAAGTTTAATACATTATGTTCCACAAAATACGCCAACATATTTTATTGATCCCAAGCCAAATATAGATAGCAAACAGCATTTAACGGTTATTGCCGAAAAGGCTACTATTGGAATGAAAAAAGTGATTTCGCTTTTAAAATAGTACGTTTTCAGTTACGCATTTATTCTAAAAGCCACTTAATTAATTTCAGTTTTGTTTTGGAATAAGGTGCGTATTTAATGTTGGCTTCAAACCAAAAAGGTTTGTCTATAATGCTTTTATAATGTGAAAAAGTATCAAAACCTGCTTTTCCATGATAGCTTCCCATACCACTTAAACCAACACCTCCAAACGGAAGCTTGCTACTAGACAAGTGCATAACACTATCATTAACTGCTCCCCCTCCAAAAGAAAGTTCTTTTAGTACTTTATTAATTATTTTTCTATTTTTTGAATAGATATAGCAAGATAAAGGCTTTGGTTTTTCTTTTACTTGTTTTATTGTTTCATCAAGGTTTGTAAAAGAAATAACAGGAAGAATGGGACCAAAAATTTCGTCTTGCATAATGTCATCTTCAAATGAAATATTTTGCAACACCGTTGGATTTATGAGGCGCTTGTCTCTATCTAAACCACCACCACAATACAATTTATCTGGATTTATTAGCTTACTCAAGCGGTCAAAATTTTTCGTGTTTATAATTCTTAAATAATTCTCAGCTATATCTTTTTTGTTGGTGTAGTAAGTGTCAATATCATTTTTCAATGCTTCAAGAAATTCTTTCTCAATAGTGTGGTCAACCAAAATATAATCTGGAGCTACACAGGTTTGTCCCGCATTTAAAAACTTTGCCCAAACTATACGCTTTGAGGTCATTTTAATATCTGTATCAGCAAATACAAACGTTGGAGATTTCCCTCCTAATTCAAGCGTAACAGGTGTTAAATGTTTGGCTGCTGCTTTATAAATTATTTTTCCAACAGACGTACTACCTGTAAAAAACAACTTATCAAATCTGTGGTTTAATAGCGCTGTGGTTTTTTCTACACCCCCTTCCACAACATGAAAATAATGACTTGAAAAATTATTATTTATAATTTCAGCCATCACTTTAGATGTTTTTACAGAAAGTTCACTTGGTTTTAAAATAACGGTATTACCTGCTGCAAGTGCTGTAATAGCAGGAACCAATGACAATTGGAAAGGATAATTCCATGCGCCAATAACTAAAGAAACCCCCAAAGGTTCTGGAATAATATAACTTTTAGCAGGAAAGTTAACCAAGCTGGTACATACTTTTTTTTGCTTACTCCAACGCTTTATATTTTTAATAAAATGGTTAATTTCTTGATAGATCAATGACAATTCACCTACATAAGTTTCAAATTCAGATTTACCAAAATCTTCATAAATAGCATCGTAAAGCAAAGTCTCATTTTCTTTTAGAAGTGTTTTTATTTTTTTTAATTGTTCTATTCTAAAACTGACATCTTTAGTTTTATTTGAATTGAAAAATAATCTTTGCTGATTAAGTAAGGCTTCTACTTCCATATTTAGTTTTTTTTGGTGCTTAGAAGTGGTTTGTTTAATACAAAAATAAAGTTCCGTTGCAATGGTCTTTATCGTTTGTTAAACGAAGTTAGCCATTTTTCTAACAAAGTCAAGCTAAAAAAAATCACTAATTCAAATCAATTTTCTGTACTATCTACATACGTTCAAAATATTTAACACAACCGCTTATGCCATCTACAACATCTGGTGGATTGCGTTGAATATATTCGTAAAAATCATTAGTTATAAAATTTTATTCGATTGGTTCAATTTTTAAATTTTAAAAGAAGTTATTTTATTATTTCAGTAATACCATTCTTTTTTCTTACAAATTTCAATGTTATTAGCAATAATATGACAATATTAAATCAGTACTTAAATACAAGACAAGACACAGAACAACTCTGTGAAAATTTAACTTTAGAAGATTACATCCCACAATCTGCTGAATTTGCAAGTCCTCCCAAGTGGCATATTGCACATACTACTTGGTTTTTTGAGGAAATGATTCTAAAAAAATTTATTGCTGATTATAAAGTTTTTAACAATCAATTCTCGTTTGTTTTTAATAGCTATTACAACAGTTTAGGTGAGCGGATTGAAAGGCAGCATAGAGGCTTAATAACTCGCCCCTCAGTTCAAGAAATTTTTAAATACAGAGCCTATGTAGATGGATATATAACAAACCTTCTTAAGTTTAATAATTCTGAGGAATTAGAAGCCTTAGTTATTTTAGGAATCAATCACGAACAACAACACCAAGAGTTATTGATTACCGATTTAAAATATACGTTTTCATTAAACCCCATATATCCCAAATTTTCTGAACATAATTATATTAATGACAAAAATTCAGATTCGGGTTGGGTATCTATAGATGAAGGCATTTACACCATCGGACATCAAAAGGAAGGTTTTTGTTTTGATAATGAATTGCAATTACATCGTATTTTTCTTGAGCCATATCACATTTCAAAAAAATTAGTTACCTATGGCGAATTTATTGAATTTGTAACGGATGGCGGCTACAAAAATCCTAAATATTGGTTGGATGCTGGTTGGTCATGGGTTCAAGCAAATAATATAACACAGCCGCTTTACTGGAAACATACGCAGGGTAAATGGCAACATTATACCTTATCAGGTTTAGAAAGCATACATACAGATGGTATTTTATCGCATATTTCTTTTTATGAAGCCCATGCTTACGCTACTTGGAAAGGCTGCAGATTACCAACAGAATTTGAATGGGAAATTGCATCCACATATTTTAATTGGGGACAACGCTGGGAATGGACCTATTCTGCTTACCTCCCTTATCCAAAATTCAAAATTTCTGAAGGAGCTGTTGGTGAGTATAACGGCAAGTTTATGATGAATCAAATGGTTTTAAGAGGGGCATCTAAAGCCACTTCAAAAAACCACAGCAGACATACGTATCGTAATTTTTTTCCAGCCGAAACACAATGGCAATTCACAGGAATAAGACTTACTAAATAAAATAAAAAAACTTAAAACCTATCATATGGAGACCATTTTAAAAACTCAAACCGAGGTCATTAATGCTACTTTTAAAAACGACGTAGATTTAGGTTTATCAGCACCTACAAAGTACTTGCCTTCAAAATATTTCTATGACAAAAAAGGAGATGCCTTGTTTGTTGAAATCATGAACATGCCTGAATATTACTTAACAGATGCAGAACATGATATTTTTAAAAATCAAACCTTGAATTTAATATCAGCTTTAAAAATAAATAAAACCATAAATTTTGATTTGATAGAATTAGGTGCTGGTGATGGTATTAAAACCAAAGAACTTTTAAAAACATTAAAACAATTGGGTTTTAAATTCACTTTTATACCTGTTGATATCTCGCAAAATGCTTTAAACAATTTAGAAAAAACCATTAAAAAAGAACTTCCATATATTTCCATGAATACAAAACAGGGCGATTATTTTAATGTTTTAGAAGACATAAAATGGTTTCAAAAACCAAAAGTCATTCTGTTTTTAGGTTCCAACATTGGTAACTTAAAGGATGGGAAAGCCAAAGAATTTATACATAAATTAAGCTTAGCTTTAAATGTAAATGACAAAGTAATTCTGGGTGCTGATCTTATAAAACCAAAAAGCATCGTGCTTCCAGCTTATAATGATTCTAAAGGCATTACCAAAAGATTTAATATAAATTTATTAGAACGTATCAATAGAGAATTAAATGCCAATTTTGATTTAAATAATTTTAAGCACCAACCTGAATACAACGAAAAAGAAGGTATAGCTAAAAGCTTTCTAGTGAGCACAAAAAAACAAAACGTAGAAATTGGCGCATTAAATAAAACTTTTACATTTTATAAAAACGAACGCATTCATACTGAAAACTCTAGGAAATATAATGACACTATTATAGAGGATATTACAAAAGTATCTAAACTTAAAATAATTGATAAACTAACAGACTCTAAAAACTATTTTGCAGATTACATTTTAGAAAAAACAGCTGAATGAGAACAACTAAAAAACATATTGGAATTTTGAAATTAGGACGCATGAACACGTTGGTTTGTTGAGAGACATTAAACAATAAATATCCTCAAAAAAAAAGGAATTATCATACTTTTCCATGCAACGTTTACAATGTATATTTTGATAATATGAACCTTTTTACCAAATAAATTTGAGCTGCTTACCCCCCAATAAAAGTTAATAAACCTAACACTATAGACACATACCCCATGGACTCTTTAAAAAAAACTCTATAATTATAACGTATCAAAAAACGACGCAGATGGTTTAAAAAATTTAATTAAAACCTATTTAAAACAATCAACAATACTAATTGCATGTACCGAATTATCCATACTGACTCAACAAAGACCAATACAAAATCTTGATATTGATTTAGTTTTATTTCAATAGAAAAAGGTTTAAATCAATTGGGTTGTCTAATCAATAATTAAAAAACTAAAATTATGAATACACCAGATTTTTCAAAACTAAAAGCCGTTTATGTTAATTGTACGTTAAAGCAATCACCTCAAAAAAGTAATACCCACGGACTCATGAGTATTTCTAAAAAAATTATGAAGCAAGAAGGTGTTAGCGTTGATGAAATTCGTTTCGCAGATCATGATATTGCTGTTGGTATTTATCCAGACATGACAGAATATGGTGCTAAAACTGATGAATGGCCAACACTTTTTAAACGTATTTTTGATGCTGACATTTTAATTTTAGGAACCCCTATTTGGTTAGGAGAAAAATCATCAATTGCACAGAAATTCATTGAACGCATGTACGCAATGAGTGGAAAAACAAATGATAAAGGACAGTATTTATTTTATGATAAAGTAGCAGGTTGTATTATTACAGGCAATGAAGATGGTGTAAAACATTGTGCCATGGGCATACTTTATGCTATGCAGCATGTTGGGTACTCCATTCCTCCGCAAGCAGATTGTGGTTGGATTGGTGAAATTGGTCCAGGTCCTAGCTATTTAGATAAAGAAAGTGATGCTGAGAACAATGAATTTACAAACAGAAATACCACCTTTATGACTTATAATTTATTACATCTTGCAAACATGATAAAACAGCACGGTGGGTATTCAGCTTATGGTAATTCCAGAAATCAATGGGACAATGGCAAGCGTTGGAATTTTGAAAACCCAGAATACAGGTAATAGCTACAGGCTATTTCTTCAAATCAATCTGTTTCAAATTTTCTATTCTGTTTCTAACTAAAAAGTCGTCAATAGTTTCAAAATGTTCAATAACACGTTGGTCTTTAAATTCGAATACTTTTTGCGATAAACCTTGAAGAAAATCACGGTCATGCGAAACCAAAATAAGGGTCCCATCAAAATTCTTTAAAGCTTCCTTTAAAACATCTTTTGATTTTAAATCTAAATGGTTGGTAGGCTCATCCAGGATTAACAAATTAACGGGTTCCAATAAGAGTTTTACCATGGCTAAACGTGTTTTTTCTCCACCGGAAAGCACACTTACTTTTTTATCAATATCGTCGCCTCGAAACATAAAACCTCCTAAGATGCTTTTTATTTGCGTACGTACATCCCCTTCAGCAACCTCATCAACCGTTTGAAAAATAGTTAAATTCTCATCTAATAACGCTGCTTGATTTTGTGCAAAATAACCTACTTTTACATTATGTCCTAAAGCACATTTACCTTCAAAATTTATTTCACCTAAAATAGATTTTATCATAGTAGATTTTCCTTCACCATTTCTCCCAACAAACGATACTTTTTCGCCTCTTGAAATAGTCATATTAGCATCTTTAAACACCACATGATTGTCATACGATTTTGATAAATCTTTCACTATAACTGGGTAATCGCCCGAACGTGGTGCTGGAGGAAATCGTAATTTTAAGGCAGACGTGTCCACCTCATCTACTTCAATAATCTCTAACTTTTCCAACATACGTTCTCGAGACGTTACTTGATTCGTTTTGGAATAAGTACCTTTAAAACGCTCAATAAACGCCATATTATCGGCTATAAATTTTTGTTGTTCTTGATACGCTTTTATTTGATGTAAACGCCTGTCTTCCCGCAATTGTAAATAATGGGTATAATTAGCTCTATAATCGTAAATACGCCCCATAGTAACTTCAATTGTTCTGTTGGTAATATTATCAATAAAGGCTTTATCATGAGATATAACCATCACTGCTTTGGCTTTATTCAATAAAAAATCTTCCAACCATATAACAGATTCAATATCAATATGATTGGTAGGCTCATCCAACAAAATTAAATCTGGTTTTTGTAACAGTATTTTAGCAAGTTCAATTCGCATCCTATACCCTCCACTAAATTCACTAGTCAAACGGTTAAAATCACTTCGTTTAAACCCCAAACCACTCAGTGCTTTTTCTACTTCGGCATCATAATTCACGTCTTCAAGAGCATAATATTTTTCACCTAAATCAGAAACCTGTTCTATTATTTTCATATAATCATCAGACTCGTAGTCCGTTCTTATTTCAAGCTCCTTATTAAGGCGTTCTATTTCATCTCGCATTGTAAAAACATGGTGAAATGCTTTGGAGGCTTCTTCAAAAACAGTACAATCATCCTCTGTTAATAAATGTTGTGGCAAATATGCAATTACCACTTCTTTTGGAAAACGCACCTGACCACGGGTTGCTTTTTGTTCACCTGCAATAATCTTCATCATGGTAGATTTGCCAGCTCCGTTTTTCCCCATTAGGGCTATTTTATCATTTTCATTTATGGCAAAAGACACATCGCTAAATAGGGCACTTCCACCAAACTCTACCGCCAAATTATCAACTGAAATCATAGTCTGTTTTTTTTAAGAACGCAAATCTATAAAAAAGCACCGAAGTAAAATGAAATAATGTACACTGATTAATTTAAAAGGGTATCTTCGCGCCTTATAAAAAAATAAACTTGCCCATATGAAACGTATTAACGAGTACAAGAAGTTGTTTGGTGCTGAACAGGATATGAGTTTAAAAAGCTTAAAATCTACATACAGAAATTTAGTAAAAGAATGGCATCCTGATAAGTTTCAAGCTGGGGATGATAAAGCTATTGAAGCTGAATTAAAAAGTCGCCAAATTATTGATGGGTATCATTTTTTAGTTAGTATAGCTCCAGAAACCAAGGCGGCTAATTTAGATGAATATCATGAAACTATTAACACTCCTATCATGGACTGGCAACATAAAGGTTTGGTTTTAGAAATCACTTTTTTAGACGGTAATACTTATGAATTTTTTGGCGTGAATAAAGCGCTATATATTAAACTTTGCCAATCTGATAAGTTAACGCGTTTTGCAAAACGTAATATTTTCAACACCTATACGTATAGAAAAATAAAAAAAAGTGATGTTGAGGCTTAATTAATATGTGTATGTAATCTTTCTTACTTCACATGGCTTACAAATATTTTTTAACTTTTTTATTATTTTCTATTCTTTTCCTCAATCCACCTGCTCATGTATTTAGTGCTTTGCATGGTGTGGTACTGCAACATTTGTCCTGTAAAGTTAACAAGTCGTTTGTTGTTAAGTTGTTGAATAGCTTCTGTAACTACAGTTAAAAATTTATCTTGATGTTCCGTTTTATTAAAACGTTGGTTAATAATTTGAAAACCTTTGTATTGCTTTTCACTCCATAGGCTTTCTTTATTATATAACAACACTGCTTTGTTAGCAAACTCCTGGGCATTATCTTCAATAAATCCATTCGGATTTAAATTACCAAACATACCTTCTGCACCAATAGTTGAAGTAACACAAGGTGTTCCATTTTGCATGGCATCTATCAATTTACCTTTCAATCCTGCTCCAAACCTTATGGGAGCTAAACAAACTCTGGATTGCTGCATCACCTCACTTACATTTTCAGCAAACCCTTTGATAATAAAACCATCCTTTGCATTGTTTAATTGGCTCACTTTTTGCGACACGTAAGCGCCATAAATATGCAATTCAACCTGAGGTAATTGTGTTCTAATTAAAGGCCAAATAACTTCTTTTAAATATATAACAGCATTATAATTAGGCTCATGAAGAAAATTCCCTATACTTATAAAATGCTGACGAGAATTGAACTTGGAAAGTTTATCAATGTATTCCTCTGAAACTGTATCTAATAAAAAAGGTAGGTAAACCAACAATGAGTCATCTACTTTAAAATCATTTTTAAGAATATCCATTTCGGCTTCCGAAATAATTAAACTTAAATCGCTTCTAAAAATACTGGCAATTTCTCGCTTTGCAATATCACCAAACAAATAAGACCTATCAAAAGGTTTGTTATCCTTAAACGCTTGTTGCCTGCCCTTTCGCAAGCAATGTAAATCTTCAGTATCTAATATCCGTAATGCGTTTGGGCAATGTGTAGCTACCCGCCAACCAAATTGCTCTTCCATCATAAAGCGGTCGAACAAAACAACATCTGGATGCATTGTTTTTATAAAATCATCAAAACTAGAATCGTTTAATTCTATTGATTTCTGCGAAACACCTATACGTTCTAAATTAAAAGCATGGCTACTCTTAGCACAGGGACTTGCAAAAATAATTTTAAAACCTTGAGATTGAAATGCTATAATTAATTGCATCATTCTGCTACCAGCGGCAGAACTTTTAGGTTCTGGCCATACAAAACCAATAATTAATAAATTTTTATTTCTCACTAATACACATGTATTTTCTTATTTGATGATGCTATTAAGCTTTTAGTAAACGCACTGTTTATTACAACTAAACATTATTCAGGTTTCGGTTCCAAAGCATATTTTACACGCACCAATTTAGCCCAATTTACAACAGATTTTATTTGATCATCTGAAAGTTTTGCTTCTGAATGTACCCAAGTATAAGAGTTCAATGGCATTTCTTTTTCTTCAACCATTTTAATTAATTCTTCAAACTTATGGTCTTTTCGCTTTACAGAATTGCCTTCCCAATTAGAAATATTGAAATGTTTTTTACCATTCTCAATATGACTATTCAACCAATAATTTATAGGTGTTATGTTGTTATACCATGGATAACGCGTTATATCGGAGTGGCAATCGTTACAGCTTTCTTTAAGTATAATTTTAACATCTTCTGGTGGATTGGTTTCTTTATAAAAATAATCTATAGAAGTTAAATCACCTGTGTTTTTTTCTGGTCCAAAAAATTGTACTACTAATAATACTACCATAGTAAAGTATAAAATTTTCTTTCCCATTTTTATATCTATTTTTTATTATAACCGTTGAAATACTTATTTTTAAAATCTAAAAATACTAAATTCATTTTGACTACAGACCAACTCTATAACGAATTAAATTATGTAAATCATTCCCGTGAAAAACGGTTAAAATACGCGACTCTTATTATTGAAAATCCAAGATTGACAAGAAAATTGTTAGACATTCTTTTTAAAGTAGATGATAAAATATCGCCTCGTGCTGCTTGGATTTTAGAGTTTACTTGTAGTGCAAATATAGAAATCATCATTCCTCATTTAGATGTTTTTACAGAACAATTTCATAAAGTGCATTTAGATTCTGCCATTCGGCCAGTTGCCAAAATTTGCGAACTTATTACAAAATCCTACTATTCAAACAACAACACCTTTATTAAAACAGCTTTAAAACCTCATCATAAGGAACGTATCATTGAAACCTGTTTTGATTATATGATTAATGATGAAAAAGTTGCTGCAAAGGCATATAGTATGACCACACTTTTTCTATTAGGAAATGACTATGATTGGGTGCACCCAGAACTAAAACTTATTTTAGAGCGTGATTATCAAACACAAAGTGCAGCATTTAAAGCGCGAGCAAAACATATTCTTAAGAAAATGAATAAGCGTTCAAAAACCATAACATCCACTCAAAATTAGTTTGTGAGTCAAAAAATCATCAATCAAAAATCGTTAATAGTGAATCAAAAACCTATCTTTGCATCTTCTTAAAAATCAAAAAACAAATGTCACTATCACCACTAAATGCCATATCTCCAATTGATGGCCGTTACAGAAATAAAGTAAACGAATTAGCCCCTTATTTTTCTGAGGAAGCTTTAATAAAATATCGTGTTTTAGTTGAAGTGGAATACTTTATTGCACTTTGTGAAATTCCTTTACCTCAATTAGAATCCGTAGACAAGAGTATTTTTGATGATTTAAGACTTATCTATAAAGAATTTTCTGAAGAAGATGCTTTAGCCATTAAAAAAATAGAAAGTGTTACCAACCACGATGTTAAAGCGGTTGAATATTTTATAAAAGAAAAATTTGATGTTTTAGGCCTATCACAGTTTAAAGAATTTATTCACTTTGGCTTAACCTCGCAAGACATTAACAATACGGCTATACCTTTGAGTATTAAGGAAGCCATGAACGATATTTATGTACCAGAATACTCCATTGTTTTAATCAAGCTAAAAGCTTTAACTAAAGATTGGTCAACTATTTCTATGTTGGCAAGAACCCATGGGCAACCAGCCTCTCCAACAAGACTTGGTAAAGAAATTGAGGTTTTTGTGGTTAGACTTGAAGAACAGTTTAATTTACTAAACGACATTCCAAGTGCTGCTAAATTTGGTGGGGCAACAGGTAACTTTAATGCACACCATGTAGCATACCCAAATATAGATTGGAAAGCTTTTGGCTGTAATTTTGTTCAAGACAAATTGGGTTTACACCATTCGTTTCCAACAACTCAAATTGAGCATTACGACCATATGGCTGCATTGTTTGATACTTTAAAACGCATCAATACTATCATTATTGATTTAAACAGAGATATATGGACTTATGTATCTATGGATTATTTTAAACAAAAAATTAAAGCTGGCGAAGTTGGTAGTTCTGCCATGCCGCATAAAGTAAATCCTATAGATTTTGAAAATAGTGAAGGTAATTTAGGAATTGCAAATGCTATTTTTGAGCATCTTTCTGCAAAGCTTCCTATTTCAAGACTGCAACGTGACTTAACAGATAGTACAGTATTAAGAAATGTGGGCGTTCCTTTTGGACACACGCTTATTGGCTTCAAATCAACTTTAAAAGGATTAAACAAATTATTACTAAATGAATCTAAATTTGCTGAAGATTTAGAAAATAATTGGGCTGTAGTTGCTGAAGCTATACAAACTATTTTACGTAGAGAAGCCTATCCAAACCCCTATGAAGCTTTAAAAGGATTAACGAGAACCAATGAAAAAATAAATCAAGAATCTATTTCAAATTTTATTGATACTTTAGAGGTTTCAAATACAATAAAAGAAGAATTAAAACGTATTACACCAAGAAACTATACTGGAATATAATTTAAATTATGCTTAACGATCAACAATCATTAATTCTTTGCGGTATTTTGACAGTAGGCATTTTTGTTTCTGGTCTGTTAGATATTTTAGATAATTTCATTGTACTAACTATACTTACCATTACGTTTATAGTTATTCTCATAAACATATACCTCTCAATACAAACTTCACAAACTGAAGAAATTGAAAACGAAGAATAATAAACAATAAGTATTTAGCTATTACAAATTGTAATAAAAAGCGTTTCTATTAAAAATTAGAAACGCTTTTTTATTCTGAATACTTTAAAGGTTAATGAGTCATCTATTGTTTTTTACCTAAATGCTTAGCACCTGGTATTTTCATTTTGTCTGTCAACTTAGAAATTTCATTTAAATTTATATCACCTGTAAGTGATACAACCACAGTTTCAATTTTTCGTGATTGACCATTAACCTCAACACTTTCATTAACAACTTTATCTATTCCATTTACAAATATTAAAAGCTCTTTAACATGATCAGCATCTTTTCCTTCCTTTACATAAAACTTAACTTCAGAGCCGCTATCCTTTACTTCCATCAGTTCTTCCAAAGCGCTTGAACGTGATTGTACCCACTTTGAAATATCTGTAGAAATGGATTTATTATCAGTAACAATAGTTTTAAAACTGGTTATACTTTTTACCATTTCCATATAGGCTTTGGCTTCATCATCATCAACATCAATCCCCATATTAGCTATCATCTGAAACATTTTAGGTTTTATGGATACATAAGTAACATCTGAATTATCACTGTACTTATCAAAAATATCTTGTGCCATAGCCGTTAATGGCAAAAACATAATTGCCATTACTAAAATCATCCATTTTACTTTCATCATTTTGTTATTTTTATTCATTGTGTTCATCTGCTTTTTTGTTCTTTAAAAATTATACTTGTGGCATTTTCAACTTCGTCAAGATAACTTACTGTTGAAGCTCCTTTATTTAAGTGATTTGAAATCATTTCTAATGACTTTGATACTTTATTAAAAGCAATTTCAGGGTCTTTTATGGTTCCTAAATCACTATTATTAAACGACTTTGTAAAATAAAATCCAATTAAAAAAACCGCAATTGCTGCTACAGAAAACCATTTATAGCGACCTCCTTTTTTTGATTTTAAAGAAATAGCTTTCGTAAATTGTTCTTTCTGATTCACTATAAAATGTGTAAATAAAGGTTTGTAAACCTCAAGTTCTGACGCTACTTTTTCTTGTGAAAAATAGTCTTTTAAATTTGCTTCTTCCTTAAGGCTCGTCTCTCCGTTTTCGTACTTTTCAATTAATTTTTTTATATCATTTAACACCATAATTATGTTTAATGGTTAATTTTTCTCGTATTGTTTTCCGTGCTCTAGATAAAGCTACACGCACTGCTGTAGCATTCATCTCTAATATATCTACAATGTCATTATAATCATATCCTTCTACATCTCTTAGTTGAATAATTAAGCGTTGCTGCTCAGGTAATTCCTCAATAATTTTTTCAACCCAGTTAATACTATCATTCAGTTCAACTTGTTTTTGCAAGGACATACTTTTATCTTCATAATTACTATGTACAATTTTTAAATTTTGTGCTTGTTTTGACTTTAATTTATCAAAACAAAAATTTTTAGTCATTGTCATAGAAAAAGCCTCCACATTTTTATACTCTTGCATTTTGGCTTTATTATTCCATAATTTCAACAAAACCTCTTGTGTAGCATCTTCAGCTTCCTCAGTAGAAACTAACAATCGTTTTGCTAAACGAAATACCTTGTCTTTAAAAGGCATTACAATATTTAAAAACTCTGTTTGAGTCATTTATAGTTTGGTTGAAAGAGCCCTTTTAGTGCTATTTAAAGTTACAACGATTGGTTTTCAATTTTGTTACAAAATTTTTTATTACATAATAATGTAAGTAAATTTAAGGTTTTATAGACTACTTATTATAAATTGCATTGATGAAAAATTTTAAGCCCTTTACACTCCTATTCGTACTTGCTTTTTTAGCTTCCAGTTGTTTTAATGATATTGACGACAGCCAAACCACTACTAATTCTATAAATGAATTTATATGGAAAGGGATGAATTCCTGGTACACTTGGCAATCACAAGTTCCAGATTTAGAGGATTCAAAAGCTGATGATGCCATTGCTTTTGATGACTATTTAAATCAATTTGACTCCTCAATAGACTTATTTAACAGTTTAATTTACCAAGATGGTATTACAGATAGATTCTCATGGTATGTTGAAGATTATATTGCACTACAACAGCAGTTTCAGGGTATTAGTAAATCCTTTGGATTAAGATTTCAATCGGTACAAATAAATACAAATGGCGATGTGATTTTTTATGTTAGTTATGTTGCTAATAATTCGCCCGCAAGCAATGCCAATATAAAAAGAGGTGATATCATAAATGCCATAAACGGTACCTTTTTAAATATTTCCAACTATGTTACTGCTGCAAATGATTTTTATAACGATAGTGTTACACTTTCTTTTGTTTCAGAAAGCAATGGCACCCTTTCCTCTATTGAAGATAAAACGATATCATCGGTAATCTTGTCCGAGAACCCCATTCATTTAACCAAAGTCTTTGATGATATAAATGGACATAAAGTAGGTTACTTGGTGTATACAGCTTTTAGAACATCCTACAATGATGAACTAAATGATGCTTTTGCAATATTTAAAAACGAAAATATAGATGAATTAATACTTGATTTAAGACACAATGGAGGAGGTGCTGTAGAAACTTCTGCTTATTTATCAAGTATGATTTACGCAGGAGCAGGAACCGATGTTTTTGCAAGCTTAACTTTTAATGAAAAGCACAATAACGAAAATGATTCTTATTTCTTTAAAAACACCTTGACGGTTTATGACACTAATGACAATGCCATTGGAGAGCAACCCATTAACAGATTAAACACGCTAAACAGAATTTATATTTTGACGTCAAACAATACAGCTTCAGCAAGCGAGATGGTTATTAACGGGCTAAAACCTTACATGAATTCTATAAAATTAGTGGGAACAACAACCTATGGAAAAAATGTAGGGTCTGTTACATTATTTGACTCCCCTAATACAGATTACCGTCAGCAATCTTCTGCAAACCCTACACATACTATTGCCATGCAACCCATTGTTTTTCAAATTTTTAATAAAAATGGCGAAAGTGATTACACCCAAGGTTTTACTCCTGACATTGAAGTTATTGAGCCTCAGTATTGGAATAACATTTTAGAGTTTGGGGATGAAAACGAAGTCATTTTAAAAGCGGCCCTTGATGACATCAGAGGAATTGTTTCAAAAAATTCAATGACTAAACCTTCATTTTATAAAGCATTAGAAACAAATAATATTTCGGAAAAATTTGAAAAAGAAATGTATATTCAAAATGACTTGTTAGACAATTGAATCTAGTATGGATAAACACAAAATGTACTTCAACTGGAGTTCTGGAAAAGACTCGGCCTTGGCGCTTTACTATTTATTACAAGATAAAAATTATACGATTGATGAATTAGTAACAACCGTAAACAGTCATTTCAATAGAGTATCTATGCATGGACTTAGAAAAGAATTGCTTGTTGCCCAGACAGAGGCAATACAAATTAAATCTTCTCTTATTGAATTGCCAGAAATGCCTAACATGGAAACTTATGAAAATAAAATGACGGAAACTATCTCTCGATTAAAAAACGAAGGATTTACGCATTCTGCTTTTGGCGATATTTTTTTAGAAGATTTAAAAAATTACAGAGAAACCCAACTCAAAAAACAACACTTAAAAGCGGTTTTCCCTCTTTGGAAACGCAATACCAAAACACTTTTAAATGAGTTTTTAGATTTAGGTTTTAAAACCATTATTGTTTGTGCTAATTCAAAATATTTTGATGAGAGTTTTGTTGGAACCGTGATTGACCAGTATTTTATAGATAATTTACCTGAAGGTGTTGATCCTTGCGGGGAAAACGGAGAGTTTCACACCTTTTGCTTTGATGGGCCAATTTTTAAAACGCCTATTTCCTTTTCTATTGGCGAAAAAGTATATCGTGCATATGATCCTCCAAGAACAGATGAGTCAGTTTGTAAAAGTAAAGGTGAGAAATACGGCGTTTGGTATTGTGACTTAATACCATAAAAAAGCCCCCAAAATGGAGGCCTCTTTTTTTTATATAATTCACTAAAAATAAAAGCTTATTGCTTTATTAGTTTCTGAGTACGGGTTCCAGAACTATTTGTAAATTTAACAACATACATTCCTGAAACCAAATGATCGATAGCTACAGATGTTTGTTTTACTTTTACTTCTTGTTTTAAAACTAAACGTCCTGAAATAGAATATATCTCTAACATTCCAGTTTCTGAAACTTGGAAAGATGATGACGCTGGGTTTGGATACAATGCAATAGTATTATTATTTTTAAAATCATTTATCCCCAATGTTTTTTGGTTAATAACGCCCACAGCATCTAAATCAAATCCACCTTGCCAAAAAGGTGTTGCAAACAATTCATTAATAGCATTTCCAAAACTATCATAACGCGCATATAAAGGATCTATACTTCCAACCACATCAATTAATTTCACATGTGTAATAGTGGTTTTGTCAAGCAACGCATGATCTGCTATGTCTGAAAGGTCAAAAGGTGTTCCGAAATTAACTTTATATTTTCCTGCTAAATTATTTATTTTTGTAGGATCAACAGAACCAAAGCCCCCCACTTGTGTGCTTGTTTGTGTTTTACTATGTGAAGGGAATCTAAAATAATTAACACCATCTGAACTTACTTCCACAAAAGCTAATTCTAAAAAAGTATCGCTAAAACTATTTTCAAAAATAGCAAAATCTGCTCCACTCCCATCCGTTATAGGTTGTAAAAAAGTTACAATAGCTTCTCCTGCATCTCCCAAACTTACTGGAGAATTGTTTGCTTGACCAACGGCATCTCCAGGCTCTCCATAACTGGCATAATTACTATTTTTATCAGATTCTATATAATCAGGATTTGATATATTTACATGTCCACGTTCCACTTGTACATTTGTAGCCCAAGCAATAAAACTAGCATCATCTTTACTTATAGCTGTTGATCCAGGTTGTCCAGCAGCAGGTGCATAAGGCTGATCGTTATAATAAAATCCATTTGGTAAAACACCTACGGCATAATCAGAAATAAAACTACCTGTTTCATCATACACAAAAACACTTCCATTACTTGAGTAGTCTATAGCATCTGCTACATAAAATCTATGTCCTATTTTTTCAAAAGCATATGGTACTGCTATATTTTCTATTGAAAGATCTATAAAAGAGGTTGAAGGTAAAGCAACGTCTGTTAAATCCATTTTATAAACCTCAGAGCCCAATATGTAAAAAAGTGAGCTACTATCTAATGATAAAAATTGTGGATGATCCGCTGAATTAGCAAAAGTATAAACTGTTTTGTTTGTGTAATCTGTCAAATCAATTTTTACTAATTGACCTGCTGTTTCAGGTACTGCATAAAAAGGCCTCCCACTACAAAGCACATACAAATATGTGTCATCTATTGCTAATTCTGATGGCACATCTCCAACAGCTATAGATTCTACTGTACTTGTTGAAGTATCAATTACAGATACACTATTGCCATGTCCCCAACCACCTTGGTGTGCTATAAATAATTTCCCATTACTAACAACAATCTCTTCTGGACCTTCTATAACAGAAATAGTTTCAGTTACAGTATTTGTAGTTAGATCTATAACAGCAACATAATCATCAGCGGTATTTGAAGGGTCTCCCCAGTTGGTTAGATAGCCTTTCCCTTCATAAAATACAATATTGCGAGGATTCGATATTTGCCCCGTAATAGTTGCTACCAATTCAAAAGTATTTCTATCCATCACTTTTATATAATTACTATTGTTAACAATAATATAAGCATAATCACCTTCAAAAGCCATACTTTGTGCAACATCTCCTAAATCAGCATTTGAATTTTTTGTAAAATAAATATCATTTTCAATCATCCAATTAGACTTTAAAGCAGATACTGATGCGTTTGTATAGCCAAAGCCCCCTTCATTAAGAACATACACACTGTTTTCATAGGTTTGTGCAAAACTTATAACGGTAAATAGCATGACCGCAATAATTATTACTGATTTTTTGTAAAAATTTCTCATAATTTTCTATTATTTATTTAAAGATGAGCATGCCTTTTTTATCATCTTCAGCTTGTTTTTTTATTGACTTATGGGCATATCATAAGTACGTTAGAATTAATTATATGTTATTAAAATAAAATGAATTTGGAATGATTTGAACTAAAAATGTATTTTGTAGTAGGCCCCTAAGGTTGTACATAAAAACGGCTCCTTTTGACACATAATCTTTTGCATCTGCCAAGTAAATAATATCGTTATGTATTTTAAAGCCATACAATAAGTCTAAACCATCATCTTCTGGTGAAAACAAAGGGGTTTCAGATAATACAAAATCATCAGTACTTATTGTATATACTTCGTTATCTATAGTGTAGTATAGCATTTCATTATTTATATCTAAAAAACGAGGATGTCTTTTTTCTGGAAATGTGAGAGTTTTTTCTATACTATTATCAGAAATATTTATTTTATGAAGCATTCCCGGTGTTTCGTCTAAAGTATAATCTCCTTTTCCTGAGCTAATCACATAAAGTTTGCCATCATCAATTAACATATCGTCTGGCACATCTCCAACAGGTATGCTACTCGTTACATTTTTAGTAAGTAAATCTATTACGCTAATGGTATGGCCCCAACCATAACCTCCTTTATGTGCAACATATAACGTTCCATCATATATCAGTAATTTTTCCGGCCCCTCAACAACTGGTATTTTATCTTCCACCAAATGAGTTTCTAAGTTCAAAACCGCTACGTAATCATCCGCTACATTATTGGGATCTCCCCAATTAGTAATATAACCTTTATTACCTTCAAAAGCAATATAACGTGGATTCATAATATCACTTGAAACAGTGGTTATATATTCAAAAGTATAACGATTTACTATTTCTATAGTAGCCGAATTATTAACCACTATATAAGCATTATCTCCATACAAGCCTATACTCTGTGCTACATCTCCTAAAGTCATTTGATTGACGCCTGAAAATATTGAACTATAATCCTGACCGTCAACATCTAAAAAAGAAACAGAAGCATTTGAATACCCGTAGCCTCCTTCATTTAAAATAAAAACACCCTGACTATAGTCCCCTTCTGGCAAAGGCGCTATATAATCACGATCCTCGCTAGTACAGGATATTGATATAACAAAAAGAATAAACAGCATGCTAATACACTTGTAAAATGATGTTTTCATAGTCTAAAATTTTAAATTGATATAAAAATTAAAATTCCTCCCTGGCATAGGACGGTTTAAAACACTTTCGTAGGATTCATTCCACAAGTTTAACACCTGTGCCCCTATTTTGTATTTGTGTTGTTTGCCAATAGCATATTCTACGCCTAAATTGGCAACCATATAACTATCTAAAATATGCTCGATAGTATTATCGGTAGTTGTAAAAACTTCGTCATTATTAAGGTATTGATAGTATCCTGAAAAGTTTTTATAAGTATAACCAAAAGCGGTTGTAAATTTGTGATAAGGCACATAAATTAATTGATGACCCGTTTCTTCATTTTTGGAAACCGTATAAGCATAAGTTCCTGAAAAACTTAAAGCATGATATCCTATTTTTTTATTTAAAGTTATCAAAGCCTCTACACCATAAATTTCAACTTTATTGGTGTTTTCTGGTCTAAATATTCCAAAATTATCAGGCACCCAATGCAATAGATTTTTTACAGAATTGTAATATCCTGTTATTAAAAGAGAGGCATTTTTAGTGTAAAAGTTATTGCTTATTTCTCCCTGATAAGATTCCTCAGGTTTTAAATTTAGATTGCCTAAGCCTTGCCAATACAAATCATTATAAGTAGGGATTCTAAAATTTTTAGACGTGTTTAATTTTAGCTGATAAAAATCCGTTATATCTGTTCTAAAACCCGCAGAATACAAGAACGGATTTCCATAATCTTCATTGGTTTCTTGTCTTAAATTTATTTCGTACAAAACAGATTTAGAAACCACATGTTTTAAACTAACTAATACAGCTCCTAAATTGCGTTTTTCGTTATCAATATCAGAACCACGTCCGTTATTTTGAGTATAATCTAACCCTGTGGAAAATAGCATGTTTTTAAGAAAAGGATAATTAATTCGGTATTTTGCAATAAAGCTCTCTACATTACCTGAAGTATAAAAATCGCTATCAATATTTGCAAAGTATCTATATTCTTCGGTAGTAGTTGCTAATTTTAAATTAGATTTGAGTTTTCCAAAAACACTTGTCCACTCTATAAGCGAGCGGGTATTAAAATCAAAATATTTCGTTTTTAATGCGTTTGGAGTTGGTACAGAAAAATTTCTGCGCCCTTTATAAATATTAGCATGAATATTTAGTGTGTTTTTTGCATCTAACTTGTTTCCTAAAGCAAAGCTGACGTTTGTATTTTGATATTGCCCATTTATATTTATCCTATTGGTATTCATGTAAGGATAATCATTGTCTGACCCCGTTTTTGCCACTCCTAACAGTAAGCTTACTTTTTTTGTACTATACGTGGTCCGATAATCTACTCCATAAGTATTAAATTCACCATAATTAGTAAATAGTTCATTATTAAAACCTGAATCATAAACCAATTCATTTACTAAGTTTATACTTCCCCCTATGGCGCCACTTCCGTCTGCTACACTTGAACCTCCTGCTTTGATTTCAATTTTATTAAAACCTCTTGTATTTATAGTATTAAAATCTGTTTGTCCTGTAGTTTGTGAATTTATACTAATACCATTCCATAATACAGCCGTTTGTGATGCTGTAGTACCTCGAAAAGATGGGGATGACACCATCCCTAATCCGTTTTCCTTAAAATAGACTGTACTGTTATAATTTAAAAGATTGGTTAAAGAGGCTTGATTTTGTTTTAATACACTATCATTTAAAACACGTACATTAGTAGTATACACAGAATCTTTAATTCTATATTTAACAAGGTGAACCGTACCCAATACAGTAAGAGAATCTATTTGAGCATGTAAGACATGTCCACTAAAAACATAAAAAAATAGGATACCAATAGTATATTTCATAAACTCAAGACTTTTAACCCGAAAGTCATTAATTATTAAGAAATTAGGCAGGTCTCCTGACTTGTTTTTATGTTATTTCACCTTCCCAGCAAAAGCCAGTGGTATTGAAGTTAATAACATCTTCTAATGAAGTACTGAAATAATTTCAGCATAAACTTACAGTTGCGGGAACAGTTCTGGAATTAATAAAATTATTGCACCAGATTCCCTTTTAATCGAATTAATACCTTAAATATTTTTTAAGGTAACGTATCTCGAACCAAATTTCTATGCGAAAGTAATTATAAATGTTAGGACGAAATGTGATAAAAATCATTTTTTTTTGGCAAACTTATAAACAAGAAAAATGATGCCTATTAAAAAATGAAGTATTATTATTCCTGCTACTATATATATTATTAAATTTGACCCATTTCTCATGATAATAAATTTTATCAAATCTAATCCGCATGACAAAAACAACTAGCTACTTAAGTTACATAAGGACTAATAACTTAAAATGCATTTTTCTGTTTTTAATTATTTTTAATTGTAAAAACAAGCCAAAAGAGCTGCCTACAGAAATTGTACATGGAAAAACAATAACATTAAAGTATGCCAAAGGGTTTTCTGTGGTAGATTATAATACCTATAAAATTATAGATATAAAAAACCCATGGCCAAATACTGAAAAAAATTATCGCTACGTTTTAATCAATAAGGAAAATGCTGCCAAAACAAGTTTTTTAAAAAATGAGTATGATGGCATTATTACAACTCCCATTGAAAAAGTTGTTGTTACATCCACCACACACATTCCTGCCTTAGACCTTTTAAATGTTGAAAACACTTTAATTGGGTTTCCAGGAATCGACTATATTTCTTCTGAAAAAATAAGACAACGAATTGATGATGGAAAGGTTAAAGAACTTGGTAAAAACGAAGGTTTAAACACTGAAATTTTGTTGGAGCTAAATCCAGATGTTGTTGTCGGCTTTGGTATTGATGGGAATAATCGTTCCTTTGAAATCATTAAAAAATCAGGAATCCCTGTAATTTTCAATGGTGATTGGGTTGAAAATTCTCCATTAGCAAAAGCAGAATGGATTAAATTTTTTGGAGCTATTTTTAACAAAGAAAAAGAAGCCGATTCCATTTTCAACAAAATAGAACACAACTATTTAATGGCTAAAAAAATAGCTAAAAATGTAAAAATACAACCCACTATTTTAAGTGGTGCTATGCACAGTGATGTTTGGTATTTGCCAAACGGAACCAGTACAGAAGCCCAGCTCTTTAAAGATGCTAATACTCATTATTTATGGAAAGACACTGAAGGATCTGGGAGCTTGAAACTAAATTTTGAATCGGTTTTTGTAAAAGCAAAAGATGCTGACATTTGGTTAAACCCATCAAATTACTCTAATTTGGAAATCTTAAAAAATGCTAATAACCAACATGCTATGTTTAAAGCATTTGAAAACAAAACTGTTTATTCATTTACTAATACCACAGGTGCCTCAGGTGGTGTTATATATTATGAATTAGGAATGACAAGGCCAGATATCGTGCTTAAAGACCTTATAAAAATTTGCCACCCAGAATTGTTACAAGATTACGAACCCTATTTTTTTAAACGTTTAGAATAACAACACAAACAGTTTTAACGATTTAAACACTTGAAAAGGCTCAAGAAAACATGACCAAAGATTATAAATATTCATTTTCATTACTCATTATATTCTTGATATTATGTTTTTTTATGAACATTAGTTTAGGTTCTGTAAATATCCCTCTTAAAGATGTTTTTAATAGCCTTATTGGAAATCCAACCGAGCAAGACACTTGGCAACACATTATATTAAATTACAGATTACCTAAGTCACTTACCGCAATTATTGTAGGGTCTGGTTTGGGTATTTCAGGTTTACTCATGCAAACCTTATTTAGAAATCCATTGGCTGGGCCTTTTGTTTTAGGTATTAGCTCTGGAGCAAGTTTAGGTGTTGCCTTAATTATTTTGGGCTCTGGAATTTTTAGCAGTGCTTTTGCTTCTCTTTTCATTTCAAAATGGGGCGTAACAATAGCTGCAAGTTTGGGGAGCTTTATAGTATTACTAGCCGTTATGATGGTATCTATAAAAGTACGCGACACTATGGCCATACTTATTATCGGGCTTATGTTTGCAAGCATAACATCTGCTATTGTTAGTGTACTTTCCTATTTTGGTTCTGCTGAACAATTGCAACAATATATATTTTGGGGCTTTGGAAGTCTTGGTAATTTATCATGGGAAGACTTATTTATTTTATGTCTTATTTACAGCTTAGGTATCATTCTAAGTATTGCATCTATAAAAACGTTAAACACGCTATTGCTTGGCGAAAATTATGCAAAAAGTTTAGGTTTAAATATCAAACAAAGTCGATTATTAATAATTGCAGCCACCAGTTTATTAGCAGGTACCATAACTGCCTTTGCTGGTCCAATTGCTTTTATAGGCTTAGCCGTTCCACATATTACCAGACAAATTTTTAACACCTCTAGTCATAAAATATTATTGCCAGCCGTATTTTTATTAGGCGCTATTATAATGCTTATTTGCGACACTATTGCACAACTGCCAAACACTGATTACACATTGCCTATTAATGCTATAACATCTTTAGTAGGAGCACCTGTAGTAATTTGGTTATTGGTTAGGAAACGAAAAATGATGTTTTAAAATAATGACAGACAACACCAATCATATCATCTTAAAAACTGAAAACTTAGCAATAGGTTATGCCACTAAAAAAGAAAAAACAATGGTGTCTTCAAACATCCAAATTCAACTAAAAAAAGGCGAATTAGTTGGGTTGATTGGCGCTAATGGTATTGGAAAATCTACACTTTTACGCACATTAACTAATGTGCAAAAACCATTAAACGGGCATATCTTTATCAACAATAAAAGTATTATAAAACACTCCGATATTGATTTAGCAAAAGTAATGAGTTTGGTATTGACGGAGCAAATTGCCTCAAAAAACCTTTCGGTTTTTGAATTGGTAGCATTGGGCAGGCAACCATATACCAATTGGGTAGGCAACTTAACGGAAAATGATTTAACCATCATCAACAAAGCCTTACAGCAAACCAACATTGAAAATTTAAAGCATAAAAAATGTTTTGAACTTAGTGATGGGCAGCTACAAAAAGCATTAATAACGCGTGCCTTGGTTCAAAATACCGATTTGATTATTCTAGATGAGCCTACCACGCATTTGGATATGTACCACAAAGCCTATATTTTAAAATTACTTCAAAAACTGGCAAAAGACACTAACAAAACTATTTTATTTTCATCACACGAAATAGATTTGGCAATTCAATTATGCGATACTTTAATTGTTATGACTCCCAACAATGTGGTTTCAGGCCAACCTTGTAAACTTATAGAACAAGGTGTTTTTGAAACCCTTTTCCCTAAAGATTTAATCATTTTTGATAAAGGAACAGGGAGTTTTCGGGTGAAAAAATAACACCCTATTTTTAATTGTATTTTACAGTGTTTTAAAAACTGTATCTTTCTTACATCAATCTTCAAACTAAAAAATTATATTTGATAAATTTCTTATCTAAAAATGAACGACAGCTTTATAACAATTCTAACTATTATTATTTCCGCAGGTATTGGTGCTTATTTAGGCATGCTATTCAATAAACTTAAAAGTAAAAGTGAAAAAAGTACGCTTGAAGAACGCAATACTAATTTACAGCAACAGTTAACTGATTTTAAACAATTGCATGAAGTTGAAACTATTAAACAAAATCAAAATTTTAATACCCAAATTACTGACTTAAAAGAAACCATTTCCAAAATAGAAAGTGAACGCGAAGAAATTCGTCGCGAAAAAGAGTTTCTAAATTCAGAATTAACCAGAAAAAATACTGAATTTGAAAATCTGCAACAACTTAATTTAAAGCGAGATGCCGAAATAGAAGAACGCCAAGAACAATTACGTAAAGATTTTGAATTGTTAGCTAATAAAATTTTAGAAGAAAAATCCAATAAATTCACCGAACAAAATAAAGAAAATATTAAAAATATTTTAACTCCACTTCAAGAAAAAATTAAAACCTTTGAAGAAAAGGTTGACTTAACTCAAAAGGAAAGCATTAGTATGCATTCAGCTTTAAAGGAGCAACTTTTAGGCTTAAAAGACTTAAATCAGCAAATGACTAAAGAAACTACCAACCTTACAAGAGCACTGAAAGGCGATAGCAAAATGCAGGGAAATTGGGGCGAATTGGTTTTAGAACGTGTTTTAGAAAAATCTGGTTTAGAAAAAGATAGGGAATACTTTGTTCAGCAAAGTTTTACTTTAGAAAACGGTTCTCGCGTACTACCCGATGTGGTTTTACACCTTCCTGATGGCAAAAAAATGATCATTGACAGCAAGGTATCTTTAACTGATTATGAGCGACTGGTTAATGCAGACGATGACGATAAACCTCTATTTCTAAAAGCTCATGTTAATTCTGTTAAAAGGCATGTAGATCAACTTTCTGAAAAAAACTACCAAGATTTATACGATATAGAGTCACCTGATTTTGTATTAATGTTTATTCCAATTGAACCCGCTTTTGCCGTTGTTGTTAATGATGATAATAGCATTTATAATAAAGCCTTTGAAAAAAACATTGTTATAGTTACTCCTTCCACATTATTAGCAACGCTTCGTACCATTGATACCATGTGGAATAACGAAAAACAGCAACAAAATGCTATTGAAATTGCAAGGCAAGCAGGTGCACTTTATGATAAATTTGAAGGCTTAGTTACCGATTTAACAGGTGTTGGAAAAAAAATTGATGCTGCAAAAAGTGATTATTCTTCAGCCATGAATAAGCTTGTTGAAGGCAGAGGCAACCTTATTTCAAGTGTAGAAAAAATAAAAAAATTAGGAGCCAAAGCAAAAAAATCATTACCTGAAGCTTTTATAAAACGTGCTAAAGGTGAATAAGACTTCAATACATCATTTAAAAGCATGATATATTTGTTTATCACTTAAATACGTGATATATTTGTTTATCACCTAAAAACATGATATTATGACAACCAGTATTATAACAGGCGACATTATAAAATCTAGAACCCAGTCTAATCCTGAGATATGGATGAATACACTAAAAAAGGCATTAACCTTTTTAAATCCCAACAAATCAAATTGGGAAATATATCGAGGTGATAGTTTTCAATTAGAAATTGAAGACTACCAAAATAGCTTTAGAGCTGCTGTTTATATAAAAGCTTGTGTTAAAACTATTAAAGGTTTGGATGTACGTATAGCCATAGGTTTGGGCTCAAAAACCTATACAGCCAACAAGGTGTCTGAATCTAATGGAGATGCCTATGTATTTTCTGGAGAAACACTTGATATTTTAAAAAAAGAAAAACTTAACTTAAGTATAAAAACCACTAATAATAAACTAAACAACTCCCTGAATTTATACTTTAAATTAGCTCTTATTGTTATGGATCATTGGACCGTAAATTCAGCTGAAATTGTAAAACTAAGCATAGAGCACCCTGATGCATTGCAAAGTGAATTAGGAGATATGATTGGAATCAATCAAAACGCTATAAGCAATAGGCAAAAACGTGCCCATTTAGATGAAATATTAGAGTTAGACAGTTTATATAGACAAAAAATAGGCACATTATGATTCTACTAATAAAACTTTTTCTGGCACATATTATAGGCGATTTCTTTTTACAACCCCAAAAATGGGTTAAAGAAAAGGAAAAGAAAAAATTAAAATCAAAAAAATTATATCTTCATATAGCCGTCCATATTTTAATTACCTCATTGTTGCTTTGTGATTTAAAACTATGGCCTGTAATAGCTATTATTGGTGTATCGCACTTAATAATAGATTCAGGTAAACTTTTAATTCAAAATAAAAAAACAAAACGCACCTTATTCTTTATAGATCAATTACTTCATGTATTAATAATTTTTGTGTGTTACTTTTTATTTTCAGAAAACAATTTCAACCTAACTAACATATTCACAGAAGATGTTTTAACCCTTATTACCTGCTTATTGTTTTTAACAATTCCTGTATCAATAATTTTAAAAACTATCTTTTCAAAGTGGAATATTTCAGAACTTACTAAAAACAACAAATCACTTAGCGACGCAGGAAAATATATTGGTATTTTAGAACGTGTTTTAGTGTTTATATTTATAATTTCTAACCACTGGGAAGCTGTAGGTTTTTTAATTACAGCAAAATCGGTATTTAGGTTTGGCGATTTAAAAGAGTCAAAAGATAGACAGTTAACTGAGTACATTTTAATTGGCACTTTAATTAGCTTTGGAATTGCAATTATCACTGGAATACTATATAATTTTATGGTCTATTCTTAAAAAGAAAAACACACTAACTATATAAAATATGAAATTCTTACTTAAATTTATTCTTGTTCTCTTTATTATATCTGCTGCCATATTTAGCTTTTTATACTATGCACATTATAGTGAAGGTGTAAGAGCTGGTGAACTTGTAAAATTTAGTCGTAAAGGCACCTTAATAAAAACTTGGGAAGGCCAAATAAGTCAAGGCGTTTCAGAATCACTTCAATTTGAATTTTCTGTTGAGGATAGCGAAAAACAAGTCATTCAAGATTTAATGGATTTACAAGGTAGATATGTGAAACTAAAGTATTTTGAACGTTATAAAACTTTTTTTTGGTTAGGAGATACCAAATATTTCATTACGGAAGTTGAAGAAGAAACCAATACTAATTTTAGTAAAAACAGATAGTCAATATGGAAAGAGCTTTTAAAACAATCAAAGAATCTCAAGTTACAATAACGCAATTAATGTTGCCATCAAATTCAAATTTTAGTGGTAAAATTCATGGTGGTTTTATTTTGAGCCTTATGGATCAAATTGCATTTGCCTGTGCATCAAAACATTCAAGAAATTATTGCGTAACAGCTTCGGTCAATAAAGTTGATTTTTTAAATCCTATAGAAGTAGGAGAACTTGTTACACTTAAAGCATCTATAAATTATACAGGTAATACCTCTATGGTTGTTGGTGTACGTGTAGAATCAGAAAATATTCAAACAGGAAAGAAAAAACATTGTAACTCTTCATATTTTACTATGGTAGCCAAGGATGAAAATGGAAAAAACGTAAGTGTTCCGGGTATAATTATAGAAACAGAACAAGGGGTGCGTAGATTTGCAAGAAGTATTGCTAGACAAGAACAAGCTAAAAATCGTACAAGCCAGTTCAAACAATCGGAATTTAAAATGGATAACCACCTAGAAGGTTTAAAACTTCATAATGTAAAACTTGAACTTAAATAAAAAAGAGTGCTCAATAAAAATGCCCCAAAAGTGTTTAACTTTTTGGGGCATTTTTTATTTAGATGACAAAATAATATTATTTACTTAAATACATTTTTCTTCTGGAATATAAGTTATAAAATTCATCGTCTTTTAAACTATCTATAAATAAAATACTTTCACCAGTACTCTTCATTTCTGGTCCTAATTTCTTATTCACATTGTGAAATTTGTTAAATGAAAATACTGGTTGTTTAATAGCATACCCTTTTAATTGCGGATTAAAATTAAAGTCTTTTATTTTCTTTTCACCCAGCATAACTTTCGTTGCATAATTCACATAAGGCTCTCCATAAGCTTTTGCTATAAATGGAACTGTTCTTGATGCCCTTGGGTTGGCTTCAATGATATAAACTATATCATCTTTTACAGCAAACTGAATATTTATTAAACCAACTGTATTAAGTGCTAAAGCAATGTTTTTAGTATGATCTTTAATTTGTTGCATTACCAAATCACCTAAGTTAAATGGAGGTAGCATAGAATTACTATCACCTGAATGTATACCACATGGCTCTATATGTTCCATGATTCCTATAATATATACATCCTCTCCATCACAAATAGCATCTGCCTCTGCCTCAATAGCACCTTCTAAATAATGATCTAAAAGTAATTGATTTCCTGGCATTTGACTTAGCAAATCAACCACATGCTTTTCAAGTTCTTCTTTATTAATAACAATTTTCATTCCTTGACCTCCAAGCACGTATGATGGACGTACTAATATTGGAAAATCTAATACATCTGCAATGGCAGAAGCTTCGTCTGCAGTTGTTGCTATATCAAACTGCGGATAAGGAATATTGTTTTCTTTTAATAAGTTTGAAAAATGTCCCCTATCTTCAGCTAAATCAAGAGATTCATAACTCGTTCCAATAATTTTAATACCGTATTTAGTTAATTTTTCAGCAAGCTTTAAGGCTGTTTGCCCACCCAATTGTACTATAACACCTTCAGGTTTTTCGTGCTTAATAATATCATAAATATGTTCCCAAAAAACAGGTTCAAAATATAATTTATCAGCAGTATCAAAATCTGTTGAAACGGTTTCAGGATTACAGTTAATCATGATGGTTTCGTAACCACATTCAGCTGCAGCTAAAACACCGTGGACACAACAATAATCAAACTCAATTCCTTGACCAATTCGGTTTGGCCCAGAACCTAAAACAATAACTTTTTTCTTTTCAGTTACAATACTTTCATTATCAGCATAACGTTTCCCATCAGCTGTTTCCATATCGCTTTCAAAAGTAGAATAGTAATAAGGTGTTTTGGCTTCAAATTCTGCCGCACACGTATCAACTAACTTATAAACACGGTTAATACCAAGTTCTTCTCGTTTATTATAAACTTGACTTTCCAAACAACCTAACATATGAGCTATTTGCCTATCTCCATATCCTTTTTGCTTGGCCTCAAGTAATAATTCTTTTTGAATATTTTCAATTTTATAAGTAGATATCTCATTTTCTATGAAGTACAATTCTTCATATTGTTTTAAAAACCACATATCAATTTTTGTGATTTCATGAATTCTACTCAACGGAATTCCCATTTTAATAGCGTCATAAATAATAAAAACTCTATCCCATGACGCATAGGTGAGTTTTTCTATAATCTGCTCATAATTTTTATTTTCTTTTCCATCAGCACCTAATCCATTTCGTTTTATTTCAAGCGATTGTGTGGCTTTATGAAGTGCCTCTTGAAAAGAACGTCCAATACCCATAACCTCTCCAACAGATTTCATTTGAAGTCCTAAAGTTCTATCAGACCCTTCAAATTTATCAAAATTCCAGCGCGGTATCTTTACAATAACATAATCTAAAGTAGGTTCAAATAACGCAGAAGTAGATTTTGTAATTTGATTATTTAATTCATCTAAATGATATCCCAAAGCCAATTTAGCTGCTATTTTTGCTATAGGATACCCAGTGGCTTTACTCGCTAAAGCTGATGAACGAGACACACGTGGATTAATTTCAATAGCTATAATTTCTTCTTTTTCATCTGGAGAAACAGCAAATTGAACATTACATCCTCCTGCAAAATCACCAATACTACGCATCATATGGATGGCCATATCACGCATTTTTTGATACGTTTTGTCACTTAAAGTCATTGCTGGAGCTACGGTTATAGAATCTCCTGTATGAATTCCAATTGGATCCATATTTTCAATAGAACAAATAATAACAACATTGTCATTAGAATCACGAAGTAATTCTAATTCATATTCCTTCCAGCCTATTAGAGCTTTATCAATCATTACTTCATGAATTGGAGAAATTTCTAATCCACGTGTTAATAATTCATCAAAATCTTCTTCTTTATAAACAAAGGATGCCCCTGCTCCTCCTAAAGTAAATGACGCTCTAATAATTAAAGGAAAACCAAACTCTTGAGCAATTTCTTTTCCTTTTAAATATGAGGTTGCCGTAGCTTGAGGAGCCATAGGAATGCCAATTTTAAGCATTAACTCTCTAAACTGTTCTCTATCTTCAGTAATGTTTATAGCATCAATATCTACACCAATTATCTCAACATCAAAATCTTTCCAAATTCCTTTTTCATCTGCTTCAATACATAAATTCAAAGCTGTTTGCCCACCCATAGTAGGTAATACAGCATCAATCTGCGGATGCTCTTTTAGTATTTGTATAATCGACTTAGTAGTTAAAGGAAGCAAGTACACATGATCAGCCATGGCAGGATCCGTCATGATAGTTGCAGGATTTGAATTTATAAGCACTGTTTCAATTCCATCTTCTCTAAGTGAGCGTAGCGCTTGGGTTCCTGAATAATCAAATTCACATGCTTGTCCAATTACAATAGGACCTGAGCCAATAATTAGTATCGATTTAAGCTTTGGATTTTTCGGCATTTTTACTAGTTATATGTTGTATTTCAATTTTTTACAAAAATAGCAATCATTAGATATAAAAAAAGGCGTTACACTTAAGTAACACCTTTATATTATCAACAATTGTTAATCATTATTTTTTATGTCTTGTTTCAGATGACACAGATAATTTTTTTCTTCCTTTAGCTCTTCTACGTGCTAATACCTTTCTGCCATTAGCAGATGCCATTCTTTCTCTGAAACCGTGTTTGTTTCTTCTCTTTCTTTTAGAAGGCTGAAATGTTCTTTTACTCATTATCTTATATCTTTAAAATCTGAAATTGTAATTTTCTTGTAAAATGGCTTTCTTTAAAACCGAGGGCAAATATACAAAGCCTTTATTAGTTTGCAAACCATTTTTTAAAAAAAATCATCAATTATTTTTATATTTTTAAAATAGCCCTTAACACTACTATTTATTTGGGTTTATCGTGTTATTTTTGTCAAATATGTATGTAATTCATTCCATAAAATTTAGTTTCTTTGCATTCATTAAAAAAAAATAAGGTTAATTTTAATCAAAATTTCAATTTAGATTAAAGACTTTTTACAAATTATAACACCATGTACAACAAGATTATAAAACTTATTATAGCTGCAGGCATTATTGCATATGCTGTTTACTTATTTACCGAGGGTTACATAGGAAATGGCATTATGCTTATTCTATTATCACTCATTTTTATATTTCTATATTTTAAAAATGAATTCATATTATTGGCATTTTTAAGATTAAGAAAACAGGATTTTGAAGGCGCTAAAAAGTGGCTTGATAAAATTAAAAACCCAGAGTCTGCTTTAGTAAAAAAACAACAAGGATATTATAATTATTTACATGGCTTAATGGTTTCTCAAACAAATGTAAACGAAGCTGAAAAATATTTTAAAAAAGCAATTACTTTAGGCCTCTCCATGGATCATGATTTAGCAATGGCCAAATTAAATTTATCAGGTATTGCTTTTTCTAAACGCAGAAAGCAAGAAGCTCAAAAATTATTGTCTGAAGCTCAAAAATTAGATAAACAAGGAATGCTTACAGAACAAATTAAAATGATGAAAGACAATATGAAGCGTGCTATTGGCCCGAACCAACATTATGGTGCAGGTGCTTCAGTGAGAGCTCAAAAACGTAGAGGCTAAAAAAAGCACTTTTTCAGCAACGCTAAATATTTTTATTTCATTAATTATTATAATTAAAATAAATCACATTATTATTTATAACTGGTCTAAATAAAATTTGTATTTTTAATTTTCGATAGTATATTTGTGACAATTATAAAAGCTAACCAATGAAAAAAGAAAAATACACCATACGAAAATTAATAAATGACATCCATTTATGGTTAGGATTAGGTAGTGGAATCATTCTTTTTTTAGTATGCCTTAGCGGTACATTTTTAGCTTTTGAACATGAAATAAAAGATTTTTTTGCTGAATCAGTAGTTATAGAAGCCACTTCACAAAAAGCCAGTATTGAAAATTTATCTGAAACATTAAAAGCATCGGGCAATGGATTTGTAACCGGAGTAACCATTCCCTCAGAATCCAACGCAGCATATGAATTTTCAGTAAAAAAAGATTTAAGTGAAAGACGTGGATCAAAAGTCTTAGTCAACCCATACACGTCTAGTATTCATAAAATTGAAAAAACCGGTGCAGACACTTTTATGCAAAGTATGTTTAGACTACACAGATGGCTTCTTTTAGATACAGCGGTTGGAAGACCCATTGTTGGCATTGCTACCATCATATTTTTATTACTTTCAATTTCAGGAATTGTTTTATGGTTTCCTAAAAAAATAAAGTGGAAAAACATGAAAAATGGATTGAAAATTAAAACAAATGCTAACTGGAAACGCATTAACCATGATTTACATAATACTTTAGGCTTTTATGCTTGTATTTTTATTGTTATTATGGGTATTACAGGCTTATGCTGGTCTTTTGAAGGTTATAAGGTTGGCTTAGGAAACTTAATAGGAGCAAAAATTTTCAACAGAACATCACCTGAATTTGAAGTAAAAAAGGTGAATGATAATGATATTATTTCTATAGATAAAGCTATAGCCATAGCAAATGAAACTTTAAATTACAATGGAGACCTTTCTGTTTCTTTTCCAAGCAAGAAAAACAACTATTATGCTTTTAAAAAATCTAACGAAGCAAATTGGTCACCTGTTACATCAGACAATCTTTACATGGATTTATCTGGAAAGGTATTGGCCGTAGAATGGTTTTCAGATAAACCTTTAAATGTAAAAATAGCATCCTTAATCAAACCTTTACATACTGGTGAAATTTATGGAATGTTTTCTAAAATCATATATTTCTTAACTTGTTTAATAGCTACAAGTTTACCTATTACTGGTACTATTATTTGGCTTAATAAGCTTAAAAAGAAAAAAAAGAGAAAGAACTAAACAAACAGTCAAATCACTTTTTTATTATTGATAATACCCTTTTTCAGGAATTTCAATTTCATAAAGCTTTCTAGATCTATTATTTAAATGGGGCTCACGCAACCAAGGGTTGTGAAGTTTTAATATTTTATAGTTAATCCCATATGTTTGAGCAAATTTAGTAAAATCAGTAACTGCTGTATCTACTTTTACTGAGTAAGTTGGCACATTGGTGTATAAATCTTTTTCTCTAAAATTAAAACCATATGTGTCAGGATTATTTAAAATTTCTTTGAGAGCAACAATTCTAAAAAGATAACGTCCTGTTTCTTCCCCTAACAACAAATCATAATAATCACTTACATCTTGCTCCTTTAATCTTCTTGAAATTCCAGCATTTCCTGCGTTATATGCTGCAGCTGCTAAAGTCCATGTACCTAACTCTTCTTTTGATTTTAATAAATATTTACATGCAACCTCTGTTGATTTCTCTAAGTGATAACGCTCATCAACATTGCTATTAACCTCTAAACCATTTTCTCTAGCTGTTGCTGGCATAATTTGCCAAATACCACGAGCACCTGCAGGAGATACCGCATTAGTTAACCCACTCTCAATTACTGCTAAATATTTAAAATCGTCAGGAACACCATGTTTTTTCAATATAGGCTCAATAATAGGAAAATATTTCTTTGCTCGTTTAAACATCAATAACCCATTTGATTGCCAATATGTATTAACCAGCAGCTCTCTATCCATACGTTCTAAAATATCAACATCATGAATGGGCACAAGTTCTCCAGCAAAATTCAAATCTTTAGGTATTGGCAATGCATAGACATTATAATCATTAATTTGTTTTGTTTCAAAATTCTCATCCGTAGGAGCATCTTGTATGGCATAAATAAATAAGGCTGATAAACTTAATAACCCCACAAATGCTAACATTCTCTCAATAATCTTCATCAATAATAGTTTTTTTTAAAGGTAATTTTTTTATTTATTTTTCTAAAATTATACGTGGTAAATTTTCATTAAACCATTTATATTTGTTTATAATCATTATATGTGTACCCTTTGAAATTGATATATAATTTGACATATGTTTTGTTGGAAAAACAGGATCGTTTTCTCCCTGAATATGTATAATATCAGGAATGACAGTATCCTGGTTCCAACAAACTATTTTTTCTATGGCCCAACTTAAATAATTACTATCGTTAATTGATAAATATTTCTTATACAAATCGATACGTTTAATAACGTTTTTTCCAAAAGCATATTTTGCAAGTACATCCATATTATTTACCAATTGAGTTGGTAACAACTTATATGCCTTAGTAGCTTTAGCAAATTTCATCCGCTTAGGTAATTCGTGCATTGTTTTAACACTAGAAACAATTATTAACTTACGCACTTTAATATGCTTGCTCATTTCTTGCACCAGAATCCCCCCAAATGACACACCTATTAATACAACATCTATTTCTTTGATTTTTTGAGCCATCCGTAATGCATAATTACTAATAGATTCATTGTCAAATGGAGGAATCCATTCTAAGCAATGTGTTTCGAATTGATGACTAGGTAATTCTATATTTTCAAAAATTTTAGAACTCGCAGCCATTCCTGGCATTAAATAAACATGTATTATCTGCTGAATCATAAGGCATTAACATTTTGTTTACTTTATTTTAATAATTTTTTTTCGTACTTTTGCACAAAGTTAGGCAAATAGTACTCACTATTTTAACGATTCCTATAAAACAAAACAAGATATCATGGTTGGAGCTGCTGAATTAATAGACAATGATTTTTTACGCCAATTTGAAATTAAAATTGACAACCACTTAGCAAAAATTGAATATTCTTTACAAGAACGAAAGATTTTTTTAACGAAACTTGTTATTCCTGAAGAAATTAATGAAGATGGTTTTAGCAAAGATTTTTTAGCTGCTGTTTTTGAACAAATTGAAGCACGTAACTTAAGTGTAATGCCAACTTGTCCTGAAATAGCAAAATTTGTAAGAAGCAATAGAAAATACAAACGTATGCTTCCTGTTGGTGTAAGAATTTAAACGATTCAAAAAAAATCTGAAGTATATAAATACTTCAGATTTTTTTTTACGCAGTAAGTACGTTTATAAATTCAAGTCGTACTAAGCCATCTGTATCTATTTCGGTAAGCTTAACTTTATGTAGACTATTGACCAATTCTGGGTTCCACGGTGTTTTTACTTTCACATAGTTTTCTGTAAATCCTTGAATATAGCCTTCTTTGTTTTCACTTTCAAACAAAACAATTCTATTTGTACCTATCTGGCTCTCATAAAACGCCCGACGCTTTTTAACAGATAAACCTCGTAACATTTTACTTCGTTTACTTCTTACATTATTTGGAACTACAGCCTCCATTTCTGCTGCTTCCGTATTATCACGCTCTGAGTAAGTAAACACATGCAAATATGATATATCTAATTCGCTTAAAAAATTATACGTTTCTAAAAAGTGTTCATCTGTTTCTCCAGGGAAACCAACAATAACATCTACACCAATACAAGCATGCGGCATGACCTCTTTTATTTTTGAAACTCTATCAACATACAATTCACGCATATAACGACGTTTCATTTTTTTTAAGATTTCATTGCTTCCTGATTGTAATGGAATATGAAAATGAGGAACAAAAGCTCTAGATTTTGAAACTAAATCAATAGTTTCATTTTTTAATAAATTAGGTTCAATAGACGAAATACGAAGTCGTTCAATACCAATAACTTTATCCAACTCACTAACTAAATCTAAAAAAGTATGTTCGTGTTTTTTATTACCAAACTCCCCTTTACCATAATCACCAATATTAACCCCTGTTAATACAATTTCTTTTATGTTTTGAGCAGAAATTTCCTGAGCATTTTTTAATACATTTTCCATAGTATCGCTACGCGAAATACCACGCGCTAAAGGAATAGTACAATATGTACATTTATAATCACAACCATCTTGAACTTTTAAAAAAGCTCGTGTTCTGTCTCCTATAGAATAACTCCCTACATAAAAATCAGCATCTTCAATTTCACAAGAATGAACTTCTCCAAAATCATTTTTTGAAAGATCATTTAAATAATCAGTAATCTTAAATTTTTCTGTTGCACCAAGTACCAAATCAACACCATGAACATCTGCTAATTCCTGTGGTTTTAATTGCGCATAGCAACCAATAGCAGCAACAAATGCATTAGGATTTGCTTTTTGTGCTTGTTTTACAATAGTTTTGAAACGTTTGTCTGCATTTTCTGTTACTGAACAAGTATTAATCACATAAATATCTGCATTTTCAGAAAAGTCTACACGATCAAAACCTTCATTAGTAAAGTTTCTTGCAATGGTTGACGTTTCTGAAAAATTAAGCTTACAGCCTAAAGTATAAAATGCGACTTTTTTTCTCATATATTATTTAGTCATTTGCGTAAATCCTGATTGTTATCGGGCAAAAATCTGTTTATATTTACATCCATCATTTCAATTGTTTCATAAAATATCAAGGGTTAAAAACCTTGAAAAATTTTCAATAGCATCTTAACTGAGCTTAGCCTGAGAATCAAACTGATTGGAGCATGCAAATTTACAACTAATAAGTTATATGATAAAACAAGTATTACAACAAATAATCAGCTACTTATCAATTAGTTGTATTATTTTAATTATCATTTCATGCGAAAACAATACAAACACAAACAAAGACCACTTAGTTTTTCGTTACAACGAACATAAGAATATTGGCTCATTAGATCCTGCATTTTCAAAAGATTTGGCAGATATATGGGCTACCAACCAACTCTTTAATGGATTGGTGCAAATGGACGAAAACTTAAATATAGAACCCTGTATTGCTAAAGACTGGACCATTTCTAAAGATGCGCTCACATACTCTTTTACTCTAAGAAATGATGTTTATTTTCATTCACATCTTTTATTTGGAAAAGATTCCACACGTACAGTAAAAGCTTCTGATTTTGAATATAGTTTAAACAGGCTCCTTGACAAGCAGGTTGCATCACCAGGGAGCTGGGTTTTAAATAAAGTTGAGAGTTTTAAATCTATAAACGACACCCTTTTTCAAATTCAATTGAAACAAGCATTCCCTGCTTTTTTAGGGTTGTTATCTATGAAATATTGCTCGGTAGTTCCTAAAGAGATTGTTAAATATTATGGTAGTGATTTTAGAGCAAATCCTATTGGCACAGGCCCCTTTAAATTTAAACGTTGGGAAGAAAATATTAAATTGGTTTTTAGAAAAAATAATAATTATTTTGAAACAGACAAAAACAAAAACCCTTTACCATATTTAGAAGCCATATCCATTACTTTTTTACCAGATAAACAAAGTGAATTTTTACAATTCTCACAAGGTAACATTGATTTTATTTCTGGTTTAGACGCCTCTTACAAAGATGAAATTCTGACCGCTGATGGCAAATTAAGAACCCAATATACTCAAAGTAAAAACATGATACATGGGCCTTATTTGAATACCGAATACTTAGCTTTTTACATGGATTCTGAAGTTCCCGAAATACAATCAGAGTTACTTCGAAAAGCTGTAAATTATGGTTTTGATAGAGAAAAAATGATGATTTATCTGAGAAATGGTGTTGGCATTCCCGCGGCAGGTGGCTTTATTCCGAAAGGGCTTCCCGGACACAATGCGGCTATTGGATTTTCTTATCAGCCTGAAACTGCAAAACAATTACTTAATCAATTTAAAAAAGAAACAGATATTGAAACCCCTAGAATATCATTAACTACTACGAGTAATTACTTAAGTTTCTGCGAATTTATTCAACGTGAACTACAAAAAATTGGACTTCACGTGAATGTAGATGTCATTCCTGCTGCTACGTTAAAAGATGCTAAAGCCAATGGTAAATTAGATATGTTTAGAGCAAGCTGGATTGCAGATTACCCAGATGCTGAAAATTACCTATCATTATTTTACAGCAAAAATTTTGCCCCTAATGGTCCCAATTATTCGCATTTTAAAAATGACTTATTTGATACTTGGTACCAACAAGCTTTTACAGAAACTAACACAAAAAACAGAGAACTATTATACACCAAAATGGATAGTTTAGTTATGCAAAAAGCACCTATTGTTCCTCTTTTCTATGATGAAGTAGTTAGGTTTACAGGAAAAAATATAAGTGGATTAGGTATTAATCCTATTAACTTATTGGATTTGAAACGGGTTAAAAAGACTACTCTACAGTAAAATAATAAATATCATCGTCACCCTTAGTTCCATGGCGTTTGGAGGTAAAATAACCTGCTTTGTTAGCTGCATCAATTACAAAGCAAAAATCATCCCTTTTACTATTTATAGGTTTGGGTAATTTTTCAGATTTATTATAAGTCCCATCAACATTCATTGTACATTTATAAATATCAAAACCTCCAAAACCACCAGGTTTATTAGAAGCAAAATACAAAGTGTTGTCGGCACCAATTGAGGGAAACATTTCTTTACTATACGAATTAACATTTGATCCCAGGTTAATAGGTTCTCCATACTTATTATCTCCTAAAATTTCTACTTTAAATACATCTGATGCTCCTTTTGTAGTTTGTTTTCCGCCACGAATATTCGCTATAAAATACAATGTTTTTCCATCTGGGCTTACAAAAGGATGCGCATATGAATATTTAGGATCACAAAAAGGCAATACTTTAAAATTAGTCCAACCTATACCATTTTTATACTCAGCTATTTCTAAATGAAAATTAGTATTTTTAAAATCTCCTTTAGGCTTATTCGCTCTGCTGTCATAGGTAGTTGTAACAAACAAATTTTTTCCATCTGGTGAAAACGAAGCATTTGTTATATTCAAAATATCTTCATTTTTATCAATAAATAAGGGTTCTATATTTATTATCTCGCCATTTTCAGTAGTATTTCCTTTGTAAAGTGACAAAATACCAGCTCCTGAAAATGATAATTTTACCCGTCCTTTCTTATTTAATAAATAAGATGTAAACAACACTTCGTTGGCTTTATTAAAAGTTAAACCAAAATGCGGTTTTTCATTATTTAAACTTAAGTTTATGACAGAATATGTTCTGTTTTGCGAAAACCCAAATACATAAATGAATAAGAAAACATAAAAAATATACTTCATCATAAAAGAGAAAAAACGTTATAAACAAATATAACTATATGATTATAAATATATTAAAAACAGAAAACAAGAGCTATTATTCTCTTCTATATTTTTTAGTTAATTCAAAAACATGCTCTAAAATAGCTTTATCTTGATTTGAGAATTCTATTTTTTTTCTTGACATAACTACTTCAACAACTTCAAATGCTTTTTTTGTTAAATAGGTTGTAAAGCCACTGCTTCCTCCCCAACTAAAACTGGGTACAAAATTTCTCGGAAAACCACTTCCAAAAATGTTAGCACTAACGCCAACAACTGTACCTGTATTAAACATGGTATTAATACCACATTTGCTATGATCTCCCATCATAAGTCCACAAAACTGCAATCCTGTATTAGCAAATCTTTCTGTTTGGTAATCCCACAACCTTACTTCGGCATAGTTATTTTTTAAATTTGAATTATTAGTATCAGCCCCTAAATTACACCACTCTCCTAATACAGAGTTTCCTAAATAACCATCATGTCCCTTATTAGAGTTAGCAAAAATCACAGAATTATTAATTTCTCCTCCAACTTTACTATTCGGACCGATAGTAGTAGGTCCATAAATTTTAGCACCCATCTTAATTAATGCATTATTAGATAAAGCTAAAGGTCCGCGTACCAAAACACCTTCCATAATTTCTGCATTCTCACCAATATAAATTGGGCCATTACTCGCATTGAGTGTTACAAATTCAAGCTTAGCGCCCTCTTCTATAAATATATTTTCTGGAGCAATAATATTATTACTTGTAGGAATAGGCTGTGAAGGCCTTCCTTTGGTTATCAAATTAAAATCTTCTTGAATGGCTTCTGCATTTTTTGAAAAAATATCCCAAGTATGTTCAATTTTAATCAAATCATCATCAAACTCTAATGCTTCATACTCATCAAAATTTATATCTTCTTGTGTTTCCTTTGAAAAAAAAGCTATAACATCTTCATCTTTAAAAATAGCTTGATTTTCTTTCAAGTCCTTGATCATTTCTGCCAATTCAAAATTTGGAAGGTACGAGGCATTTATCATCACATTTTCCTCCAATTCTACCATGGGATACTTGTCTGAAAGATAATCCTCTGTAACAGTAGTAATAGTAGAATCTAAATATGTTTCCCATTTTTCTCTAATAGTCAAAATACCAACCCTAATATCTGCTACTGGTCTTGTAAAAGTAAATGGCAATAAATTGTTTCGAGAAGCACCATCAAAAAGAATATAATTCATTAGTTAGTTATGAAGTTAAGTATTGTAAGTAAGTCTTTTTTACTTAGTTGCTCAATGGTTAATTAATCCCCCAAAAGTAAAATAAAAAAATAAATAAAATAAAAAAGCCTTTCAGTTTTTTGCTGAAAGGCTTAAGATATAAGAGGTAATGCTTAAATTATTTTTTAAATTTAGCATATTTAGTTTTAAACTTATCAATACGTCCAGCAGTATCTATTAATTTAGATTTGCCTGTATAGAAAGGGTGAGATGTTCTTGAAATCTCCATTTTTATAACTGGATATTCTACACCATCAACATCAATAGTTTCGTTTGTATTTGCAGTAGATTTTGTTAAAAAAACATCATCATTTGACATATCTTTAAATGCTACTAATCTATAATTCTCTGGGTGTATACCTTTTTTCATCGCGTAATGCTTTTAATACTTTCAATTTTGGAAGTGCAAATTTAAGTATTTTTTATAAATGTGCAATTATTTTTTGATTTTTATTTCACTACTTATGTAACGTTTTAATATATTTAAACACTGATAACCTAACAAACATATAAATCATTACAAATTATGGAAAAATCTTTAAAATCCGTCGCTATAAATTACGGAATGTACTTAGGCGCCATTCTATCATTATTAACAGTCATTGGTTACGGGGTTAGTTTAGATTTATTTACACAAGTCTGGTTTGGAATTACCTTTATTATTTTAGTTATTGTAGTTGGAATATTATCTGTTGTACAATCAAAAAAACTATTAGGCGGATTTATTAGTTTTAAAAATGCTTTTACGTCATATTTTATCACACTTTTAGTTGGTGCTATTATTAGTGCTTTAATAAATATCATCATTTTTAATGTTATTGATCCAGATGCCTCCATTGTTTTACATGAAAAAATAATTGAATCTCAAGTAGAACGTTTACAAAGTTACAATGTTCCAGCTGAAGCCATTGCTGAAACTGTAGAAAAAATGGAAGCACAAGGCAATATGTACTCTGTTGGGAATATTTTACAATCTATTATCTGGCAATTGGCTGGCTTTAGTGTTATTGGGCTTATTGTAGCAGCAGCAATGAAAAAAAATCCTCCAAGCTCAGAATAAATTCAGTATTTTTGAATATTATTTTTTCAAAATATTTACATGAACATATCTGTAGTTATACCACTACTTAACGAACACGAATCTTTACAAGAATTATACAATTGGATAGCTAAAGTTATGTTGTCCAATCGTTTTTCGTATGAAATTATTTTTATTGATGACGGTAGCACCGATGATTCTTGGAAAATTATTTCAGATCTAACTAAAAAAGATGAGCATGTAAAAGGAATTCGTTTTTTTAAAAATTTTGGAAAATCACAAGCCCTCCATGCAGGTTTTGAAAAAGCACAAGGTGATGTAGTAGTTACCATGGATGCAGATTTACAAGATAGCCCAGATGAGATTCCCGAACTCTACAACATGATTACAAATGAAGGGTTTGATTTGGTTTCTGGTTGGAAAAAGAAACGTTATGATTCAGTTATTTCAAAAAACATACCTTCCAAACTGTTTAATTGGGCTGCACGAAAAACATCTGGTGTTATATTAAATGATTTTAACTGCGGACTTAAAGCTTATAAAATTGATGTTGTAAAAAATATTGATGTTAACGGCGAAATGCACCGCTACATACCCGTTCTTGCTAAAAATGCAGGTTTTTCAAAAATAGCTGAAAAAGTGGTTTTACACCAAGCCAGAAAATATGGAGAAACAAAATTTGGAATGGATCGTTTCATTCATGGTTTTCTTGATCTGATTACTATTTGGTTTTTATCTCATTTTGGAAAACGTCCTATGCATTTATTCGGTGCATTAGGTGTTATTATGCTAACTATAGGTTTTGGTTTTTCACTATATCTTGGAATTGACAAGTTGTTTTTAAATCCCACAGGCAGGCTTATAACTCAGCGGCCGCAATTTTACTTAGCATTATCTACAATGATAATAGGTACACAATTTTTTGTTGCTGGTTTTTTAGGTGAAATTATACTAAGAACCAAACAAGACAAAAAACGCTATCTAATCAAAAATGAATTAAACTTTTAAATAAAAATTTTCAGAAACAAACATCTTTTTCATTCAAAATAGTAACTTTATAAATATTATTACTTTTTTGAATTACTTATTTTTGAAACCTACACTATTAAATATATTTAAAAAAACATGATACACATTGAACCAAAAATTTTAGATCGCATCAATGGGTGGTTAACCCCCACTTTTGATAAAGAAACGCAAACTACAATTAAAGAAAACATTGCCAACAATCCTAAAGACATACAAGAGAGTTTTTATAAAGACTTGGAATTTGGAACTGGTGGTATGCGTGGTATCATGGGGGTTGGAACAAACAGAATTAACAAATACACCCTAGGAAAAAGCACACAAGGCTTAAGTGATTATCTGCACAAACAATTTCCTAATGAAAAACCAAAAGCTGTAATAGCTTTCGATTGCAGACATAATAGTAAATCATTAGCAAAAGTAGTTGCTGATGTATTTTCTGCTAACAACATTGAGGTTTATCTATTTGAAGACTTACGAGCAACACCAGAATTATCTTTTGCTCTTAAGCATCTCAAGTGTCATTGTGGTATCGTTTTAACTGCATCTCACAATCCTCCAGAATACAATGGATATAAAGTATATTGGCAAGATGGCGGGCAATTAGTACCTCCACATGACAGTGCTGTAATAAAAATGATTAATGCTGTAGATTATTCTCAAGTAAAATTTGAAGCAAATAATGCTTTAATTCACTACATAGGGAAAGAAGTAGATGATGTATTTATAAATGCATCAGTTGAAAATGGCTGTGTTGGAGCTACACAAAAAGCTAAAGACAACTTAACTATTGTATTTACTTCTCTTCACGGAACATCTATTACAGCAGTTCCTGAAACCCTGAAACGTGCTGGTTATAAAAATGTTCATATTGTAAAAGAACAAGAAGTACCAGATGGAGGATTCCCAACGGTAAAATCTCCTAACCCAGAAGAGCCTGCTGCTTTGAAAATGGCTTTAGAGTTAGCAGAAAAAGTAAATGCAGATATTGTAATTGGAACAGATCCAGATTGCGACAGATTAGGAGTAGCAGTGAGAAATTCAGAAAATGAATTGCAATTACTAAACGGAAATCAAACTATGTTGATGATGACAGATTTCTTATTAAAACAATGGAAATCTGAAGGTAAAATTATAGGCAAAGAATTTATTGCTTCAACAATAGTTTCTACACCTATGCTTAACAAATTAGCTGAATCTTATGGCGTTGAGAGCAAAATTGTATTAACTGGATTTAAATGGATTGCTAAATTAATTAAAGATTTCCCTGAATTAAAATTTATAGGTGGTGGCGAAGAAAGTTTTGGCTATATGGTAGGTGATTTTGTACGTGATAAAGATGCTGTAACCTCTACCCTTTTAGCTTGCGAAATTGCGGCTATTTCCAAATCAAACGGAAGTTCATTTTATGAAGAATTAATTAAACTTTATATAGAACATGGTTTTTATAAAGAAAAATTAATATCATTAACAAAAAAAGGTATTGAAGGCGCTCAAGAAATTACTCAAATGATGATTGATGCTCGCGAAAACCCATTTGAATCTGCAAATGGCTCAAAAGTTATAAAAATAGAAGATTATCAATCTTCTGTTTCAACAAATATGGTGACCGGTGAAAAAACCACCATAGATATGCCAAAATCAAACGTATTAATTTATCATACTGAAGATGGTAGTCAAGTGGCATTAAGACCCAGTGGTACAGAGCCTAAAATAAAATTCTATGTAAGTGTTAATACTCCTTTAAAATCTATAGCAGATTTTAAAGAAATAGAAAACTTATTAGATGCTAAAACCGAGGCGATTCTTAAAGACATGAAACTTATTTAATAAATATATGTTCCTTTCTGGTCTATTAATTTTCAAATTGTTTCATCTAACTTATAATACATTTTAGATGAAACAATTTTTTAATATTTTAAAATATGCTAAACCGTATAAACATTTTGCTGTTGGACATATAATCTCCAACATTTTATATGCCCTGTTTAGCTCTTTATCTTTCATTGCTTTAATTCCCATGTTAGATGTTCTTTTCAAAGAAAAAGAAACAAATACAGAAGTAACTGAAAAATTATCTAAACCTGTTTATGAAGGATTAAGTCATTTAAACGATTTTTACAAGGACTATATGTCTTACCATATTAATCTTTACGCTGAAGATGATAAGTCTAAAGCACTACTATTAGTAGTTAGTTTAATCATTGTTTTGTTCTTATTAAAAAACATTTTTGGCTATCTTGCTAATTACTTCATGGTTTTTTTAAGAAATGGCGTAGTTCGTGATTTAAGAAATAGAGTCTATAAAAAAACAATAGAATTACCCCTTTCTTATTTTTCTGAACAGAAAAAGGGAGACATTATGTCTCGTGTAACCAATGATGTAGCAACGCTTCAGTACTCAATGTTACCAGTTTTAGAACTTATAGCAAGAGAACCATTAATGATTATTTTTACCATCATTATGATGCTAATTATTAGTCCACCACTCACGCTGTTTGTATTTATATTTATTCCTCTATCTGGAATCATCATTTCTAAAGTAGGCAAAAGTTTAAAGCGAAAATCTGATCGCGTTCAAAAAGAACAAGGCGCTATTTTATCAATATTAGAAGAAACCTTAACAGGGCTACGTATTATTAAAGGGTTTAATGCCGAAGAAAAATTTGATTCTAAATTTCAGGAATCATCATCTCGTTCTTACCGTTTTTCAAACAAATTATATAACCGTCAAAATTTAGCTTCACCCATTAGTGAGTTTTTAGGTATTTTGGTTATTTCAATTTTACTATGGTATGGAGGACAGTTAGTACTTGTAGACGAAACTCTTGATGGTAGTTCATTTATAGCCTATATGGGCTTAGCATACAACATTATGGTGCCTGCTAAAGCAATCTCTAGAGGACTTTATAATATTAAACAAGGTGATGCAGCCGCAGAAAGAATTCAAGAAATTATAGATACTCCAAACCCGTTAAAGGATGCAAAAAATGCTATTATTAAAACAAGTTTTGATTCTGAAATTATCTTTGATAATATTTCATTCAAATATGAAGATGAATATGTTTTAAAAAACTTTTCCCTAACTATTCCAAAAGGAAAAACGGTAGCTTTAGTTGGACAATCTGGCAGTGGAAAATCTACCATTGCAAATCTAATCACTCGTTTTTACGATGTGAATAAAGGTAATATTTTAATTGATGGTATAAATATTAAAGATATAACAACAAAATCCTTAAGACAACAATTAGGTATTGTTACACAAGATGCCATTCTTTTTAATGACAGTATTAAAAACAACTTAAAATTAGGAAATGAAAATGCTACTGATGAGCAAGTTATTGAATCTTTAAAAATTGCCAATGCATGGGAATTTATAAAAGAGCTTCCTTTAGGTATAGAGACTAATATTGGAGATTCTGGAAACAAGTTGTCTGGAGGCCAAAAACAACGCTTAAGTATTGCTCGTGCTGTTCTTAAAAGTCCACCAATCATGGTTTTAGATGAAGCTACTTCTGCATTAGATACAGAAAGTGAACGCTTAGTTCAAGTTGCTCTTGAAAACATGATGAAAAATAGAACCTCTATTGTAATAGCACATAGACTATCCACTATCCAAAATGCCGACCAAATAGTTGTTTTACAGAAAGGAGAAATTACAGAGCAAGGTAGCCATATTGCGCTCATGAATAAAAATGGAGTGTACAAAAAACTTGTAGAAATGCAAAGTTTTGAATAAAATCAATCAAAAATATTATAAAATAAAAAAGGATAGAGACTTGGGCTTCTATCCTTTTTTGCATTCAATGCTAGACTTGGGAACGACTAACATAATAAGTAGGTTTTGTTGGTACAAACATAAACCTAATAAACAAACAAAACAAGAAAAAACGTATTTAATCGCAAAAAACAAACACTTAATCGATATTTTATTTTTAAATTACTGATATTGAAATACATACAAAAAAAAAAAAAAAAACACCTTATTTCACTAAAATTTGTTTTTAGAAAAAATTTTTAATCCCAATTAAACTTTAGTTATATTTAGAAGTCCTAAGTATATAAAACCAAAAAAAAGTGGGCGAAGAATTAGAGCTTGTTAAGCAACTTCAATCAAACACAAATAAAGATTCCGTCTTTAAAGAACTTGTAACGCTTTACAAAGAGCGTTTATATTGGCATATACGTGGTATTGTAAAATCGCATGACGATGCTGATGATGTTTTACAAAACACTTTTATAAAAGTATACAAGAACATACATAATTTTAAAGGAGACAGTAAATTATTTTCATGGATGTACAGAATAGCAACTAATGAATCTATATCATTTTTAAACAAAAGAGCTAAACAATTACAAATTACTAATGAAGAAGTTATAAACCTATCTATCAATAATTTAACATCAGATGTTTATTTTGAAGGTGATGAAATTCAATTAAAATTACAAAAAGCTATTGCTCTATTACCAGAGAAACAACAACTTGTTTTTAATATGAAATATTTTGAAGATATTAAATATAAAGATATGGCTGAAATTTTGCAAACAAGTGAAGGAGCACTAAAAGCCTCCTATCATATTGCAGTAAAAAAAATTGAAGCCTATTTAATTAATAATTAAACCTTTAAACAGTTATTTAGTCTTAATTATAACATCTATTATAAAGACATATTACTTTATTAAGTAAAAGAATGAAAACAATAAATAAACATAAAATAGAAGATACTGGTTTTACAGTTCCTAATGACTATTTTAAAAGTTTTGAAGACAACATATCAAGTCAAGCAAAACTAAATAGCATGGTAACTAAAGCTGGATTTAAAACTCCTAGCAATTATTTTGAAACTCTTGAGGACAAAATAATGAATCAGGTCTCTGAAAAAGACACTAGTAAACTAATTCCTCTGTTTAGTAAAATAAACGTATTATACATATCAAGTATTGCTGCAGCTATTTTACTTTTATTTAATCTATCTATTTTTGAAAACCCTTCCTCATGGAATTGGGATACCATAGATTCTGAAACCGTAGAAAACTACTTAATGTATGAAAATATTGGAGCTTACGAAATTGCTTCAACGCTTGACGATATAGAATTTTTAGAAGAAAATTTTGTTAACCAACAAATAAATGAAGACATTTTAGAAACTTATTTATTGGAGCATACAGATATTGAAGATTTAATAATTGAATAAAATGAAAAAATATTTAATCCCTATAACTTTTTTAGTACTTTCTCTAAACTTGTATTCACAAGGTAATAGAGATCGAGTAAAAGCTCTTAAGGTTGCTTTTATTACAGAAAAGTTAAGTTTAACAGAAAAAGAAGCCCAGAGTTTTTGGCCTATTTATAATACATACGACGATAATTCTACTAGAATCAAGTATAATGACATGAGAAAGCTACGTCGGGATATTAAAGAAAGTATCAATACGCTTGATGATAACAAAGCAAAAGTATTATTAGATAAATTAATTGAAACTGAAAACAGTTTACATTATGAAGAGACCCAACTCATTTCTAAATTACGCAAAGTTATTTCGCCTAAGAAAATACTTCTATTAAAAACTGCTGAAGATGATTTTAATAGAAAGTTATTTGAAGAATACAAAAAGAAGCGAAGAGGAGATTCTCAAAACAAATAAAATTCTTAATTAAAACAAAAAAGTGATGATTTTTAGATAAAACCATCACTTTTTTGTCTCAAGGCTATAAAATTATATTCCTAAACCTTGCCCTCCTCCAACTTGTATTGTTTCAGCTGTTAAAAAAGCAGCATCATCACTAGCTAAAAAAGAAACAACAGAAGCTACTTCTTCTGGCTGACCTAATCTTCCTAACAAGATATTATTCTTCCATGAAGCAAAAACTTCTGGTTTTGTAGACTTAATCTCCTTATGGAAAGGTGTATCAATAGTACCAGGTGATACAGCATTTACTCTTATTCCATATTCAGCAAGATCTTTAGCCAACGCTCTTGTAATAGCATGAACACCAGCTTTTGAAGTACCATATATTCCAGCTCCAGGTCCTCCAGCATTCCAACCTGCTATAGAGGTATAGTTGATAATTGATGGGTTTTCACCTTTTTTAAGAAATGGAATAGCAGCTCTAGAAGCAAAAAATGTTGAATCAAGATTTAATGCCATTACAAATCTATAAAATTCAGTAGTCATATCTTCAAACCTAGATCTTCCACCTAAGCCTCCAGCATTATTCACTAAAAGATCTATTTTGCCATATTTATTTCCAATTTTATTGATGTTTTCAGTTACTTCTTCTTCTTTTGTTACATCAAATCCATAATACTCAGCAGTGATTCCTTCGGCAGTAAGTTCAGCAACTCTATCAGCGCCAGCCTCATCCTCAATACCGTTTAATACTACGGTGTAGCCATCTTTACCCAATCTTTTTGCTACTTCAAAACCTATTCCACCAGTTGCTCCAGTGATAATGGCTACTTTTCCTTTTAAATTACTCATACTATCTAATTTTAATTAATTATGTTATACTCTTTTTTTTATTGCTTGAACTTTTGGTATCAGTATCCACACACTGGCTAAAGTTAAAATAGCCAAAGCTGCTCCTATAACAAATGCAGGAGTATAATTTCCTCCACTAGTTAACCATGGCACCAAGTAGGTTAGACCTGCTGCAGTAAGTTTAGCCGCCATTCCAGAAAAACCAGATAGCGTACCAACAGTTTTTCCACTAAAAAGATCACTAGGTAACGTTTGCACATTACCAATGGCTGTTTGAAACCCAAACAAAATTACAGCCATAATAATAACTGCTGTTGTTGGTCCACCAGGATTGGCCATAGCTAACAATGCTGGTAGCATAATTAAACACCCTAAAGTTATTACCATTTTTCTTGTTCTATTAACATTCCAGCCAGCCTTTAATCTATTTTGTGCTAACAGTCCACCAAACCAAGCTCCAAACATTGCTCCAACATAAGGTACCCAACCATAAAGACCAATAGACTTAACATCCATACCGTAAACTTCATTTAAGTAAATTGGTATCCAGAAAACAAATAACCACCAAATTGGATCAATAGCCGCTGAAGCTAATATTACACCCCAACTCTGTTTGTGTCCAAGGAGGTCTTTAGTATCTGGATTATATTCTTGATCAATATCACCATCTCCATCAAAATCCTCATTTTTTTGCCCCGTTAAAATATAATCACGCTCTTTGTCTGTTATCCAAGGATGATTTTTTGGTGGTGATTTTACTAAAATCCACCAAGGAATTAACCAAAGTAATCCTACCAAACCAATTAATATAAAGATGGATTTCCAGCTAAAATAAATTGTTAAAAACGCAATTAATGGAATAGATATAATACCCCCTATAGCAGCCCCAGAATTAAAGATTCCTTGTGCTAATGCTCTTTCCTTAGTAGGAAACCACTCTGCATTTCCTTTAGTGGCGCCGGGCCAGTTTCCTGCCTCAGAAATACCTAATATGGCTCTGAAAATACCAAAACTCAAAATACCTTGAGCAAAAGCATGTAAGGCTGTAGCAATGGACCATACACCTATAGATAATACAAACCCCATTCTTGTACCAACCCAATCAAAAATTTTCCCAAAAATGGCTTGCCCAAAAGCATAAGAAAACACAAAAATTATTGAAATTAAGGCGTATATTGACTTTGTTTCATCAGCTGTATGCCCTGGGTATAATTCTTTCGCTATTTCTGGCCAAAGAACACTTAATGACTGTCTGTCAATATAGTTAATAATAGTAGCTAACGCTATTAATGTAACAACCCACCAACGTAATCCTTTAATTTTCATATTCTTAGTTTATATTTAGTAATTAAAATTCTTTTTAAAACAAATTAGTTGTTTTAGATATAACTATATTAAAAACTTAAGCAGTAAAATAAGATTCAATTATAAATCACCTTTTCTCTTTAAATCTTCAATTTGAAAAAATAGAAATATGAATTTTTATTTTTTCAAGTAATTATTTTAGTGC